>CAZRPI010000097.1:3194-10158 GCA_964601865.1 uncultured Pelobacter sp. | reverse complement strand
CAGTAAAGACCTTCGTGCACCCGCGCCCAGAGAACCCTGTTTTCCGTATCGCACCAGTCACAACTCCATACGTAGTAATCTTCGTCCAGCCTGATCTTCATATTCATATCGATTCTCCTTGTGAATGATTTTGCCTGATACCTGCCATAGCCTGAGTCCATGAACCGCCATGACTTCCCGCGATTCGTCCTTCTAGATATATTGGAATCAAGGTATAGCAGATGATTGTTGCGGGAAGATTGTGGTCTGAAAAATTGTGTGTAAACAATTGCCATCCGGAGCACAACCGGGTAGCCGGGAAAAAGCATTGCAATCTTCTACGCAGATTTTTACAAATCGGCACACGGTTGTAACAATTCTATGTTACAAGTTCATGAATAGTTGCCCAAAACCCACCAAGGAGTTGCGAATGAGAAGGATCCTGATCATTGAAGATGAGAAGGACCTGGCGGAATTACTGGCTTTCAACCTGGAAAAGGAGGGCTTTGCGGCCAGGTGCGCCTTTGACGGCGTGTCAGGCCTTGCGCAGGCCAAAGCCGAATCCCCCGATCTCGTGGTGCTTGACCTGATGTTGCCCGGGATGCTGGGAACCGAGGTTTGCAAGGCCCTGCGCAAGGAGAAGGCGACCGCCCATGTCCCGGTCCTCATGGTGACGGCCAAAAGCGACGAGATCGACCGGGTGGTCGGCTTCGAGGTCGGCGCTGACGACTACATCGTCAAGCCCTTTTCCATGCGGGAACTTACCCTCCGCATCAAGGCCATACTCAGGCGTTGCGATACCGAACAGGCGCCGGCTTCGGCCATGCTGACCCTGGGCAGGATCACCATCGACACCGAACGCCACCGGGTACTCAGCGCAGGCGCGGAAATCGACCTGACATCCACCGAGTTCAAACTGTTACGCTTTCTGGTGGAACGGCCCGGACGCGTCGTAAGCCGCGACCAGCTCCTCCAGAACGTGTGGAGCTACCATGAGGTTGGGGACACACGTACGGTTGACACACATATCACCAGGCTGCGCAGCAAGCTGGGAGACCCCGGCGATCAGATCAAGACGGTTCGGGGATTCGGGTACAAGATCGAGGAGAACTGATTCCATGAAATTCCGCTGGAAACTGATGCTTTCGTACCTGCTGCTGATTCTGCTGCTGACAGGTTCCTATTACCTGAGTTTTGACCGGAGCGCGCAAACCTATTTCCTGGACGAAAGCCGCGATCATCTTTTCAGTCAGACCCGTCTGGCTAGGTTGCTGGCCGAGCAGGAGGGCGACGCGATACCGGCTCAACGCCTGGCGGAAAGGATCGGGGCGGCGATCAAGGCAAGGGTGACGCTGATCGATCGCAACGGCACGGTAACGGGTGATTCGGACCTGAACCGGACAAGCCTTCACGGTCTGGAAAATCACCTGAAACGCCCGGAAATCCAGCAGGCGCTGCGCACCGGAACCGGCAGCGCCATCCGTTATTCGGAAACGCTCAAGACCTCCATGCTGTATACGGCGCAAAGCTATGACACCGGAACGCACAGCGGTTTCATCAGGCTGGCCCTCCCCCTGGACAACCTGGCAAACGCAACCGAATCACTGCACCGGATGACGGCCGGCGCCGTGGCCATCGCGATTCTGCTGGCGCTCGCCTTCAGCCTGTTCCTCTCCAGGATAACATCACGCCCGCTACGCGAAATGGCGGAAATGGCCGCACGCATCGGAAAGGACGGCGAAAAGAGGAGGATTCCCGTTGTCTCTCACGACGAAATCGGCTCGCTGGCCACGGTGCTCAATGAGATGGCCGAACGGATCGACTCCCAGATGCAGGGTCTCGCGGCCGAAAAAACACGGCTTGACACGATCCTGCGCGGCATGGGCGAAGGGGTCATGCTGGCCTCGCGTGATGGCGTCATCACCTTGGTCAATCCCGCCTTCCGGAGCATGTTCGGCGTTGATGAGACAGTCGAGGGGAAGAATCTGATCGAAATTTCACGGAACCCGGATCTCCAGGCGGCTTTCCACGCTGTTACGGAATCGCAGGAGGAGCTGATCCGGGAAATCGGCATACAGCAGGGTAATATCACGCTGCTGACCCACTGGGTGCCCCTTTCGCCGAACAATGGCGGGAACGGCGTCGTGGCGGTATTCCACGACATAACCGACATGAAGCACGTGGAGGAGATGCGCCGGGATTTCGTCGCCAACGTCTCCCACGAGCTGCGCACCCCGGTGTCGGTGATCAAGGGGTATGCCGAAACCCTCATGCTGGACGGGATGCTCACCTCGGAACCGGAGCGGGTCACCCGTTTCGTGGAAATCATACACCGGCATTCGGAACGTCTGACCACCCTTATCAACGACATCCTGACCCTATCCAGCCTTGAAGCCAGGGAGGCGGCCCTCGAACTGCATCCCATGGATATCGCCGGCACGATCAACAAATCCTGCGCCCTCCTCGCCTCCAAAGCCGCCGACAAGAACATCCGGATCACCAACGGCATCACCGGCGCTCTTCCCCGGGCCCTTGTGGATCAGGGGCGACTGGAGCAGGTCCTCGTCAATCTGATCGACAACGCGGTCAAATACACTCCCGAAGGAGGATCGATCACCGTCAGTGCGGAGGCCGCGGACTCCGCCATCCGCATCTCCGTGCAGGACACCGGCATCGGCATTCCGGCAAAGGACCTCCCCCGGATTTTCGAGCGTTTCTACCGTGTGGATGAGGGACGCAGCCGCGAACAGGGGGGCACCGGACTGGGACTGGCAATCGCCAAGCATATCGTCCACCTCCACGGCGGCGAGCTGTCGGTCACCAGCGAACCGGGCAAGGGCTCGACCTTCTCCTTTACCCTCAGGATCGCCGCTCACGCTAACTGAATTCAAATCATGAAACAACCTTGGGGACTGTCGTAGAGGCGCATTGCAATGCGTCTCTACGGCGCCGCAAGTCTGCCTTTCTGCCCATTGCCCGCCCCAATCCAGGTTTCACAAACAGTTTCCCCTCCTGTGACATGTCCGTAACATTCGTGTGCTACCGTAGCCATCACGAAACACAGATCACACATCCAGGAGGATTCCATGTTTAAGAAGGCAATTGTCACGGCAGCGTTACTTGCCCTGACGGTGACGTCCGCCCAGGCCGCGAAAACCCATGTGGACCCGAAGATCAGGAAGTACACCCCGGTAGCCGGCGTAGCCGGCAACCTCAGCAGCGTCGGTTCCGACTCCCTCAACAATCTGATGACCTACTGGGCCGAAGGCTTCAAGAAGAAGTATCCCAACGTGAATATCCAGATCGAGGGCAAGGGTTCCAGCACCGCGCCCCCGGCGCTGACGGCGGGAACCGCCCAACTGGGCCCCATGTCCCGCGAGATGAAGGGCGCGGAAGTCGAGGCATTCCAGAAGAAGTACGGCTTCAAACCCACCAGGATCGGCGTTGCGCTCGATTCGCTCGCGGTGTTCGTCAACAAGGACAATCCCATCAAATCCCTCTCCCTCGACCAGGTAGACGGCATCTTCTCCAAGACCCGCAAGAGCGGTCACGCCGACATCACCACCTGGGGCCAGCTCGGGGTAACCGGCAGACTCGCAAAGATGCCGATCAGCCTCTACGGCCGCAACTCGGCCTCCGGCACCTACGGCTACTTCAAGGAGCATGCGCTGCACAAGGGTGACTTCAAAAACACCGTCAAGGAACAGCCCGGCTCCGCCTCCGTCGTCGAGGGCGTGGCCAGGGACATCGCCGGCGTCGGTTACTCGGGCATCGGCTACACCACGTCCGGGGTCCGCGCCGTCCCCCTCTCCGCCAAGGATGGAAGCCCGGCAGCCGAGGCGACCTACCAGAACGTCCTGAACGGCAAATACCCCATGAGCCGCATGCTCTACATCTATGTGGCGAAACAGCCGGGCAAGCCCATCCCCAAGGTGGTAGAGGAATTCATCAAGTACGTGCTGTCCAAAGAAGGACAGGAGATCGTGGTTAAAGACGGATACGATCCCCTGACCGCGAAAATGCTCGAAGGACAGCTCCACTCGCTGAAATAGACCACGGCAGGAGTCCGTTTCCCTCCCCGGCAAGGTTCCTGCGCCCTTGCCGGGGAGGGATTTTTTGAGTGCACTAACAACCGCGACGATTCACCTCCTATGAAAACATTCTCTTCTGAAAAATCACGGCGTTTCGACCGACTTGCTGAATGGTTCATCAAGATCGGCGGCATCCTTGTAATCTTCTCGGTGGTCTGGATCCTGATCATGATCGCCCGGGTCGCGCTGCCGCTCTTCTATCGCCCCCATACCGAAGCCAGCTCCACCTGTCGCCTGCCGGCGCAGCTGAAGCCTTCGGGGATCGTCATCAGCGGAACCGACGATTCGCGGCAGCGGATCTTTCTGCTGGATGAGGCCGGAGCCGTGCACATCCTCGAGGCGTCCACCGGTCGGGAATTGGAGAACCTGAAGGTTCCGGCCCGGCCCGGGGGAGCAGGCAGGATACAGGCCGTCGATCCTCTCGGGAAATCCACCTGGAACCTTTTGTGGGACAACGGCGCCGTCACGTCCGTATCCCTTTCCTTCTCCACTTCCGGCGATTCTCCGGCCAGCAGGGAGATCACCGCGTCCCTCACCCCGAACGAAGAGCTGGCCTTTGCGGGGCACGGCCCGGTCCGGCGCTCCTTTGTCCGGAAAATCGGGGACAGGGGCGCGCTGCGGGTGGATCAGCTGCCTGACAACCGCTTCGTGGTGACTCACCGCCTGGTGGAAAAGGATCTGCTGGAGAATGAATCGACCAAAACCGGGGTCACCAGGATCAACGACCAACTACCCGGGACAGTCACCGCGGCCGTTCTGGACCAGAAGGGGCACTACCTGTACGCCGGCACCGTCAATGGCTGGGTCTTGCGGTGGGATCTGTCCGAACCGGCCGCTCCGCGCCTGTTGGACAGGGTTTCCGCCACAAACGGCGCCCCGGTGACAGCCCTCAATCTGGCACTGGGCGATGTATCCCTGGCAATCGGCGACGCCCGGGGAAAAGAGACGGTCTGGTTTCCGGTCAGCAGAGCCGGCAGCGGTGAGGACAGGAGCCTGACCCCCATCCACGCTCTCCCGGACCACAGCGGTTCCGTAGTGACGATCGTCCCTTCCCAACGCAACAAATCCCTTCTGTCGCTGGACTCCTCCGGGACCCTCCGGGTGGATCACACCACATCGGAGCGGACCCTGCTGACCATTCCCAGGGGAGCTTCCCGCCCCCTGCAGGCGACATTCTCTCAGGAGGGGACCGCCCTCTGCGTTCTGGAAGAGTCAGGCAGCATCACCGTCTGGAAACTCGGCATTCCCCACCCGGAAGTCACTCTCGGGACCCTCTTCGGCAAGGTCTGGTACGAGGGCTACGACAAACCGGAGTACGTCTGGCAGTCATCCAGTTCCAGCGATGATTTCGAACCCAAGATGAGTCTCACCCCGCTTCTGTTCGGAACCGTCAAGGCGACCTTCTTTTCCATGTGTTTCGCCATCCCCCTCGCCCTCTGCGGAGCGCTGTACACCAGCCAGTTCATGGCGCCGGATCTCAAGTCCCGCGTCAAGCCCGCGGTGGAGATCATGGCGGCCATTCCATCGGTGGTGGTCGGTTTCCTGGCCGGACTCTGGCTGGCGCCGCTGATCGACAGACACCTACCGGCCCTGTTCGTGACCCTGGCGATCGTTCCGCTGCTCATATTCCTGTTCCTGCTGTTCTGGAAAAGAATACCCAATACTTCCCGACTCGCCCGCCTCAGCCGGGGAAAGGAATTCATCGTACTGATCCCGATCGTGCTCCTCGGTATCTGCCTCTCCGTCCAACTGTCCGGCATGCTGGAGACCTCGCTCTTCGCGGGAGACCTGAAACAGTGGCTGTACAGTTCCCTGGGGGTCCGTTACGACCAGCGCAACAGCATCATCATCTCCATCGCCCTCGGATTCGCGGTGATACCCATAATCTTTACCATCGCCGAGGACGCCATCTCCAACGTTCCCCGCAATCTGACCGCCGCCTCCCTCGCGCTGGGCGCCAGCAGGTGGCAGACCGCCTGGAGAGTCGTGCTCCCCTCGGCGCTCCCCGGCGTTTTTTCCGCGGTCATGATCGGTTTCGGCCGGGCGATTGGAGAGACCATGATCGTCCTGATGGCGACCGGCAATACCCCGATCATGAGCTGGAGCATCTTCAACGGCCTGAGATCCCTCTCGGCCAACATCGCGGTCGAGATACCGGAAGCGCCACTGGACGGATCCCTGTACCGGGTACTGTTCCTGTCGGCCGTGCTGCTGTTTGTCTTCACCTTTATCATCAACACCGTCGCCGAAGCGTTGCGCCAGCGCTTCCGGAGGAAGTACGGGAGATATTGAGGACAGCGATAAGGTGAAATATGCACTGTTCAACACCAGAACAAATTTTCAGCTGGCATTGCAAAGAGAAAAGTCCCCCTTTGATAAAGGGGGATTCAGGGGGATTTTATCTGATTCAGGCGCCATTAAATCCCCCCCAGCCCCCCTTTTTCAAAGGGGGGAGAACAGACTTCCGGCAATTTAGGAATTGTGCCCGCCACAATTCCGGATGAGGTTTACCCCGATGAGAAACTACCTGAAAACCGGCGAACCGTACGTGCTGCTGACCGGCGCCGGTCTTGCCGTCGTGCTGATCATGACCCTGACGCTGATCGGCGTGGTCATGACCAACGGTCTCGGCTACTTCTGGCCGGGTGAACTGACCCGCTACGAGCTAAAAAACGGCGAGAGCGTCCTGGGTGAACTCGTGTCCAACGAGAAAAACCCCCTGGACGGATCGCGGCGCATCCAGGTGAAGGTATCCAACCGCGACGTGTTCGGCCAGGATTTCCGCTGGATCGATGAAAAGGATATCGCGGGGCATAGCGCGCCGAAGGACGCGGTGCTGATCGAGCGGAAGGAGCACGGCAACTATGTGGGCTTTCTGAAGGATGTCAACACGG
>CAZRPI010000097.1:1365-3094 GCA_964601865.1 uncultured Pelobacter sp. | reverse complement strand
GCGGAATTTACGGACGCCTCCGGCGGAGTGAAGGAAGTGGCGCTCACCGAAATCGTCAGGATCCGGAAACCGAACGACATGTCCCTGCCGGCGAAGGTTGCGGCATACGCGGAGCGCATCCGCGAACTCCTCCTGGACGATCCGCGGGAATCCAACACCGAGGGGGGATTGTTCCCGGCGATTTTCGGCACCGTCATGATGGTGCTGCTGATGAGCGTCTTCTCGCTCCCCTTCGGTGTCATCGCGGCCATCTACCTGCGCGAATACGCCAAAGACAATCTTCTGACCCGCATGGTGCGGATCGCGGTCAACAACCTGGCGGGTGTTCCATCCATCGTGTACGGCGTGTTCGGACTCGGTTTCTTCGTCTACGGCATAGGGGGGAGTATCGACGGCCTCTTCTTTCCGGAACGCCTGCCAACTCCGACCTTCGGCACCGGCGGCATCCTCTGGTCCAGCCTGACCCTGGCGCTGTTGACGGTTCCGGTCGTGATCGTGGCCACCGAAGAATCGCTGGCGTCAATTCCGCGCGGCATCAGGGAGGGTTCGCTGGCGCTGGGCGCCACCAGGTTCCAGACCCTGGTCAGGATCCTCCTCCCCATGGCGACGCCCGGAATCATGACCGGCCTGGTCCTCTCCATGGCGCGGGCCGCCGGAGAAGTGGCGCCGCTGATGATCGTAGGGGTGGTCAAACTGGCGCCGAGCCTTCCCTTTGACGTCCGCTTCCCGTTTTTCCACATGGACCGCAAGTTCATGCACCTGGGCTTTCACATATACGACGTGGGGTTCCAGTCGCCCAACGTGGAAGCGGCCAAACCGATGGTCTACGTTACGACCATGCTGCTCATCGGCATCGTCATCGTTGCCAGCAGCCTGGCAATACACTTCCGCGCCAAGATGAGAAAAAGGTACGTAACCTCCAACTTCTGAAACGAGTCGCAAGGAAACGATAATGAAAGACAACGGCAAAAAGGCGGACACCATCCTGCGGGTTCAGGACCTGAACCTGCACTATGGCGAGAAGCACGCATTGAAAGACATCACCCTCCCCATGGTCCGCAATCAGGTGACCGCCTTCATCGGCCCGTCGGGCTGCGGCAAATCCACGCTCCTGCGCTGCTTCAACCGCATGAACGACCTGGTGGACAACGTGCGCATCGAGGGCAGCATCTCCTTCGAAGGCGAAGAGGTGAACAGGCCCGACATGGACGTCATCTCGCTACGCCGCCGGATCGGGATGGTATTTCAGCAATCCAACCCCTTCCCCAAATCCATCTACGAGAACATCGTCTACGGCCTGCGCATCGCCGGGGTAAGGGATAGGGACGTTCTGGACGAGACGGTGGAGCGCTGTCTGAAAAATGCGGCCATCTGGGACGAAGTCAAGGACCGGCTGAACGATTCGGCCCTGGGACTCTCCGGCGGCCAGGCCCAACGCATCTGCATCGCCCGCGCCATCGCGGTAAATCCCGAGATTATCCTCATGGACGAGCCCTGCTCGGCGCTGGATCCAATATCGACCCTGAAAATAGAGGAATTGATCGACGAGCTGAAGAAGAAGTACACTATCATCATCGTAACCCACAACATGCAGCAGGCCGCCCGGGTCTCGGATGTCACCGCCTTCTTCTATCTGGGCGAACTGATCGAGGTGGGCGACACGAAAACGATCTTTACCAACCCGGAAAAAAAACAGACCGAGGATTACATCACCGGTCGTTTCGGATAA
>CAZRPI010000097.1:0-1265 GCA_964601865.1 uncultured Pelobacter sp. | reverse complement strand
AATCACATCAGCGCGTCGTTCGACATGGAACTGGACGACCTCAGGAAGAGCATACTGACCATGGGGGGGAAAGTCGAGATGATGATCGCCAACTCGGTGAAATCCCTGGTTGAGCGCGATTCCCCCCTAGCCGAGCGGACCATCTCCGTGGACCACGAGGTGAACGGACTGGAGGTGGCCATTGATGAGAAATGCCTGAGACTGCTGGCCCTCCGCCAGCCGGCGGCCAGAGACCTGCGCTTCATCACCCTGGCGCTCAAGATCGTGACCGACCTGGAGCGGATCGGGGATCAATGCACCAGCGTGGCCAAGAGGGTTATGGAACTGAACGAGGAGCCACCGCTCAAACCGTACATCGATATCCCCCGCATGGCTCAGAGAGCGGAAATGATGGTCAAGGAGGCCCTCGACGCCTTTGTGCGCAGCGACGTGAATCTGGCCGTCAAGGTCTGCGCCGACGACGGGGTCGTTGATGAGCTGAACA
Source organism: uncultured Pelobacter sp. (assembly GCA_964601865.1). Taxonomy (GTDB): domain Bacteria; phylum Desulfobacterota; class Desulfuromonadia; order Geobacterales; family Pseudopelobacteraceae; genus Pseudopelobacter. Next base: position 781 of record CAZRPI010000097.1, on the reverse strand, counting down.
TCCAGATCCAGAGGGAATTGCTGACCTTCATGATCGAAGACCCCGGCACCATCACCAGGGCCATCAAACTCAACTACATCTCGAAGTGCCTCGAACGGATCGCGGACCACGCCACCAACATCGCCGAGATGGTGATCTTCATGGTCAAGGGAAAGGACATCCGCCATACGAGCCCGTAACCCGATTCAGGCAAACCATGCGAAACGGCCGTTCCATACGGGAAACGGCCCTTTTCCCCATGCTCAACGGCATACGCGGACCTTACTCAGTCAGGTTGACACGTTTGATTGCCGCGAAGACGCATGGCGATGCCACTCTGCGGTTTCGGCATGAATCCGGTTGCGGATGACGTTCTGCGGTTCCATCAGTCATCCGAAACGGTTCCCCACTTGTCCACGAAATTGCAGTGGTTAACCCTGTTCTGATAACTCACCTCATTCAGAATCTCATCCCCCTCTTCCTGGCTCAATCCGATTTTAGGACGGACCCCCATCCAGTAGGCGGCCGCTTCCGTGGGAGTTTCCAGTTGGCGCGGAACGGGAGGGCCCGGTTTGAAATGCCCCTCCAGAAAGAGGGCGGCTTCATACTGGCGGTGGTGCTTGACAAGATAGACCTCGACCCGCATCCCGTTTTTCAGGTTTTTCTCGACAATACGGCTTATCACCTCGGCATCTTCCGGCACACCAATCAATGAAAATTGCATAATCCGAATCTCTCTTTCCATAATATGACGGCCCGACCGTCATAGCCGCTCCAGGTCATACTCCAGCGGTTTCTCCCC
>CAZRPI010000096.1:0-13983 GCA_964601865.1 uncultured Pelobacter sp. | reverse complement strand
ACGTTCTTATCTATTTTTCTATTGAATCATATTGGGGTAAAACTCGGGACACTCATCAATTTTATTCAAGGTTCAACTCAAAAAACAAAAAAACGCCCGATCAGTGCCAATCACCGGTCACAGCGGCTCAAATAATCCCAACCCGTTTCCCCTTTAGAACCACCCTACCCCTCCAAAAATCATGACAATAATCATATGAGCATTTCTTATACTCCCGAAACCGACGCAGCGTCAACATGTACAACATTAAAATGCCGACGTTTTCAAAATGGAAATACGGGTAACCACTGAAGACACTGAAGGACACGGAAAAATCAGCAGGCAACAACGTCGAACGAATGCCAGTCTGTTTCATCCGTTTGTATCCGCCTCCATCCCATGCATCCGAGTTTCAACGGTTATTTTTCAGGTTTTCGCGGGATGGGGAGAGGAAATTGGCGACAACCGGTTTTTCCGGTTGCAACCGGTATTATAACTGCCGGTAAACTTCCCGTGGCCTATCCTGACGATCAGAACAGTCACCACATCCTGTTCGATGCGATAGATAATACGATAATCACTTACTCTCACCCGGTAAAGCCCATCGCTGTTTGTAAGTTTTTTGACTCCCGGCGGCAGCGGATCGTCCTTTAATCCGAGTATACAGGCATCCACCCGCTTCAGAATCGATCCGGTGAGCGCCGTCAAATCACGGACGGCAGCCTTTGTCAACTCAATCCGGTATGTCATTCAAGACCCAGTTCCCGACGCAGATCCTGATACGACACACGTTCGCCGGATTCCGCCAAGGCAGCCCTGGCCGCTTCAATATCCATTCGATCTTCCAACTCTTCCAACAATTCCAGGTCTTCAACCGGTATGATCGCCACCAGTTTTTTACCCCGTCTGGTCAGGACAAAGCGTTCCTTCCCGAACGAAGCCCGGTTGATGACATCGGCGAAATCGTTGCGGGCTTCCGCGGCTGATATATTGGTCATAACACCACCTCCATTTGTACAAATAGTACGTTATGTACATTGGCTGGTCAAATGATAAATGAACTTCAAGGGAACCATGGTAGGACACGGAAAGATCGGCGGGCAACAACGTCGAACGAATGTCAGTCTGAGCCCCCCAGCGTGTTGTTGTTATCTATTTTCCAGCTATTATTTATCCCTTGACGTTATTAACGGGCTTCGTTATACATTGCATATGATACTCAGTTTTGCGGACAAAATCACGGCATCCGTTTTTTCCGGCTACACGGTAAGGAGTTTGCCGCCTGAGATGCAGCAAACCGCACGCCGCAAACTGAAGCAGTTGGACTCGGCCCAAACGCTTGACGATTTACGCATTCCGCCGGGAAACCGGCTTGAACCCCTGAAGGGAAGTCGCAAAGGACAATGGAGCATCCGCGTCAACGCGCAATGGCGGATCTGCTTTCACTGGGAAGACGGAAACGCTGAAAAGGTGGAGATTGTGGATTACCACTAGGAGCAACTACGATGGTTATCAAACGTGAACAGTTGGATAAAATGGATTTTTCGGACGTATCGGACGGTACAAAGCTGGAACCGGTTCATCCGGGTGAAGTGCTTCTTCGTGATTTCATTGAACCGTTAAACGTATCGCAACACCGGCTTGCGGTAACGATCGGTGTTCCGCCGCGCAGGATCAATGAAATAGTACACCGTAAACGCGGAATCACCGCCGACACAGCCCTGCGACTTTCGAAATTTTTCGGCACAACTCCGGAATTCTGGACAAGTCTTCAAAGCGCTTACGACACGGAAACGGTTCGTCCCAGGATCGCGTCAGCACTAGACGCCATTCCCCGCTTCACCCCGAAATCCGAACCTGAAGCAAAAAAAGCTGCCTGACGCCTTAACAGAGACCCACAAAGGGTCCCTGAAACGAGACAATTTCTATTCGGACTTTCTCTGAATTTCGTCTATCTGCCGTTTCAATTCATGGATATGGGCTGACTGACACCACGTCCCAGATGATGTCCTCCGTGCATTCGCCGATATCCTTCAGGAAAAGACGCCAGTCACGATCAGACATGTACCGCCTCACTGAAAATCCTGTCCTTCAACTCCTCCCTGATCGAATCTTTCAGAACGAGATCAACCTTTCCGCCAATAATGCGTGTCAGATGGAATTTGAGTTCCATATAGTTGTCGAAGGTCTTGCGGGACTTGTCGAGTTCAACAAAAATGTCGATATCGCTTCGCTTGCGCTGGACTCCTCTGACATAAGAGCCGAATACGGCCAAATCCCTGACACCGAAGCGTTCGGTAAGGCCTTGTCGGCATTCCTTAAGAATGGCAAGCAATTCTTCGATGTTCTGAACTTTTTTCATGATGTTATCCAATGGATATACGGGACGCGGCTGATGTACGCTGTAAATTTTGTATAGCATGAAACATCATTTTTCAAAAGCCGATTCAGATTAGAGAAAATTCCGGTTGTATCCGTGTTCATCCCATGCATCCGCGTTTCAACTGATTTTGCAATCATGATAGTTTCATTATGTCCGCACGAAATTCCGAAATTGGATTTTCTTATGATGGTTCACTTTGTTCAAAGTAAGGAGCGCCTTGACCCATACCAATAAATACCATAAAATAATATTATCCTTCGGGAGGGGGGCTGCATGCAAAAAAACACAAGCGTTACGCTCGGTTCGCATTATGAAAAATTCATTGCTCAACAAGTTTCCATGGGACATTTCGGTTCGGCGAGCGAGACGATCAGGGCGGGGCTCAGGCTTTTGGAAGAACGGGAGACAAAACTTGCTCTTTTGCGCAAGGCGCTCATCGAGGGAGAAGAGAGCGGCGTGGCCGATTACAGCCTGGCCGGCATAATTGACGAACTTGACCGTGAAAGCGTCAATTGATGTCCGGCTTCACTCTCTCCAACAAAGCGGCGTCCGATGTAAAGGAGATAGGCCGTTACACGCAAAAAGAATGGGGACGGGAACAACGCAACAGGTATCTGGCAATTCTTGACGCCTGTTTCCGATCCCTCGCCGCCAACCCTCTCATGGGTAAAGATTGCGGTGAGATACGCAACGGTTACCGCAAGCATTCGACAGGCAGCCACGTCATTTTCTACCGTCAGACAACAAACGACACAATCGAAATAGTCCGCATTTTGCATAAGCGCATGGACATTGAGCATCAACTCCAGGAAACGCCGGTTTTTCCTCCCGGCTGACCAACAGTTTCCTCTCATTCAGTTTTCATCCACCTGATAAATACTACTTCAACACGCAGTGAATAAAACCGGGAACGACCGTGAGCAGGACCAGCGCCGCGCCGCCGAGGATGACGCCGCCCCAGACGTCGCAGTGGCAACAGGGCTGGCTTGCTTCATCCGCAACCGCCTCGCCCTTGAACAGCCGGGCAATGACCCCCAGGTAGAAGAAGGTGCCGATGAAACTGGCGGTGAAGGCGATGACCGCCGGTACCAGCAGGCCCGAAGCGACCACGGTTCGAAAGATGAAGAACTTGGCGATGAAGCCGGGAAGCGGCGGGATGCCGGCTAGGGAGAGCAGGCAGACGGAGAGGAGAATGGAGGCGGCGGGACGGGTTCTGAAAGCGCCGTTGAGGGCGTCCAGGGAATCGTCGTTACCGCTGATGAGGCCTGCGCAAGCGCAGGCGGTGATGGTGGTGACGGCGTAGACGGCCACGTAGTACAGAAGCGCCTCGCTCCTGCCGCCGGTGGCGCCGGTGAGGGCGAACATCATGTAGCCGGCGTGGGCGATGGAGGAATAAGCCAGCATCCGTTTGAAGGCGGTCTGGTGGATGGCGGTGATGTTGCCGTAGAAGATGGAGAGGATCGACAGAACGGCGACCATGGCCGCCATTGTTCCGTTCAGGGGCGATTCGGCCAGGATGCGTGCCAACCCCAGAACCACGGCGCCCTTGACGATACCGGCCAGAAACGCCGTGACCGGAAGCCTGGCGCTGGCATAGGCGTCGGGCGCCCAGCCGTGGAACGGAAAGAGGGACGCCTTGAGGAAGAAGCCGGACAGCACCATCAGGCCGGCGGCCAGGTTCCAGGCGCCGCCGGAAGACACCGCCGCCATGAATGCCGCGATGGAGAGCGTGCCGCTGCTGCCGTAAACGAGGGAGAAGCCGAACAGGACGAGCGCAGCGGCAACGGAGGAGAGCAGCAGGTATTTGAACGCCCCCTCGGTGGCGCCGGTCTTGCCGGAGTTGATCAGCATCAGGGCGAATCCGGGCAGGGAAAGGATCTCGATCCCGAGAAAGAGCGGGATGAAACCGGCGCTCTTGAGAATCACCATCGCGCCCAGAAGCGATGAAGTGACGAGAATCCAGTATTTGTAACACCCCTCGGTGGTCATGGAGCAGAAGGCGTGAATCAGGCCGCAGCCCAGAAGCAGCAGTCCGCCCAGTTCGGCGAAACGATCCACCCGGATTTCGCCGGGTATGAGGTCGCAGACGTAGCCGTGCCTGAGCTGGAGAACGATTGCCCCCATCCCCGCCAGCAGGGACAGGATGTACAGCAGGGCGCCGACGCGCCGGTCGGCCCTGAGCAGTTCCAGGATCATCAGCAGCAGGATCAGCCCCAGCAGGATATGTTCAGGCAGAAGCGCCCGGATGAAATCAGCGGCCATTGGCGCCTCCATTGACTGCAGCCGGAGCCGTGACCGCCACGGCGCGGGCGGCGGGTAGCGGCTGTCCGGCTGCGGCATTGTTGGTCCGCCCCGCATGGTCCAGGATGGAGCCGGGCATGACGCCGATCCAGACGATGACGATCAGAAGCGGCAGCAGGGCGATGCCCTCCCTCGGATCCAGATCCGCCAGACTGCCCTCCCCGGTCTCGCCGTAGAGAATCGTGCGGGCGAATCGGAGCATGTAGCCCGCGCCCAGCACCATGCCGGAGGCGGCGACGAGGACGGCGGCGAGTCCCAGTACGCCCATGCCGCCTTTCCAGAGCGCGAGACCGCTCTGGAAGGAGCCGAAGAGAATCAGGAATTCCGAGGTGAAGCCGCTGGTGAGCGGCAGGGCCACGGACGAGAGGATGAACAGCATCAGAACCACGGCCAGGCGCGGCGCACGGGTGGAGAGCGCGGTCAGTTTCGGGTAATCGCCGCCGAGGCGCTGTTCAAGCAGCGCCAGGATCAGGAACAGCCCGGCGACGGAAACGCCGTGGCTCAGGATCTGGAACATGGCGCCGTGGAAGGCCGCCTGGTGGAAGCTGAACAGGCCGAGCACGATATATCCCATGTGGCTGAGGGAAGAATAGGCCACCAGCCTCCGGAAGTCGGTCTGGCGCAGGGCGATGATCGCGCCGTAGACGATGCTGATCACCGCCAGGGCCATGATCCGGGGGCCGAAGGCTCTGGCCACGTCCGGGCAGAGGGGAATGGCCAGCTTGAGGATACCGAAGGCGCCCATCTTGGACATTGCGCCCGCCATGATGGCGGTACCGGCAAAGGGCGCCTCGCAGTAGGCCGGCGGCAGCCAGGAATGGAACGGGAACAGCGGGCACTTGATGGCGCAGGCCAGCATGATGGCGGAGAACACGAAAACCTGGGTTTGCCAGTCCAGGGCCAGCCCGGACAGGGTGGCCAGCTCGAAGGACCAGGAACCGGTCTGGCGCATCGCCTGGTAGCCGAGCATGAGCACGGCCGCCAGGAACAGGACGCTGCCGGCCAGGGTGTACATGAAGAAGGTAAAGGCCGCCGAGTCGCGCTTCTCGCCGCCGAACACCAGGATCATGACGAACATGGGAATGAGCACCGCCTCCCAGAACACGAAGAAGAGCATCAGATTCTGGGACAGGAACGTCCCCAGCAGGGTCGATTCCAGGAGCAGGAACATGGCCAGGAACAGGTTGTTACCGGTCTCCGGACGGTTCCAGCAGCAGACCAGGACCACAGGGAACAGAAGCGCGGTGAGCAGCAGCAGGTAGATGTTGAGCCCGTCCGCCGCCAGATGCAGGTTGACACCGAGGGACGGTATCCAGGGGATGTCCAGGGCGGCCTGCGGGCCACTCCCCCACTGGGCGAAGATGGCGCCCGACAGGGCCAGGACTGCCAGCGTCACCAGCAGGGACAGCAGGCGGGAAATCAGGGCATTGTTACCCTTCGGCATCAGGGCGGTTGCCAGGGCGCCGAGCATGGGCAGAGCGAGAATGGTCAGGAGAGGCGATGCGTTACCCATGGGCCACCCCCCACCAGAGAATCAGCGCCAGCCCGGCGATGGCGTAGAGCACGTAGGCCTGGACGCCGCCGCTCTGGAGACGGGAGAAGACGTTGCCCGCGTAGCGCGCGCCGGCCGAAGCCCGGTCGATGGTCAGGTAGGCCAGCAGTTTCTCGCTGACGCCGGCAAGTACCGATTCGGACAGGCAATCGAGCGGCCTGACCACCAGATCACGGTAGATGGCATCGAAGAAATAACCCTGGCTGACGGCGGTGTAGAGGCCGCCCGCCCGCCGTTTGACCGCCTCGGGCCAGGCAGGCTTGACGGCATAGAACAGCACAGAAAGGCCGATACCGCCCATGGCGACCGCAACGGACACCAGCATGCAGGAAATTTCGGCGCCTTCGGTAATTCCGGCCAGCGGCGTGAAATGGCCGAGCACGGGCGTGAGGAAGCTGAAGAACGGCGCGCCGAGGCCGAACTTCTCACCGATAACGGCCGGCATGCCGATGAATCCGGCGGCAAGCGAGCACAGGGCCAGCACGACCAGTACGGAGGACATGGACAGGGTCGGCTCGTGAATGCCGGATTTCAGCTTTTCGGGAACATTATCCGCGCCGTAAAAGGTCATGATGATGGCGCGGAACATGTAGAAGGCGGTGATTCCGGCGGTAACCACCCCGATGCCCCAGAGGACGGGCGAACCGCCATGGGACGAGGCCAAGGCGCTCCAGAGAATCTCGTCCTTGGAGAAGAACCCGGAGAAGGGGGGCAGACCGCACAGGGCCAGGCTGGCGATGATGAAGGTGACGAAGGTGAGCGGCATCTTTCCGGCCAGCCGACCCATCCGGCGCATGTCCTCCTCGCCGTGGAGGGCGTGCAGCACCGCGCCCGCGCCGAGGAACAGGCAGGCCTTGAAGAAGGCGTGGGTGTACAGGTGGAACATGGCCGCCGAGAAGGAGCCGAGCCCGCAGGCCATGAACATGTAGCCGATCTGGGACATGGTGGAATAGGCCAGTACCTTTTTCAGGTTGTACTGGGTGAGCCCCATGGTCGCACCCAGCAGGGCGGTGAGCGCTCCGCCCCAGGCCACAACGGCCATGGCCGTTGGCGCCTGCAGGAAGACAGCGTTCATGCGGGACAGCAGATAGACGCCTGCGGTAACCATGGTGGCGGCGTGGATAAGTGCCGAAACCGGGGTCGGGCCGGCCATGGCGTCAGGAAGCCAGACGTGCAGCGGCAGCTGGGCCGACTTGCCGCAGGCGCCGATGAGCAGCAGAATGCCGATCAGGTTCATGACGTTCAGCGGAATGCCGGAAGCGGCGAAGGTGGCGTTGATGGCCTGAAAATCCAGAGTATGGGTGTAGAACCAGATCAGGAGCGCCGCCAGCACGAAACCGGTGTCGCCCACGCGGTTGACCACGAAGGCCTTCATGCCCGCGGCAGACTTCTCGTCATCCCGGTACCAGAATCCGATCAGCAGATACGAGGCCAGCCCCACTCCTTCCCAGCCGGCGAAGAGCATGATCATGTTCTTGCCCAGCACCAGGGTCAGCATGAAGAACAGGAACAGGTTGAGGTAGGCGAAATAGCGGGCCAGGCTTTCATCGTGGGCCATGTAGCCCGCGGAATAGATGTGGATCAGCGTCCCCACCCCGGTCACCACCAGGCACATGACGGCGGAGATCTGGTCAAGGTAGAGGGCGGCGTCGATGCGCAGGGGATCGAGACTTACCCAGGTGAACAGGGTTTCGGTAATCGGGGCGCCGGTGGCGGTCAAAGCGCTGAAACAGGCCAGGGTAACGAAAAACGAGAGCGTCGGCAGAGCACAGGCCACCAGTGAGACGAGCGGCCGCGGCATACGGTTGCCGAACAGGCCGTTGACCATGAATCCCAGCAGGGGCAGAAGCGGTATGAGAGCCAGTTTCGCCATAGCCTATCCCCTCAGTTCCCGGTGGGCGTCCAGATCCAGGGAAGCGCGCCGCCGGACGAGAATCACCACGATGGCCATGGCCAGGGCGATTTCACAGGATGCGGCCACATAGATGAAAAACGTCATGGCAACCCCGTCGATGGTTCCGTTGCGCACGGCAAAGGATACGAAGCTCAGCACCACGGCGTTGAGCATGATCTCCAGGCACATCACCACCACCAGCAGGTTGCGGCGCAGGGTCACGCCCAGAAGTCCCATGGCGAAGATGAGCCCGGCCAGCAGGGTCAGGAACTGACACCTATCCATGGTCAACCCCCTCCCTGATCACGGCCCAGGCGGCCACGACGCCGATCAGAAGCAGAACCGTGGCCAGCTCGAAGTGGAACCAGTAGCGCTGCATGAACTCCCGGGAAAAGGCGACGAAGGTGAAGGTAACGGGAGCGCCAGCCGCGGCCGGAACGGCCAGAACCTTGCGCCCGATGGCGGCCCAGAGGGCGGCGGCAAATCCGAGGCAGGTGACCAGACAGGCGAAGACATGGCTGCTGTAGGGACGCAGGAAGGAGATGTCCCGGTCATCCAGCAGCATGATGGTGTAGACCATGAAGACCATGACCGCGCCGACGTAGATCAGGATCTGGAACATGGCGATGACGTGCGCTCCCAGGGCGGCGTAGACACCGGCCAGGCTCGTCATGTGCCCGATGAGCGCCAGGGCGCAGCGCATGGGCTGCCTGAGGGTGAGCACCAGCAGGGCGCACAGCACTGCCAGAAAGCTGAAGAAGAAGATGAAGGCATCGCTCACGAGTGATCCTCCTCATCGGGACGGGGTGGCGCGGACGGATACCGCTTGGCCGGGTCACTATTGGGCTGCCAGTTCATGAGCAGGTCCATGTTCGCCCACATCTTACTGCGATCGAATCCGGGCAGGTCGGGCACATCCTTGGACATGCGGATGGCGTCCTCCGGGCAGGCCTCCACGCAGAAACCGCAGAAGATGCAGCGGGAGTAGTCGATCTCGAACCGGTCCGGCGCCTTGGGGTGAACCGGGTCGTCAAAGTTTGCCGTTGACTGGATCTCGATGCAGTAGGCCGGGCAGACCGTTGCGCACATGTTGCAGGAGACGCACTGGACCTCGCCGTTTTCGCGCCGGGTGAGAATGTGCCGGCCGCGGTTGGCGCTGGAATAGTCGCTGCGCAGTTCCTCCGGGTAGTAGGCGGTGAGCGCGCCCTTGCGGAAGGTCATCCATTTCCACATGTTGCCGAGGAAAACGCCGCCGGTGATGCAGAGGCCGCGGATCACCTCGAAGAGGTAGACGCGCTCCCACAGTCCCAGCCGGGGTTTGTTCCAGTACTCTTTCCTCATATCAGCCTTTCAGGGCTATTATCAAAGTATCTCCCCCCTTTGAAAAGGGGGGGCCGGGGGGGATTTTACCAACCTTGGCATCGAAGAAAATCCCCCTGAATCCCCCTTTTTCAAAGGGGGACTTTTACTGTCGGCCATATCGGCCTTGAGTGATTATCACTTCACCAGCGTAAAATACCGCACACACGCGGTAACCACCAGATTCAGGGCGGACAGGGGCAGCAAGAACTTCCACCCGAATTTCATCAGCTGATCGTAGCGGAATCGCGGCAGGGTCCAGCGGATGTGGATCATGAAGCATCCCGCCAGGAAAACCTTGACCACGAAGACGCCGATCTGCAGCAGCACCACCACGCCGTGCTGCAACGCCAGCGTTCCTCCGAAGGGGAGCGTGAAGCCGCCGTCCGTCATGAACGGCAGGTTATACCCCCCCAGGAAGAGGGTGACCAGCAGGGCCGCCACGATCACGATCTCGATGAATTCGCTGAGCATGAAGAGCCCCATCTTCATGGCGGTGTACTCGGTGAAATAGCCTGCGATCAGTTCCGATTCGCATTCCGGCAGGTCGAAGGGCACCCGCTTGTTTTCCGCGATGGCGGCGGTGAGGAAGAGAAGGAACGCCATCGGCTGCGCGAAGATCCCCCAGGCGGGCAGCGCGCCGAACAGGGTTCCGGACTGCCACCTGACCATGTCGTTCAGATCCAGCGTACCGTAGGTGACCACCAGACTGATCAGCGCCAGACCCATGGCCACCTCGTAGGAAATCATCTGGGAAGCCGCCCGGGCCGCGCCCATGAGGGAAAACTTGTTGTTGGAGGCCCAGCCGGCCAGCATGGTGCCCAAAATGCCGATGCCGGATATGGCCAGCACCACCAGGACGCCGGCGTCAAGCCGGGCCACCTGCAGGGCGAAGCTTTTGTCGCCGTACAGTCCGGTCAGAAAACGGGACAGCGCGGGGAAAACCGCGGGATCGAACAGTCTGCCGGGGATCAGGACGCCGCCGAAGGGGATGACCGCGAATACCGTGAGAACCGGGACCGCCACCAGCCAGGGAGCCAGGTTGTAGCAGAAGCGGTCGTAGGTCGTGGGCGTGAAGTTTTCCTTGAGCAGCATCTTGCCGCCGTCGGCCATACCGTGGAACAGCCCCCAGGCCACGAACTTGATATTGGTGAACGGCAGCCGCACATAGCAGCGGTTGGCGCCGATGCGGTCCGCCATGATGGCCGACTGCTTGCGCTCCACCCAGGTGAAGAGAGAAGCCATGTTGAGCATGAACAGAATGGCGAACCCGATGTAGATGAGATAGATGACCAGATCCTGTATCATGATCCCAGCCTCCCGAACAGTTCGGCCGCATGGAGCACGGACCCCGGCTTCTCGAAGACCTTCGTGAAGCCGTTCACCCTGCCCTCGAAGTTGGTAAAGCTCCCGTCCCGCTCCAGATGGGTGGAGACGGGCACGACGATGTCGGCGCCCTTTTCTCCGGCGTTCTCGTAACTGGTGAGGTGGATCGTCACGGCGCTCCCCATGTTGGCCGGGTCCACGCCCTCCCCCCAGACCAGCACCAGGTCATGACCCGCAAGCGGGTTCCACTCCCTGGCTTCGAACAGGGCGCCGACTCCGGCGCTGTTGGGGTTCTTGTCGGCCCTGATGAGGATGGCATCTTCCAGCACCTCGCCCGGTTGCGGTTTCAGGTCCCGGCGGGTGTAAAATTCGACTCTTCCGGCAAGGGCGTTCTTGCAGGCCGCCAGCTCTTCGTTGGAGGCATGGCTGGAAACCAGGATGGCCGGTTTCAAGGCCTTGGCCAGGAGGCCGGCAATTTCACCGATCACCTCTTCCGGTGAAACCGCCCGGCCCCTGATGAGCGGGGTAAGGGCACGGTGACGGGCGGTCAGGTTCTTGTGGAGATCGAAGCCCTTGTTGCAGATCCAGGGGCCATTGATATCCGGGTTATCAAACGGCGTGATCCGGAAGACCATGCGGTTTTTCTCTTCGCCCAGGGCGCGGAACTGCCAGTGATGCGCCCTCTTCCAGACGTTCACGCTGCAGCAGCGCGCGCAGCCGGTGCAGACGGAACGGACCGGTTCCAGGAACCAGACCCGGCTCTTGTAGAGAAAATCCCGCGACAGCAGCGCACCCACCGGACAGAGATGGATCACGTTGTCCGAATAGGGATCGTCGAACGCCGCCGCATCCAGCCGTTCCACCCGGGACCGCCTGCCCCGCTCCACGATGCCGAGACGGAAACTGCCCGACACCTCGCGGGTGAAACGCACGCAACGGCTGCACAGGATGCAGCGTTCGTCGTCCAAAAGGATGCGATCGCTCAGATCGTAGAATTTCGGCTTGTGATACTTGGGTTCGATGGCGAAAGGCTCATCGCCGTACTTCATCTGGTAGTCCTGCAGCCTGCATTCCCCTGCCTTGTCGCAGATGCCGCAGTCCACCGGATGGTTCAGGGTGAGGAACTGCATCACCGCTCGGCGGGCCGAGCGCACCGGCTCGGTCTCGGTATCGATCTCCATTCCCGAAGTGACCGGCAGGTTGCAGGCGGGCGACAGCTTGGGGCGTCCGTTCACCTGCACCAGGCAGATGCGGCAGTTGCCGGCTATGGAGAGGCACGGATGAAAACAGAAATGCGGGATTTCGATGCCGTGGCGCAGCGCGGCCTGCAGAACGGTTTCCCCTTCCATCGCCTCGATTGTGCGGTTGTCGATCCTGAGTTCGATCATGGCGTTTTCAGACTTCCAGCCAGCCGTCACACAGGGAACGGCCGTGTTCGATATAGTATTCAAATTCCGCCCTGAACTTTTTGATGATTCCCGCCACCGGCATGGCGGCTGCGTCTCCCAGGGCGCAGACGGTGTTACCCATGATCCCTTTGGTGATGCGCTCCAGGCTCTCGATGTCGCCCGGTACCCCGCGGCCGGCGATGATGCGGCTGACGATGTCATTCATCCAGGTGGTCCCTTCGCGGCAGGGGCTGCACTGGCCGCACGATTCATGGGCGTAGAAACGGGTCAGGGTCTGGAGCAGGCGGACCATGCACACCCCCTCGGCGATGACGATCACCGCGCCGGAACCGAGCATGGTGCCATGGGCCTGCATGGCCTCGGCGTCCAGGGTGACGGTTTCCACCTCGGCGGGGATCAGGATCGGCGAGGATGAACCGCCGGGAATGACCGCCTTCAACTGGCCGGTTCCGCTGACGCCGCCGCAGATCCCGAAAATCAGCTCCTTGAGGGAATAGCCCAGCGGCAGTTCGTACAGCCCGGGCCTGTTGACATGGCCGGAAACGCCGAACAGCTTGGTGCCGGGATGCTTCTCGGTGCCCAGCGCCTTGAACGCCGCAGCGCCGTGGTTCATGATCCAGGGCACATTGGCCAGGGTCTCCACATTGTTGACCACGGTGGGCGCGCCGTACAGACCCTGCACCGCCGGAAAGGGCGGCTTGTTGCGGGGATAACCCTTGAATCCCTCGATGGAGGTGTAGAGGCTCGATTCCTCGCCGCACACATAGGCGCCGCCCCCCTGGATGACATGGATATCGCACGAGAAGCCCGAACCAAGGATATTTTCACCGGTGCAGCCAGCCTGGCTGGCTTCGTCCAGGGCGTGCATCAGCCTGCGGTACGCCAGGTCGAATTCGCCGCGGATGTAGATGAAGGCATGGCGCACCCGCAGGGCGTAGGAGGCCAGCAGCATCCCCTCGACGAGCTGGTGCGGATTTTTCTCCAGAATCCAGCGATCCTTGAACGTGCCCGGCTCGCCCTCATCGGCGTTGCAGCAGAGATAGACCACCGGACTCTTCTTGTTGACGAAGGACCACTTGGTGCCGGTGACGAAACCGGCCCCTCCCCGGCCGCGCAGGCCGGAGGCGGTGACTTCCTTTTCCACGTCCAGCGGCTGCAGGGTGGCGAGGGCCGTCTCCAGCGCCCGGTAACCGCCTCGTTCACGGTACGAGGCCAGGGTGTGTGAGTCTTCCGTCACGATGAAGTTGAAGAAGATCCTGTCGCCGCTCATGCCAGCCCCTCCAGAATCCGGTCTATTTTCTCCTCGGTCAGTTCCTCGTAATAGGTGTCGTCGATCTGCATGGCCGGGGCGGTGCCGCACGAGGCGAGGCACTCCACCAGCAGCAGGGTGAAACGGCCGTCCGTTGTGGTCTCTCCCGGCTTGATCCCCAGCTTTGTCGAAACATGCTCAATGAGCCGTTCCGATCCCTTCATCGAGCAGACGATGTTCCGGCAGAGCTTGATCACATGCCTGCCCACCGGCTTGCGGTAAAACATGGTGTACCAGGTGAGCGCCTCCTTCACCTGGATGTGGGGCAGTCCCAGATAATCGGCGATGAAGACCGCGTCGCTTTCGGTGAGGTGCTGTTTCTCGTCCAGCATGATGCGCAGAAACGGCATCACCAGTGACGCTTTCAGCTCTTCAGGGAATGTGGCCCTCATGCGGGCGAATTTTTCCTCGATGCAGCTCATCGGTCACACTCCCCGCCGATCATGTTCATGGAGCCGAAGGTGGCGATGA
>CAZRPI010000095.1:0-14236 GCA_964601865.1 uncultured Pelobacter sp. | reverse complement strand
AATAAACCAGCACCAATTTAGCAGACTATGATGCATAAATGCAACAATCGCTTTTGAATAATGCGGGAAGCGTGTTATATTACGAAGGTTTGTGAATCAGGATGCATGAAACAGCCGATACGGCCGCCGCGCCCTATCGGTGATTTTACCGGCACACGGCAGGGATGGCTACAGAAAACTGACTATGAACAACAGGTTACCCGCAAAAGAGCGCACCAAGAGGGTCAGGGAAGCGCTCATCATCGTGATCGCATCGCTTCTAATCGTATTTCTGACATCGGCGGAAATTCGCCTGACGCAGTTGAGCGCCGAAACGACCATCGGCAGCAACATCATCATCTTTGGCGTCATCAACATCGTCATTCTGCTGGTCATCCTCCTCATCTACCTGGTCAGCCGCAATGTGGTGAAACTCCTGCTGGAAAGCCGCTCCAATCCGCTTGCGAACCGGCTGAGGACGAAACTGGTACTCTGCTTTGTCGGTTTCTCCCTGGTCCCCACGCTCCTGCTGTTTTTCGCCGCCGCAGGCTTCATCAACAACACGGTGCATAACTGGTTCAACAGCCAGGTGGAATCATCGCTGAGCGAATCCCTTGAGGTCGCCCAGACCTACTACAAGAACTCGGCGCTGAATACGCTCTACTACGGCCGCCAGATCAGCGAACTCATCAAATCGGCGAAGCTTTTGAATCAGGAGAACCTCCCCCGCCTGGAGGCCTTAATCCGCCAGAAACAGAAAGAGTACAATCTCGGCGTCGTCGAAGTCTACTCGGCGCAACGTGAAGAACTGGTGCGGGCAACGAACCCCGCCGTGCCAAAGGGAGAGTTTACAAACCCAGCCTCGGAAGACATTGCCCACGGACTCTCCGGAAAAGAGCTGACCCGGGTCAACCAGATAGGCAAGGCCGACCTGATTCGCGGCATTGTGCCGATATACTCCACATGGAACCAGCAGGACGTGGTCGGGGCGGTGGTCGTCAACTACTACGTCCCCTATTCGCTGGTCAACAAGATGCGGGAAATCACCGCCTCCTACCATGAATTCCGGCAGCTCAAAATTCTGAAACAGCCGATTCGCACCGGATATATCCTGACCCTCCTCCTGATCACGCTGGTTCTGGTCTTCTTTGCCTACTGGATGGGGGTCTATCTGGCCAACAGCATATCCAAACCGGTGCAGGAACTGCTCGAAGCCACCAGGGCCGTTGCCGGCGGCAAGTTTGACATCGAGATCAAAAACATATCGGCCGACGAGATCGGCATGCTGGTGCAGTCATTCAACCAGATGACCAGCGACCTGCGCGCCAAACAGCACGCCCTGAACTCCGTCAACAGCGAACTCACCAGCATAAACCAGGAAATCGAGCAGAGACGCCAATACATGGAGATCGTGCTGCGCAACGTTGCGGCCGGCGTCATTTCCGTCGACAAGAGCGGCAGGATCACCACCATCAACAAGTCCGCCGAAAAACTGCTCAATATAAACACCGGAACCATGCTGGGGAGAAACTTCAGGGAACTGCTGCACGACTCCCACCTGGATACGGTCAAGGACATAATGCGCGACCTGCTCTCGGCCAAGCAGGACACCATCAACCGCCAGGTTTTTCTTGACGTGCGTGGCACACGGCTGGTTCTGCATCTCAACATAACGATTTTGAGAGATGAAGCGGGGAAATTCATCGGGACGGTCATGGTTCTCGACGATCTCACGCAGGTCATCAAGGCCCAGCGCATGGCCGCCTGGCGCGAGGTGGCCCGACGCATCGCCCATGAGATCAAGAACCCCCTGACGCCGATTCAGCTCTCCGCCCAACGGCTCCGCAAGCGCTATCTCTCACGCTTCAGCGACGACGAGACGGTCTTTAATGAGTGTACCGAGATGATCATCAAGTCGGTGGATGATCTCAAGAACCTGGTCAACGAATTCTCGAATTTTGCGCGCATGCCGTCAATTCAGCCCGAGCCCAACGATCTCAACGAGATCATCCGCGAGACCCTGACGCTCTATCAGCAGGCCCACCGCGGTGTGCGGTTCGACTTCGCACCGGACCCCTTGCTGCCCCAGCTGAAGATCGACAGAAGCCAGATCAAGCGGGTTATCATAAATCTCCTGGAAAATGCCGTGGCGGCCATGGAAGAACGGGGAATCGTCACCATTCACACGAACTACGACCCCGAGCTGAAACTGGCTTCATTTACCGTCGCGGACAACGGCCCGGGCATCCCGCCCGAAGATAAACCGCGCCTGTTCGAGCCGTACTTCTCCACCAAGAAAACCGGTACCGGCCTCGGTCTCGCGATCGTCAACAGCATCGTCTCAGACCACAACGGCTTTGTGCGGGTCAGGGACAATCAGCCGCATGGCGCCAGTTTCGTCGTGGAACTGCCCGCTGGGTAACAGACTTACTGCAATCGAGTGCAATCAGGAACAAACAATCCTGATCAACACAAAAACCGCAAATCAGGGAAATTGCCACAGAGAGTTGTGGACCCTGCGCATCACAGGAAGCGAGGTCGTAAATGGCTAAAACGATTTTATTGGTGGATGACGAGAAGGATATCAGAACTTCCCTGACCGGAATTCTTGAAGACGAGGGATACGAGGTGGCAACGGCGGCCAGCGGTGTCGAGGCCCTGGAAAGCGTCCGCCAGGACATACCCGACCTCGTTCTTCTGGACATCTGGATGCCCGGTTTGGACGGCCTCGAAACGCTGGAGAAACTGAAGACCCTCTTCCCGTACCTCACGGTCATCATGATTTCCGGGCACGGAACCATAGAAACAGCCGTACGCGCAACGAAACTGGGGGCATACGACTTCATCGAGAAGCCGCTTTCCCTG
The DNA here is from genome assembly GCA_964601865.1 of uncultured Pelobacter sp. Lineage (GTDB taxonomy): Bacteria > Desulfobacterota > Desulfuromonadia > Geobacterales > Pseudopelobacteraceae > Pseudopelobacter. The sequence goes on along the minus strand of CAZRPI010000095.1, from coordinate 11,392 downwards.
GACAAGGTGCTCATAACCGTCAGCAACGCCTTGCGGATGCGCGAACTGAAAGTGGAAAACGAGGAGCTCAAGCGCGCCGCCGGTTATGAATACGAGCTGATCGGTGACAGTCCGTCGCTGACAACCCTGCGTGAACAGATCATGCGGGCCGCTCCCGCGAACGCGTCGGTACTGGTGACCGGAGAAAACGGGACGGGGAAGGAGTTGATCGCACGTTCGATTCACTACTACAGTCAGCGCCGCAATAAACCGTTCGTTACCATCAATTGCGCGGCAATCCCCGAGGAACTCATCGAGAACGAGCTTTTCGGCCACGAGAAGGGGGCTTTCGCGGGCGCCACGGCCCAGAAGAAGGGAAAACTCGATCTTGCCGATGGCGGCACGCTGTTTCTTGACGAGATCGACGAGATGTCGTTGGCAACCCAGGCAAAAGTACTGCGCCTGCTTCAGGAGGGGTGTTTTGAACGCCTTGGCGGAACCCGCCTGGTATCGGTGGACGTCAGGATAATTGCCGCCGCCAACAAAACCCTGCAGGATCGGGTCGCAAACGGCAGTTTCCGCGAGGACCTCTTCTATCTGCTGAACGTGATCCCGCTCAATGCTCCTCCCCTCAGGCAGCGGAAGGAGGATATTTCGGGACTGGTGGCGCATTTTGTCAGCCGATTTTACCGGCGCGAGGGGCGTGAGGCAAAAGTATTCCTCCCGGAGGCGATGGAACTGCTCACCAGCTACGACTGGCCGGGCAATGCGCGGGAACTGAAGAATATCGTTGAGCGGATCCTGATCATGACGTCGGCTAAAAACATATCCGCCGACGACATCGAGGAGGCGCTCGGAGACAGGTTTCCAATCACCGTGCCCGAACCGGTCTGCGGCCACCCCGGAGCGGCCGGAACCCTCCGGGAAGCGAGGGAGGTGTTCGAGAGGGATTTCATCATCCAGAAGCTGGAGGAGAATGACTGGAATATTTCCCGGACCGCCGAGATCATCGAACTGGAACGGAGCAATCTTCACCGGAAGATAAAGAGTTATCGCATCGACGTGAAGAGATGACCGGGGACGCGGGGACCTCTCCCGGCCCGACTGTATCAGTGTCCCCGCAGTTCCCGCAGTTTCGAACCGACGTCCTCCTCGCGCATCAGCGATTCACCGATCAGGAAGGCGCCCGCTCCATAGGCGCTCAGACGCTCAACGTCGGTTCTCGAGGAGATGCCGCTTTCCGCCACGAGGAGGCGATCGGGCGGGACCATCCCCGCCAGACGCCGGGTTGTGTCAAGATCGGTGACAAACGTCCGCAAGTTGCGGTTGTTGACCCCCACCAGAGTGCAGTCGGTGCGAAGCGCGGTTTCCATTTCGCTCTCGTCGTGGACCTCCAGAAGGACATCCAGCGCCAGTTCACGCGCCAGTTCCGTGAAATCGATGATCCGGGGGAGATCGAGGATGGCGGCTATGAGCAGCACCGCGTCCGCACCGGCGCATCGGGCCTCGTAAATCTGGTAGGCATCCAGGATGAAATCCTTGCGCAGAAGCGGCAGGGCCACCGCGTCCCGGATACGGCTCAGGTAGTCGAGGCTCCCCATGAAGAAGCGTTCATCGGTCAGAACCGAAAGGCAGGCAGCTCCGTTGGCCTCGTAGATCCGGGCGATACCCACCGGATCGAAATCGGCCCTGATAAGTCCCCTGCTGGGCGATCCCTTCTTAACCTCGGCGATGATTGCCGTCTCACCGGCCGCCGCGGCGCGACGGAGTGCGGCCTCGAAGCCACGGCTCTCCGGAATGTCCCCCACCCTTCGACGCAGCTCTTCAAGAGAGGCGCCCGCCATGCGCGCCCGCAACTCCTCGCGCTTGTGATCAACGATCTTTTTCAGAGTATCCGGTATGTCCATGGCTGTCAGTCCCTTGAAATTTCTATGAGTTTGCCCAGCCGGGCCATGGCCTTGCCGCTGTCTATGGCCTCGGCCGCCATCACCAGGCCCTGCCGGGGCGTTTCGACCCTGCCGGCCGCCAGAAGGGCATAGGCGGCGTTTATCAGAACGATATCCCTCCTGGGCCCCTTTTCTCCACCCAATACCGATCTCACGATGGCCGCGTTCTCCGCCGCGTCGCCGCCGCGCAGGTCGCCCATGGAACTGCGCCTGAGGCCCAGATCCTCCGGCCTCAGGGTACTGACGACAACCCCGGCGGCAGTGACTTCAGCCATCAGCGTATCGCAGGTGGTGGTAATCTCGTCCATGCCGTCCATCCCGTGCACGACAAAGCCCCGTCTGCAGCCGAGCCTGGCGAGAACACCGGCCAGCTTTTCCACCAGCCCGGCCCTGTAGACCCCCATCACCTGGCAGTCGGCGCCGGCCGGATTCGTCAGGGGGCCCAGGATGTTGAAAATAGTCCTGATACCGATTTCGCGCCGGGGCCCGATGGCGTATTTCATCGCGCCGTGCAGGGCGGGGGCGAAGAGGAAACCAATGCCGATGCTGTTGATACACCTCTCGACGGTTTCTGGCGTGACGTCCAGGTTCACCCCCAGCTTTTCGAGCACATCCGCGCTTCCGCACATCGAAGAAACCGAGCGGTTGCCGTGCTTGGCGACCTTGACACCGCAGGCGGCAACCACGAAGGCGACGGTGGTGGAGATATTGAAGGTGTTCGTTCCGTCCCCCCCGGTCCCCACGACGTCCAGTATGGTTTCCCGGTCAATATTGATGTCTTCCCGGTCGATGTCCAGAACATCTCTTCCAGTCCGGATACGGGTTGCGTACTCCCGCATGACTCTGGCGGCTCCGGTTATCTCATCTACGGTCTCCCCCTTCATCCTGAGGGCCGTGACAAAGGAGGCGATCTGGGCAGGCGTGGCCTCGCCTCTCATGATCTGCCCCATAACCTCGATCATCTCGCCTTCCGTCAGATCAATACGCTCCACTACCCGCGCAATCGCACCTTTTATCATGTCTCGCTCCCGGTCAATAAAAATGGGGATGCGTGCGCACCCCCATCAATTGCGGATTGGTTCCCGCCTGTATTCGCGACGCCGTTACGGCCGAAAGCGTCCGGGCCCAGGCATATGAAACGAGAAAAGCCCGGAAGGGTTCACGGATACAGATCCCGAAAAAACATCACTGTTTGGCTTCAGTTATCCTGCGGATCGCTTCCCTGATCATGTTTTCAGCAAGATCGGGCACGACCTCCCACACGATGCGCTCGATGACATCCCTGGAAAGAGTCGAAATCGCCGCTTTCAGCTGTTCTTCGTTCAGGGTTGCCGGCGCCGGCGCGGCGCCAAACGGTTCCGGTGGCGCAGGGGGCGGTTCCTCAGGAAAAACGGCCTGATCAACCGGCGGAACCGGCGATTCGGAAAGCGTTTCAAACTTGGGAGCTTCGAACGCGACCTCATCTGCCAGACCAGGTTCACCGAACGTCGCCCGTGTCGCCTCGGCGGATTCCTCGCCAAACTCGAAGCTCTTTTCATCGATCGGCACCCAGGGAGATTCAAGTGGCTCGGCGGGCTGGGTTTCAAAATAGGTTTGCTCCTGCTCTACCGCAGGGACGGGCGCTTCCTCGACAGGCGGTTCCGACGGGGTAAAGGCATCCCAGATGCTGGCAGGAGGAACGGCGGCTTCGGTTTTCGGTTCCTCCGGGGCAACGACAGGGGCAAAAGGTTGGATTTCTTCCGGTACGGCAACCTCTTCCGTCACTATCTCTGCTTCTGAAACGCTGAGAGCGCTGCGCTCGCAAAGCTCCGTGACCTTGGCGATAATCTGCTGGGATTCGAACGGCTTGGCTATGAAGTCATCGGCGCCGCATTTTTTTGCCTTGGTTTCGTCAAACGGCTCAAAGGAACCGGTGAGCAGCAGGATCGGTATCGTGGCAAGTTCAGGGGTGGCGCGTACGCGTTCACAGACCTCGTATCCCGAGATACCGGGCATCAGGGCATCAATCAGCATTATATCGGGAGACACCTCAAGAGCCTTTTCAAGGGCGGCCTTGCCATTGTCCACGATGGTGAGGGAATAATCTTCTCCTCCGAAAATGATGCCGATCACCTTTTGAATCGTGATACTGTCGTCCGCAAGGAGTATCTTGGTGCTCATCGGCTCCTCCCCTGAATTAATGGCGTCAAAAAAATATGGCAGACCCGTAAGATACCTAGCATACGACTGCTAAGGTGTCAAGACATAAGCGATTCAGGGGGATTGCGGATGGCCGCGGCGGCTGTTTTGCGTTGAACCGTCGCAAAACAGCGCGACGGCAAGAGTGGAAATGTCACGGCGTAACCGGTTGAACCTTCTGACATCCCGGTAGTTTAGACGGGTCGTAAGCAGAATGACGAACAGGTCCCGCTGGGGGTCTATCCAGAGCGACGAGCCGCTGTAGCCGGTATGCCCAAAAGACATATCGGAGAAACTTCTTCCCCTGGGCGCCGAAAACGGCGAACTGATATCCCACCCGAGGCCGCGTACGACCCTGCCGCCGCTGTAAAAATAGGGGGCCGTCATCTGCGTGATGATCTGTTCGGAAAAAACCCGCCGGCCATCGAGGAGGCCGCCGTTCAGGATCATTCTCGCGAAACGGGCGATATCGGACGCCGAACTGAACAGCCCGGCATGTCCGGCCACGCCGCCGAGTTTTCGCGAGTTGGCGTCCTGGACCACACCAGCTACAAGTTCATTGTCGATGGTCAGCGTCGGCGCCGCGTTCGCCGCAATGGGAAACGGAGGCAGGAACATGGTTTCACCTGCGCCCAACGGCATGAAGACATGCTCCCGGCAGAAGGCGTCAAGCCTGAAACCCGAAACCCGGTGGACCAGTTCCCCGAGCAGAATGAAATTGATATCCGCGTAGTGAAAACGGTTGCCCGGCTGATGCCAGCTCCTCTGGAAGGCGGCCCTTCTTACCGCGACACTGAGCGACTCGTCACCGTTAATCCGGATGTCCGCCAGGCCGGAGGTGTGAGTCAGCAGATTCAGGATGGTCACATCCTCCCTGCCCGACCCCGAAAACTCCGGAAACCAGCGTGTCAGCGGATCCGTGAGGGAGATCTGTCCCTGTTCCAGCAGTTTGAGCACTGCCGGCGCGGTTGCCAGAACTTTTGTCAGTGAGGCGACATCGAAGAGAGTTCTGTCATCGAGAAGCGGCGACTCCTTGGCGCCGGAGAGCCGTCCCCGGGCAACACTGTACAGAACCCCCTCATGATTGCCGATCAGCACCACCCCTCCGGCGATGAGCCCGCGGGACAGAGCCCGTTCCAGGACGAAATCGATGGTGGCCCCCCCTCCCGCCTCCAAGGCTCCGTCACAGGCGAATGACGGGGAAAGGGACGAAAAAAAGAGACAGGCCATGGTGAGGAAAAGTACGGGGCGCACCGCGGCACCGCGGCGGCAACAGTTGAAAAAGACGTTAAAAAAGCCCCCTTGGAAGGGAGCTTTGGATTGCGAACGGGTTTTTCGCTCCATGGTCAGGTACGATAATCGGCGTTTATGCTGACATAATCATGGGACAGATCCGATGTGTAGACCGTGGCCGTTCCGTTACCGAGTCCGAGATCAACACTCACCGAGAACTCCTTCCTCCGCAGCACGGCTGTGCCCAGTTGCTCAGCGTCACCGCCGGCGAAAACACCTTCCCGGGCCATGCAGACATCGTCGAAGCAGAGTGAAAGGCGGCCCTGGTCGACCTCCGCGCCGGAGTAACCGACCGCGGCAAAGATGCGTCCCCAGTTGGCGTCCTGCCCGTAGAAGGCGGTTTTTACCAGGCAGGAATTGGCAATGGCAAAGGCCGCCTTTCTGGCGTCGCCATCGTTGCGGGCGCCGCTGACGCGTACCTCGACGAACTTGGTGGCTCCTTCCCCATCCCTGGCGATCAGCTTTGCCAGCGACAACAGCACGTCGTTCAGAAGCCCCTCGAAAACAGCCGCTTCTTCGGTCCCCTCCCGGATGATCCGGTTGCCGGCCATGCCGTTCGCCAGGACCAGACAGGTGTCATTGGTTGACATGTCCCCGTCGACGGTAATGGAGTTGAATGATGCGTCAACAGCCCTTCGGAAGACCTTTTCCAGAAAACACGGTTCCACCGCCGCGTCGCTGATGACAAAGGAAAGCATGGTGGCCATGTTGGGCATGATCATGCCGGACCCCTTGGCAATACCGGCCACCGAATATGCCGTGCCGTCCACTTGAGCCGTGCGGGCCTCCAGCTTGGGGAAAGTGTCGGTGGTCATGATGGCCCGGGCCACGTCATCCAGGGTGCCGGAGGCAAGCCCTCCGACGAGGGACGGGATGGCGCTACGGACACGCTCCATGGGCATGGGCACGCCGATTACTCCGGTTGAGGAGACCAGGACCGACTTTTCATCGATGCCGAGTCCTTCCGCGACGAGTCTGGCCGTTTCCTCTGCCGCGTCCATGCCCTGGTCGCCGGTGCAGGCATTGGCGTTACCGCTGTTGACCACCATCGCCTCCGCCGTGCCCCGTTTTACGCGCTCCATCGAGAGCAGCACCGGAGCCGCCTTCACCGCGTTGACGGTAAACACAGCGCAAGCGGTGGCAGGGGTTTCGGAAAAGATCAGGGCCAGATCCCGGCGGCCCGGTTTTTTTATGGCGGCCTCAACAGCCGAGAAGCGAAAACCTTTGATTTCCATGTCGTGTATATCCAGTCGGGTTTACCGGCGCACAATGGCGCCACAATTATCAGGCCGAGTCACTCTGCATCCGGAAGAGGGTTCAAAAACATTACTCCAAAACTTCGATCCGTATCAAGACTAAATTGGTTCTGCCCATGACCCGCAAACAGTTTTCCTGCCATGTGGTAGACTAAATCAAGGGAGAGTCGCTTAATAAGAAAACAGGCAAAAACGCTTGGACCATGCGGACAGAATCGGACGGCAGGAGAGCTTTATGAAGGCATCGGCCAGAAACGCGGAGTGGGCGGCAAAAATCCGTATCGTCGCCATTTATGCGCTTTTCGGCAGTCTCTGGATCTTTCTGTCCGATACGGTGGTAGGCTGGATGATCAGGGATCCCGGGCTTATGACGCGCATCTCCGTTTACAAGGGGATGCTGTTCATCCTTCTCACCTCCGCGCTGCTCTACTTTCTGATTTCACGCAACATCTCGCGAATGGCCGATTTCAACCTGCAACTGGCCAAAAGCGAGGAACGGTTCATTACCATTTTCAACAACATGTCGGACACCATCTTTATCCATGACGCGGCAACCGGCGCCCTGGTGGACGTGAACGCCCCGGTGTTCGACATGTTCGGCTATCACCGGGAAGAGGCGATCGGGCTTGACATCGATGACATGAGTACGGGCGAACCGCCCTACTCCAAAACCGAAGCGCTGCGCTGGTTCAGAGTCGCCGCCGATTCGGAAACCCCCGTCGTCCTCGAATGGCGCTACCGGAGAAAAGACGGCACTCACTTCTGGGCGGAATGCAGCCTGCGCAGGGCCCACATCGGGGACAGGCAAGTCATCATAGTGGCAGCGCGTGACATTTCCGAGCGCAAAGCGGTTGCGGAAACGCTGCGCCGCTCCGAACTTTTCAGCTCAACGCTCAACCGCATATCCAGGGCGTTTCTCACCGGCAAAAATGACGAGGAGATGTTCGACCAGGTGCTGGCTGCCGTTCTTGACGTCATGCAGAGCCCCTATGGAATCTTCGGCTATATAGATACAAACGGCTCGCTGGTCTGTCCCTCGATTACCAGGGAAATCCGGGACGAATGCCGAATGAGCGATAAGAGTGCGGTATTCCCCGAATGCGCCTGGGGCGACAGCATCTGGGGCAGGACACTGAGAAGCGGCAAGGCGCACTGTTCGAACCAGCCGCTTGCGCCTCCCCAGGGTCATATCCCCATCAGACGCTGCCTCGCCGTGCCGCTGGCATATCGGGGGAAAACCATCGGCCTGTTGACCGTAGCCAATAAAAGCAGGGATTACACCGAAGAAGATGCGCAGCAACTGGAGTCCATGGCGGGACAGGTAGCGCCCGTCCTCTTCAGCCGGCTTGAACGGCAGCAGGCAAGCCAGGCGATGCGGGAGAGTGAAAACCGGTTGCGGGTCATATTTGAAACGGCGCCCGTCGGGATCATCATGATCAGTCCCCAGGGAGTGATTACCTTTGCCAACAGCCGCATGACCGAGATGTTCGGCTGCGATCGGGACGGTCTGATCGGCTCGCCCTACCTGTCCCGCATCCATCCGGATGAGCACGCTGCGGCCGAGGCCAGGCTCCAGCGTCTGATCGACGGCGATGCCGAGAACAGCAGCGCCGAGAGACAATACTGCCGTACGGATGGCAGCTGTTTCTGGGGATACGTCAGCTCCCGCCGATACGAAAACGTACATGGAGATTTGATTTCAATAGTTTGCGTCATTTCCGACATAACCGAGACGAAACGCTCCAAGGAGGAACGGCGAAAACTGGAACAGCAGATGCTCCATGTCCAGAAGCTTGAAAGCCTGGGAGTCCTGGCAGGCGGCATAGCCCATGATTTCAACAATATCCTGCTGGCCATAACCGGGAACGCCAGTCTGGCGCTCATGCGGGTGGGGCCGGAATCCCCGGCGGCGCACCACCTGCAGCAGATCGAGAAAGCCGCCGACAAGGCCGCGGACCTGGCCCGACAGATGCTGGCCTATTCCGGCAGGGGACGTTTCGTTCTGGAAGCGCTCGACCTGAATCTGATCGTGGAAGAGATGACCAACATGCTCCAGGTTTCCATCTCGAAAAACGCCATTCTCCTGTATCACCTTACGGACAGGCTCCCCTCGATTATGGCCGACGCGACCCAGATCCGGCAGGTGGTCATGAATCTGGTCATCAACGCCTCAGAGGCAATCGGCGACAGGGACGGCGTGATTTCCATATCGACCGGCTGCATGGATTGCGATCACGAGTACCTGCAAAGCGCCTGGATCGACCAGAATCTTCCGGAGGGCCGCTATACCTACCTGGAAGTGGCTGACAACGGCTGCGGCATGACGCGGGAAATCATGGAGCGGATCTTCGACCCCTTCTTTACGACGAAATTTACCGGGCGCGGCCTGGGCATGGCGGCCATTCTCGGCATTGTCCGGGGGCATCGCGGCGCCATCAAGGTCTGCAGCGAACCGGGCAAGGGGAGCAGCTTCAAGATTCTGCTGCCGGTCTGTGAATCTCCGGCGGAACTCGACAGGAAGCAGCCTGACGACGGCAGCTGGCATGGGCATGGCACCGTACTGCTCGTGGATGACGAGGAAACGATCCGCGCCATCGGCTCCGAGATGCTGAAGAAGCTCGGCTACGATGTGATAACCGCCTGCGACGGCCGCGAGGCGGCCGAACTGTACAGCTACCAGAGGGACCGGATTGCATTCGTGGTACTCGATCTCACCATGCCGTACATGAACGGCGAGGACACCTACCGCGAGCTGCGACGCATCAACCCCGAGGTCAAGGTGATCATGACCAGCGGCTACAACCAGCAGGAAATTACCGAGAGATTCATGGGCGAGGGGTTGGCCGGATTCATTCAGAAACCATACAGAATGTCGACGTTGACGAATGTGGTCAGGAACATCATGACACCTGCGTCTCAATCATGACGCCGGCGCCAATTCCCGGGAGAGGCGGACAAACGGCCATGCAGTGGCAAAGCGACAATTTTCCTTTCATCAAAAAGCTGAACCAGGAATACGAGAACGCCATCCGGCAGTGCGCCTTCCTGAATATCGACTCACTGCTGATTCCATCCCCCTATATCATGGACAGGACCATCGATATCGACTACGAACACAGCCTCGTCTGGGACGAGGAGGGGGAACTGCTGGGCTATTTCCTGGTATACGCGACCCCGGACGAAAAAAAATTCCATATCTACAAGCAGGTAACGAGCCCCTTTGGCCGGGGCAAAGGCATAGGTTCGGCCTTTCTGGAGTACCTCTCCAATACCGTAGCCGCGGATTCCCACATCTACCTGTACGTCTGGGAGAAGCTGATCAGTTCCATTGAGTTTTTCCAGACCAGGGGGCTCACCTTCCAGGAGGCCATCGTATACCGGAAGATGAAGTTCCATCTCATGTCGGCCACCGCCCTGGCGATCCGGAAGGCAATCGCGCAGACAAAGGAGAGGGATTATTCGGTTGTGGAGGAACTGGGCAAAGTCCGCCACGACGCCAAGAAATCCCTCAAGGTGCTCTATGACATGGCTTCCATGCTTTCGGTCGACAACTTCAACAAAGTCACCGAGGACATCAACCGCGAGACCACGGCGCTCGTGAATACCCTCAACACCTACGAGGACAAGATCAAGCTGTCCCACAAGGTATCCATCAAAGAGCTGATCATCGAACGCCTGATTCCATTCATCGAGGCAGCCACCATTCCCTGCGAAATCCGCCTGCACATGGAATCCGGGATTTCGCCCGTCATGGGCAACTACCTGAATTACAGCCGCGCGCTGATCAACATCGTATCAAACTCCCTGGACGCCATCCGAGCGGCCGGGAGACCCGGAATCATCGAATTCACCCTCAGGGAAAGGGAGAACAATCTTTTCCTGAGTATCTGCGACAACGGGATCGGCATCGCCGAGGAGAAACTGAAAAGGGGCCCGGACATGCTCCCCCTGTTCGTGGGCAAGACGACCAAGGACAAGACAACCGGCGAGGGAATCGGCACACGGCAGATCTACTCCACCTTCGGTCCGGACAACATCGTGGTTGAAAGCAGCTGGCGCGAATTCACCCGATGGACCATCCACTTCAAGAAGGGTGACCAGAAAGAGACCGCGCTTCTGACCAGCCTTGGCTCCCGTTATCTCAGATTCATAAAATCAACCCAGAAAATCGGCGTCACAGGGGACAGCGGCAGGCCGGAGATTGCCATATTCATCTGGCAACTCAGACAACTGGAGCTTTTCTGCTACGATCTCGTCTACCAGTTCAGCAAATACAACAATGTGCGTGATGTTTACCAGAACATTCTCCTGTACCGCTATGGCAAGAGGAGTTTTGAACAGTTCAAGGCCGAGCTGCGCCACTGCAGGATAGATCATGACGAGATCAGATCCTGGTTGATGGGTATTGTGAAGCGGATCAACCGCAATGAAACCTGGCTCGCCCAGAACACCAGATTCGATGATTTCAAGGACGAGCTGCTGCAGAGCTATGGACAGGCAATCGATCGCACCATGATCTTTACCCTCGACCCGGAAAATGGCCGGTTCTTCGCTACGGACCGCAGATTTGCGGAACACCTGGATTTCGCGCCCTACCTGGGACGGGAGCGGGACATGCTGCTGCGCGGCGAATTTGTCGGTGACCTGAAAAACGTCACCAGTCCCATCACCATGGGGGTCTGGGTCGTGAAGAACCACCAGGATCTGATGGACAAGCTGGGGTTGATACGGAATGGCGCC
>CAZRPI010000094.1:0-14392 GCA_964601865.1 uncultured Pelobacter sp. | reverse complement strand
GCGCCGTCGCGGGATTGCTTGCGAGAGAGTTGGGGTGCGCGACCCTTTCCGAAATCGGCGGCCAGGTAAACAGGGATGTGGGGAGCATGAGCTCCGCCGTCCGCCGCCTGTCGGATCGTTTGGACAAGTCACCGCGGATCGTTAAAAGAATTCAACTGACAAAGTCATCCCTCGAGCAACCTAACACCTTGGAAGCCTGACCCCGGCCCGAGAGTGACGAAAGAGCCAAAATGAGCGAAGGAAAAATTGCCACCGAGGAAGAGAATAAGTCCGCCAATCTGAATAAGCTGCCTGAACTGAAAACCATCAGGGAAGCACGCGGGGTAAGGATCGAGGACATCTCCCGCAAGACGATGATCAGCATCACCATTCTGAACGCCATTGAGAACGGCGAGTTTCATCTCCTTCCTGCGCCTGTATATGCCAAGAAATTCATCCGGATCTATGCAGAAGCTATCGGCGTTGATGCAGACAGCATCCTTGTCCATTTCCAGCGTTATGTGGACGGGAAAAAGGTGGCGCCTGAAAAAAATAATGTCGTCAAAATGCATATTATCCATGACCGGAAACTTTTCAAGCGCCACATTCTGTACGCCATCGCCGCAGTCGCGATCATTGCCGCGGTCCTTATCATCTATCCATTCTTTCATGGCAAAGTAACCTTCGGAACCGGGCAACCCGACGAAACCGTTGACGAGCAGAAGCATGCCGTTCCCGGGCCTGCGCCGGCTGTGAACGTACAACCCCCTGCGGCGGCGCCCACCGTCCCCCAAGCGCCGCCGGCAACTGTGGCGGCCCCGAAAGAGACGGCGCAGACTCCGGACAACACCCGCCTTGATCTGCTCATTGAAGCAACGGAAGACACCTGGCTCAACATTGTCGAGGACCGCAATCCTCCCTTTCAGACCATCTTGAAGAAAGGGGACAAACTGAACCGCAAAGCCCGGGAGTATTTCGTCATCGATGTGGGGAATGCCGCCGGCGTCAACATCACTTTTCTCGGCACGTCATTGGGAACTCTGGGCCGGAAGGGGCAGGTTGTGCATCTTCGCCTGCCACTGCATTAGTGCGGCACAAATAGTCGGGGACAGGCGAAAAACCCCGGTGAGCGTCCCCGCTTCCCCCTCCGAAAGATGCCAACAGTAACGTCACGCGCTAACCTCAAGTTTTTCCGATAATATTATTTGATAAAAACAATAATTAAATGCTATACAGTGTTGGTTGCAAAAAACGGTTTTGATACATTGTGAAAAAGCATTTGAAATTACGACCGGGTCAACAGTGGACCAAAGCGCTCGTCGGATAAGAGGACGATGATTTTGTCTGTGTCCGCTACCCTTACGATGAAGCCGGCCATGGTCGGATAAAAATCGGTAGATCCGATCGTTGGAGGGAAGGATGGCTTCACAGGTTTTGCATAAACATTGGAGTTCAAATAAATTAGGAGGAACGCGAGTATGAAACAACTAATGGTATTGACTGGCTTTATTCTCTTGTTACTGCTCGGCGGCATCGGACAGGTTCAGGCGTCAACGAAAATCGATACGACTCCCTACTGGGATGGAAGCCATTTCATCTCGTCGTTCGGCAAACCGGACACCTCGACATACGGACAGGTGATTACGGCGCCCTCAAACGACGACTCGGTGCTGCAAAGCTTCTCATTCAACATGAACCAGTTAAAAACCACTGTTTTCAGGGGGTATGTTTACGCCTGGGACGGCGCCAAAGCCACCGGGCCGGCCCTCTACGAAAGCTCTCCCACGACGACGGCGGGCAGTGGCGTATATGACAAGATTGAGTTCAAAACCTTGGGAATCCAGTTGACTCCGGGCGCCAAGTATGTGCTCTTCGCAAGCGTTTCCAAGGACACCTCGCCTAATGACGCCGGCAGATGGGGAAGTACCACTAATTCCGCGTATGGCGGCGGCAACTTTGTCTTTATCAACAACGGCACCAATACGGCACAATGGACGACGACGAACTGGAGCTCCATTGCGTCAGATCTGGCGTTTACAGCCACCTTCGTGAAGCCTGCCCAGAAAATTCTCTACTGGAAAACCGGGGCATTAGGGACCGACAGCATGAAGGAAGCCCTTATCAGAACCGCACAGACCTATTCCACCTCCACGACGATTGCCACGGATTTGACCGATTTTGAAAACAAAATTGCAGCGGGCGGATGGGATCTCGTCATCCTGATGAACATGGGCGCCTCTCCCGCCACACCGAAATTCAACGCCTATGTCTCCGGCGGAGGAAAGGCAATCCTTGCCGACTGGACAAAGGATGCCGTACGAGGCGCGCTTTTCGGCGCAACCTATTCAGGACATGACAACCAGGATCTCTTCACCATCTCTAACGATCTCTTAAACAGCGGGGTAGACAACCCCCTGCCTCTGACCAATCCCGGCTACGCCAAGTACAGCTTAGGAATGGCCGCCACTACCGGCAAAGTTGCCGCGACTTTTCCGAATGGGGATGCCGCCATTGTTGTAGCGGCAAATGGAAACACCATCATCAACGGCTTTGCTCCGGAAGCCCCTACGTCTACCAATGACGGCGCAGTTCTCTTTGAAAACGAAATCACCTCCCTCTTCACTCAGATCAAGGTAACCAGCCCGAACGGGGGAGAAAGAATTCCTACGGGCGGCGTTTATAACATATCCTGGATACCCAGTGACGCAGTGAGCTTTGATGTCGATATTTCAACGAAGAATGGCTCATCGTGGAAACCCCTGGTTAAACAGTACGGAGACAGTGAGTTTGAATGGCGGGTACCCCTCCAGAAGGACAACATGCCTAGCTGCAAGATCAGGGTAACCGGTTACGATGAATATGGAGTGAAAATCGGCCAGGATGTGTCGGACAATGTCTTTACGATCGAAGTGGTGAGGCTGCTCTCGCCGATCGGGGGAGAGACATTTGCGTCAGGCTCCACGCAACCGATCGAGTGGGCAACGAATGATACTATGGGAACCGTGGCGAGCGTGCAGCTGTTCTATGCGCTGGATGGAAAGAAATGGAAACCGATCGCCACGGTTAACGGCAACCCGGGCTCCTATACCTGGACCGTGCCGACGGTAACGGCGGCCACGGCAAAATGCAAGGTAAAGGCTGTACTTAAAAGTCTGGCTGCCGGCAAGGGGAAGGTTCTCGGCACCGCCATCAGCGACGCCCCCTTCACCGTCAACCCGTAAGAAACTGACAGGGAGGATCTGACAACAGGGGCTGGGATGGAAACTCCCGGCCCCGTCTTTTTTCCCGGAATGATGATCGGTCGCACTCTCTGGAAAAGATGCAGATGCCAGCTACCCCTTTAAAAAAAGAGGTGGATGCGGATCAGAATGGAACCTGATACACAGAATATGGTCGCCTAATCTTCTTCGAACAGATCCTTTCCCACCCCGCACTGCGGACAGACCCATTCATCTGGCACTTTCTCAAAGGGGGTTCCGGGAGCAACGCCATTCTCAACATCTCCCTCGGCTGGATCATACACATAACCACAGACGGTACATCTCCATTTTTGCATTGTCCATCCTCCTTGCACGGTTATTTAAAAGGCTGCACATACCTCGATGGATTGCAGCCTTACCTATTGGTTCAGTACATTGTATCCCATATTCCTTCGCAGTAAACTCCTCCACAACACAGATTGAAAAAGAAAAGCGACACCCCCCTCTTCAGGGTGCCGCCGCTTTTACCGGGATAGGGGCAATCGGTCGTTATTGCCCCCCGTCGGGTCCCACCGTTCAGATCGCCTCCAGATAGGGGCGTATGGCGATCCGGCAATCTTCCTTGCGTTCGGTCCTGGCAATGGAGCCGATGGCCTCGATGATCCGCGCCACCGCGTCGTCCGGCGCAATGATTTCCAGTTTCACCCTCTCAACGAGATTCGCAACGAACCTGGCGCCGCGAAAGATCATTACCTGCCCCTTCACCTGAGAATGGGTAAGGATGTCGCTTTCCATGTAATCTCCCACACCGATTTCATCGAGGGCGCTGCACACCTCTTCCAGTTTGAATCGCTGAATGACGGCTTCTATCAGTTTCATGGCCACCTCCACGTGCAGGAAAGTTCCCCGCACCATTGACGATATGACATCATGAGCCAGCTTTTACATAGTGCATGCCAAATCAGCAAAAAAATATTTCACTATAATTACGACAAGTTAGCAACAACGGATTCCTGACACAGCGGGATAGTGCATCAAACATGCGCAATGTACCGGGATTTGCACTGGAAGTAGTCACAATGCCGCTTCTCCAGCAGGGTGGTAATATTGACAAAACGGGAGAGGAATGTTGCGAAAATCAGGGGGTGGATTCTTGAAGGAAAAGCGTCAAAAACAAATCCCGGACCGAACGACCTTACGCTCATCGTGCGCTACCATGAACGCGGCTCACTTCAGACGCCCTGTAATCCCCGGAATTGAATTGACGCTTGCTCATCAAGGGTGGTATATGTCCGGGACACAGGGCGCTGTCCCCATCCGCCGTATCCTCCACAACGCCGTCTGACACAGGAAAGGACCGACATCATGATTGACCTGGACCGGGAGTTGCTCGAACTTTTCAACAAGGAACGCATGATAGCATTTTTTGATTATCAGGTGCCCCAGGGCGAAGCCCCCCCTCTTTCCGGCCTCTGCAAGATTTCCCAGCCCAAGAGCGGGACCCGGCAATCCCGCTATGTTTCCCTCCTCTTCCTGATGGATACGCCTGACGACGTCGCCCGGCAGCAGGTGGAGGCGTACGTCGGATGGCTCGACTGGAACACCTTCCAGCACGAATTGCGGGGGGTGGAAACGGTTCTCCCCATTCCCCAGGTCCATAAGGGCTCAGGAATATACCTGAAGGAAGTGGATATCTATCTGGACAGCGGCGTATCAATCGTGAAACAGTTTGTCCTGAATCAGCTCTATCCCGCGATCCTGAGGGTCATGAGAATCAGGGGAGGGGAACTGGTCTTCTGGGACGACGTTACGGAAAACAGGCAGGGACTCCAGGATCTCGCCCTGGAAAAGGAATCGAACCGTTCGATTGTGGAGAGACTGAAGGATTTTTTCCAACGTTAGTACCACACCTGGCGGCAGGGAACTGACAGACCGCAGCCATGCACCGGCGTCAGACGCCCCGGTATCACGAGAATCCGGGGCGTCCGTCCGTCTGCCATCCCCGAGGCCATCGGTCATGAAAAAGACAACCCGGAGTTTCGATCTGTTCATGGCTCAACGGTCTTAGAAAATCGGCTTGCCTCAGCAGCGGCGCGCCATGCTCAGGACGCCCGAGGTCCCTGAAAACCGCCTCACTTCGAATCAAGCGCCTCCCGTACCGTGGCGGACAAACTCTGCGAAGAAAACGGCTTCTGAATGAAATGCACTCCATCCTCCAGCACCCCCCGATGGGCAATGACGTCGTCGGTATATCCCGACATGAACATGCAGGTCAGATCAGGGTAGAAGGACAGGAGCCTCTTCGCCAGTTCCCGGCCGTTCATTTCCGGCATGATCACATCGGTAAGAAGCAGGTCGATCTCACCGGAGAATTCCTCCGCCACACGAAGGGCCTCGCCCGGCGTTCTGGCCGCCAGCACCGAATATCCGAAACTTTCCAGCATTTCTTTGACAACCTCCAGGATACCGGGCTCATCCTCCACCAGCAGGATCATTTCATGGCCGCCCACGACCTCTCTGACCGGCGCAGGTTCCTGTAGTGATGACGTTGCGACATGTCTGGGCAGATAGATCCTGAAGGTCGTCCCGTGCCCCGCTTCGCTGTAGACATTGATAAAACCGTTGTTCTGCTTGACGATGCCGTAGATCGTCGCCAGCCCCAGGCCGGTGCCCCTGCCGACCTCCTTGGTGGTGAAAAACGGATCGAAAATCTTGGAAACGGTTTCCCGGTCCATCCCGCAGCCATCATCACTGACGGCCAGCAGCACGTACTCCCCGGGCACAAAATCCGCGTGACGGGAACAGTAGTTCTCGTCAAATGAGGCGTTTGCCGATTCGATGGTAATCTTGCCTACCCCGGCAATGGCGTCCCGTGCGTTGACACACAGATTGGCCAGGATCTGGTCGAGCTGGGACGGATCCATCCTGACCTGCCACAGTCCCCTGCCGGGCATCCAGGCGAGGTCGATATCCTCGCCAATCAACCGTTCAAGGAATTCCAGCATCCCCTTCAACGTCTCGTTCAGGTTGAGCACCTTGGGGGTGATCGTCTGTTTGCGGGCAAAAGCGAGCAGTTGACGGGTCAGGTCGGCGGAGCGCTTGGCAGCCTTGGTGATTGCCTGCAGGTCGGAATAGAGCGGCTGGGCCGGGCCCATCTTCATGAGCGCCATTTCCGCATGACCGAGAATGACACCCAGCATATTGTTGAAGTCATGGGCCACCCCGCCGGCCAGTCGCCCCACCGATTCCATCCTCTGCGCCTGATCCAGTTGGGCCCGCAGCCTATCCTTCTCTTCTTCCACCTGTTTTCGCGCCGTGGCGTCATTGCCGACACAGAGGATCTCGCTCACCATTCCCGCGGGATCGAACAGAGGCCTGTTGGTCCAGGAAATCCAGGCCCTGCTGCCGTCACGCTTCACATTCTCACTCTCGTTTGCGACATAGAGTTCCGGGTGGCGCCCAATATCGAGGATCATGGCGCGGAGATCACGGCCCGATGAATCTCTTTCCGGAACAATGGTCCCGAGCACACTGCGGCCAACAATCTCATCCCTCTGGTATCCGAAAAACCGCTGGGCAAACTCATTGATGTAGGTCACGGTACCCGTTCCGTCCATGCGCAGTATGATGCTGTTGGCATTCTCCACCAGTTCACGATAGCGCGCCTCGCTTTCCCGCAACGCTTCTTCGGCTCGCCGGTGCTCAGTGACATCCGCAAAAATGCAGGCGAACTGGTTCGGAGCCGGCCTGAAGGCCGAAACCTGGAAGTACTTGTCCAGTCCTTTCACATAGTTTTCAAAGAACGCCGGTTCACCGGTAAGAGCCACGCGTCCGTAGGTTTCAATCCAATGGGATTCGATACCGGGGATGAGTTCACGGATGGTCCTGCCGACACCTTCCCCGGCCCTGATTCCGGTCAAACGCTCAAAGGCGGGGTTGATTTCCAGGAAACGGTAGTCGACCGGAATGCCCTGGTCGTCGCATATGATTTCATGCAGGGCAAAGCCGTCAAGCATCTTCCGGAACAGAGTACTGTAATTTCTTTCCGCCTTTCGCTGTTCGGTTATGTCTTCAAAAGTGGAGTATACCTGGGAGGGTACCGATTCGCCCGGTTTGAAAAGGGGGATGGCTGTCACTGACAGCCAGGAAAGGTCAGGCTGTTCCGGATGCAAAACTCCAAGAACCTGGGGCCCCACCGGCCGACCGGTGCGCAGGGCAACCATTGAGGGACGTTCGTCTCTAGGAAGGTCCGTTCCATCCTCGCGGACAGTCTTCCAGACAAAATCCATGAAGGCCTTTCCCGTCATCTGGCGCAGAGGCACCCCAAGTATCCGTTCCGCCGACGGGTTGGCCATGATGATCGAGCCGGCCGCATCCTGGTAGACAACGCCCTGGGCCATGGTCTCATACAAACGCCGATGCTTCTCCTCGCTCTCGCGGAGAGACTCCTCGGATTGCAGCCGTATGTTTTCCTCCCTGACGATCAGTAACGCCTTGATCCCCAGCCCCGCGATTATCACCCCCCCGACCAGAACCATTCCCATGACCAGTATCAGCCGGTTGCGGTACGAACTCAGGGAAGAGAGAACCTCCTGTTCCGATGAGGCAACCACAATGGACCAGAAGGTATTCCCCAGCTTGATGGGAAGATAGACGGCATGCTTCCTGACCGGCGTGACCTCTTTGCCGCTGATCTTATCAAAAGTGTAGACAGTGACGCCCGAATGCCCTTTCAGCATGTCGGCCGCCATGGCGATAATGGAGGGAAAATCCCTGCAGTTGGCGAACACGCTGTTGCCGGTATGGCCGGGCACCGGACAGTACAGTTCGGTGCCGTCACGGCTCACAACCCAGGCATAGCCGGTTTTCCCGATCCTGATGATTTCCAGGTAGCGCTTCGCCAGGCTCTGGAAGTTTATGGTAATCGCAATGCTTCCCCTGAATCGCGCCCCCTTGAATACCGGCACATGAAGCGCCACGGCGTCAAATCCCTGAAGAGTCCTGAACACATCGCTCACCACCGGATTTCGGGTCTTCAGCAACTCCTGTACGTGCCTCTGGGACGCCAGGTTTCTGCCGATCGACCCACTATCGGGGACGGTGAACAGGATGGTTCCGTTCTCGTCCATTCGGGTGAATGATCTGATCTGCTCCCGGTGGGCGTCGTAGAACAGCACCATCTGGCGTTTGCCGGCTTCATCGACGTTTACGACCTCGTTCATCCTCGACAGAGATGCCAGGATGCCGGTCCAGGTGGCAAAATACTCCTCGATTCCGTGGGCAGCCTGTCTTGCGTGAAGCATCTGCTCGTCATTCAGTCTGACAACTGCCGAATCTTTCGCATTCTCGTAAATCAGATTGAAAACCAGAACGCAGACGCCGGTGAAGATAACGACAAAAGACAGAAGAGTGCGCTTCTTTATGAATCGTGCTTGCCTCATGAGGCATCGTCCTTGGGGGCTGTCGGGAAAAAGTCGCCCAATCCCTTACAATTCGGGCGCCGTTCCGGGCACCAGGCAGACAAAGGTCAGGACGTCGCCGCCGCTGTTTCTGATCTGGTGTTCCTCGCCCGGCTCAACCAGGACGGTCATGCCGCTCCGGAAGGGATGCCAGGCGCCGTCACAGAAAATTTCCCCCTCGCCGGAGTGGACAAAGATCTCGTGCTCCCAGTCATGGCTGTGTAACGGCGTGTAGCCACCGGCATCGATCTCAAACACCCTCATGCAGAAATTGGGGGTACCATCCGCCCGGCCCAGGGCAACCCTGGCAGTGACGGCCCGGGCCAATTCGTTGTCGATCCTTGTCGCATCAATACTCCCGTACTCCTTAAGTTTCATCGTTCCAGATCCTTTCTGATTCAAACGGTGTAATTACTGCGAAACCGACCATGACGGCCGGGTTCGGGTCCCATCTCTTGCCGAACCGGCCAGCTCCCGGCGTTCAGTAAAACAGCAGCCAGGCGTCAAAGAAGAAGAAGAGCCATCCCGAACAGGCTGCCAGACCCGTATACCACAGATAGGGCCTCTTTGTCAGTGACGCTATGGACGAGAGCATGATGGCGATCTGCAGGAAAATCAGGCTGTAGCCGAAATTGCCCCCCATGGCCTGGGCCTCTTCCTTGTTCTTCGCCAGCTTTTCGGCCCTGGCCTTGATCTCCTGCTTTTCAAGATCATACCGCCTGATCTGACCCCCATAGCCGGATATGACCCTGCGGAAACCCTCAAGCGCCTCTTTACCCATCTTCCCGTCGCCGGCAAGAAGTTCCAGTTCGAGCCGTTCCTTCTGGATCTCGTAGGTGTGCCCCTTGATGCTCTTTGCCTGGTAGTAGGCCCACTGGTTGCTCTCCTGGCCCTGCATCATCACGGCGCGGGAAGAATATTTCCCCATGTACAGGGTGGTAATGGCTGCCAGTACCGCCATGATAGCCGTGGACAGGGCCAGGACGCTCAACCACGGTTCCTTCTGATCGGCCATTTCTCATTCCTCCTTCATCATATAACAAGCTGGAGGAAGATAGTCGGTATCCGTGGAAATTTCAAGCAGATGCATTCATGTCACACAAGAAATCCAGGGAATCCCGGAGACAACGCGCCGGTCAGCCACCAGAGTGCAACTTTCCGCAGCCGCGGCCACACGCCGGACGTCCGTGGAGCGCACCTGCCCAGTCCCGTTCGGATGGGGCGCCAAGCGGGATTCATGCGTTTTACATGAGCTTAAAACTGCAATCGTGTTATTATCTCACTCATGAGAAGAAAACCGCTCCATCAGACCATCATGCAGACCGTCCTGGTTCTCTTCTGGCTGCTCTCCTCCGCGTTGGGAGCTGCCGGGCACGGGGACGTGACCCACCGTGTCCTGTACATCAACTCCTATCATCCCGGCTATCGCTGGAGCGATGATATAGAGGGGAGCATTCGCCAACGTCTGAACGCTTCCCGGAAAAAGATCGATCTTTCCATTGAATATCTCGATACCCTCCGTTTTCCCGAACCAGACCAGCTGAAGCGGATGGCGGCAATACTGGCCGCCAAATATTCCCGTTACCGTAATGACCTGATCATTGTTTCCGACAACGCCGCCCTGGAGTTCGTCATTGAACATCGCAGGCGTCTCTTTCCCACCCAGCCGGTCGTATTCTGCGGATACAACAACTTCCGTCCCCGCGTACTGCGGGGCGTTCCCAACGTCACCGGCATCAACGAGGAAGTCGATGTTCAGGCCCTTGTGGATATGGCGCTCCGCATTCACCCCCGGACGCGGACCCTGGCATTCATCCTGTCCACCCGTGAAACCAGCAACAGGCATAATGCCGAGAAGGCCGAGGCATCGGTGCTGCCCCGCTACCAGGGCCGTTACCAACTGGTCGTGCTCAAGGATGCGCCCATGAGCCGGATCCGCGGCAGACTCGGCAGCCTGCCGCGCGAGTCGCTGGTATTCCAGGTCGGCTGGATCGCCGAGACAGACCGGGGACGCGTCCTCTCCCCCCAGGAAAACGGTCGTCTGATATCGGCAGCCAGCCCGGTTCCGGTCTACACGCTCTGGGATTTCTGTCTCGGCTCCGGAGTTCTGGGGGGTCATGTGCTCACCGGCTCAGACCAGGGGCGCGCGGCTGCCGGGCTGGCGCTGCGGATCCTGGGGGGAGAAGCGGCGGGCGGGATTCCGGTCGTAATGACCCCACCTACCAGCAACATGTTCGATTATGCCGTGATGAGACGTTTCTCCGTGCCCGAGAACGCCCTGCCAGCCAACAGCGTGGTCATCAATCGTCCCGAGTCCCCCTGGCATCGGTACCGCCTCCAGATTGCGGGGGTCGTTCTGCTGGTGGGCATTGAAACCGTTCTGGTGATCGCGCTGTTCCGGGCCATGAGCCAGCGGCGCCATGCCCTGCACGCCCTGGAACTGGAGCGGATGGAGCTTGAACGGAGGGTCGAGGAACGTACGCACGAACTGCACGAAGAGCAACGGCGTCTGGAAGAGAGCCTGCTGACCCGCGATACCCTGCTGGGAAACGCCCTGGTCACCATCGCACTGCTGAAAGAGCGCCGCGTGGTCTGGGCCAGCAACCACGTCATCGAGATGTTCGGTTACACTCCGGAGGAGGTGATCGGGCACACCCCAGAATTCCTCTACGCCGATCCGGAATCGTATCGGGAGATCATTACCGAAGCCCCCGCGGCGCTGGTGAAGGGGGAAACGTTCCGTGGGGACTACTGTTACCGCCGCAAGGACGGGAGCAATTTCTGGTGTACCATCAGCGGCAAGGCCATCGATCCCGCTGATCTCGGCAAGGGGGTTCTGTTCGTGATGCTGGACATCGATGACCGCAAACGGATGGAGCGCGCCCTTCAAGAGGCCAATACCCGCTTGGGAACGCTGGCCACGACCGACCCGCTGACCGGCATCGCCAATCGGCGGCGCGTCACGCAGGTTATTGAAGGCGAGATCAGCCGTCACAACAGGTATGCCCATCCCTTTTCGGTCATCCTGATGGACGTGGATTACTTCAAGGGCTTGAACGACCAGTTCGGGCATAACGCGGGCGACAGTGTCCTTCTCCAGATAGCCGGCATTTTGACGCAGTATTCCCGCGACGTCGACACGGCCGCTCGCTGGGGCGGGGAAGAGTTCCTGGTGGTCTGTCCTGAAACCGATCTGGAGAACGCCGCCAAACTGGCGGAACTGTTCCGCAAACGAATCGCGCAGCACGACTTCAGCCTTCCGGTGCGGGTCACCGCCTCCTTCGGTGTTGAGCAGTACCGAAAAGGAACCACCCCGGAAGCCCTAGTGAAAGGGGCCGACAACGCCCTGTACCGGGCAAAGCTCGACTCCCGCAACTGCGTGAGGCTTGCCGGCACGGACGGGGCGCCGGCAAGCCTCACTTCATAAAACCTGTTTCACATCTACAGCAAAAATGCTATAAGTTAAAAAGTCTTGCAGCTACAGGCCTGAAACAGCTTCCCGAATCGAGTGACGCCTTCCGGATTTCTCACGCCTGGAATGCCTCCGTTGTGGATGTTTCATCCGTAAGGGTTTGAAAAAGGAAAAACGCTGAATGTCGATTGAAATCATCCCAGGAAAGAAGATACGCCCCTGTTGGCTTTGGCTGGCAGGGGCGTTTTTTTTGTCCGTCGTGCTGACGGTAATGACGTGGAACAGCGGTGACACGAAGAAAAATGCGGTTCCCCTGACGGCAGCCGAAAGAGCCTGGCTTAAGAGCCATCCGGTCATTCGCCTGGCCCCGGATCCGGATTTTCCACCAGTCGAATACTTCACTAAAGAAAACAGATACAGCGGAATAACTGCTGATTACGTTGCGCTTCTCGAAAAAAAACTCGGCATACGCATTGTAATCGTCCGCCTCAGGAACTGGAATGAAATCATCAGCAGGGCCAAGAACAGGCAGATAGATGTTTATGTAGCGAGTAACACTCCCCAGCGGGCCAGATACATGCTGTTCACCAGACCCTTCCTGGAATTTCCGGTCATGATCATTACCCGCGGGAAGGTGAGCGAACCTCTCACCCTGGAAAAACTCAGCGGCATGAGGGTTTCGGTGGTGTCCGAATATGCGGTCCATGACTTCATGACCAGCCACTACCCGAAATTGCGCCTTGATCCGGTCACGGATGTCAGGACCGGCTTGCGGAAAGTATCCTTCGGCCTGAGTGACGCTTTCGTGGAAAATCCGGCGACCGCCAGTTACTACATCGAGAAGGAGGGAATCTCCAACCTCCGCATATCAGGCGAATCCGGATATTCCTACAGAATGGGTTTCGGCTCGCGCAACGACTGGCCGGAGCTGAACGGCATCCTGGAAAAGGGGCTTGCCGGAATCAGCGACGCGGAGAAAAAAGCCATCTATAAAAGGTGGATTCACCTTGAGCCCAAGTCGTTTCTCAACAGCAGAGAAGTCCAGACGGGTCTCTTTGTAGCCTTAACAGCGATACTGTTGACTGCCGCCGCTGTCATTTTTTGGAACAGGTCGCTTGCCAGGGAGGTCAACCTCAGGACCAGGGAACTCGAGAACGAGCTGGCCGAACGAAGGCAGGCAGAGGAGGCGCTCAGGGAAAGCGAGCAGAGGTTCCGGGTTCTTACGGAGACATCTCCTGTCGCAATTATCGTCTACCAGGGTGAAAATACTGCCTATGTAAATCCCGCGGCCACCCGGCTCATCGGCTACACGGAACAGGAATGCCAGCAGATGAATTTCTGGGACTGGACGCATCAGGATTACAAGGAAGAGGTAAAAAAGCGGGGATTGGCAAGGCAACAGGCCGAAGTTGCGCCGTCACAGTATGAAATCAAGTGCGTAACCAAAAACGGTGAGGAGAAATGGGTCTACCTTTCGGCAGGATACATCGAATTCGGAGGAACCCCGGCAGGCATTGTCTCAATCATCGATATTACAGAACTCAAGCGCATGGAAGAAGAGCTGGAACGCGCGCGCGATGAACTGGAGAAAAGGGTCATCGAGCGGACGGCGGCACTCGCCAGGACCACAGAGACTCTAATAGCAGTTGAACAGGAAAAAAATCTCTTTTTAAATGTCACGGATGCTCTCGTCGTATATTTTGACCCGGGAATGAACATACGCTGGGCCAACAGGGCTGCCTGTGAATCGGTCGGTATGCCACGGGAAGAGCTGCAACGGCGGCACTGCTGGGAAGTATGGCATCAGCGCCGGGAACCGTGTGCCGGCTGTCCGGTATTACTGGCGCGGGATACGGGAGAGGCCCATGAGGCAGAGATGCGTTCGCCTGACGGCAGGGTATGGTTTATCCGCGGCTATCCGGTGAAAGACAAGACAGGATGTATCACGGGAATTGTTGAATTCTGCCAGGACTTCACGGAAAGAAAGAAGGCGGAGGAACAGCTTCTCCTGTCCCAGTTCTGTATCGACAACGCGGGGATAGGGATCTATCAGAGCGATGTGAAGGGCACCATCTTCAGTGTCAACGAACACGCCTGCAGAAGCCACGGCTATGCCAGAGAGGAACTCTGCAGCCTCAGCATTTTTGACATCGACCCGGAGATCACCCCTGAAAAATGTCTGGAACTGCAGGAAATTTTGAACGAAAGGGGAACAACGACCTTCCAGACAACCCACAGACGCAGAGACGGCAGCACATTCCCCGTCGAAATCACCGCCAACCACTTCAATTTCCTGGGGAAGCAATACGGTGTCTCGTTCGTCAAGGACATCACCGAGCGCA
>CAZRPI010000093.1:0-14447 GCA_964601865.1 uncultured Pelobacter sp. | reverse complement strand
CGGAAGCGCCCCCTTTCGAACGGACCCGGGGCGCCTGTGCATGGAAGGGGCCCTGAATTGTATTTCAGCCAAACGATGCTATACATATCTAAGCATCAGACGGGTTTTTACCCGGTTCACGTGCGTTTTCACCGCACGCTGAACTGAAAAACCCCGTATCCCGTGACAACGGGTCCCCACCTGGCGGTCAGCGGCAACCGAGGGAGGATATGCCGACATGAAATACCGCGCCTGCCTTGCCCCGATTGCTCTTCTCCTCTGTCTCCTGCCCCTTCCGGCCCGGGCAGCGGAACCCGGGATTCTGGCCGGTTCCTCCATAACCCCGTTCGAAGAGTTGCTGAACACCGAGATCACGACGGTCAGCGGCGCTACCAGGTATGAACAGGATATTTACGATGCGCCGGCCTCAGTGGCCATCGTCACCGCTTCCGATATCCGCAACGGCGGCTACCGTAACCTGGCCGAGATCCTGAACGGAGTGCCTGGGTTCTACACCACCTACAACCGCGTTTACCATTTCGCCGGAACGAGGGGATTCAGCCCCCTGGGGGACTACAACAGCCGCATCCTGATTCTGGTGGACGGCCACCGCCTGAACGACGGCGTCTATGAACAGGCGCCCCTGGGGAGCGATTTCCCGGTGGATATCGACCTGATCGACCGGGTGGAGATCATCCGCGGGCCGGGATCGTCCCTGTACGGCACCAACGCCTTTCTGGCGGTGCTCAACGTCATCACCGTCAGCGGCAGAAACCTCAAGGGGGGGGAGCTGTCCGGCTCCGGAGGGAGTTACAATGCCTGGAGCGGACGGGCCACCGGTGGCGGAAAAACGGCGTCTGGCGTCGAATACCTTGTCTCCGGCGGCTACAGGGATACGGATGGAAGAGAGAGACTTTCCTTTCCCGAGTACCGCGCGACGGACGGAGGAGTCGCGCGGAACCTGGACGGTGATCGTTCGTGGGAACTTATGACCAAAATCGGCTGGAGGGACGTAAGTCTCCTGCTGCTCCACCAGGACCGGGAGAAATCCGTTCCCACCGCTCCCTATTACTCCATCTTCAACGACCCCGTTGGCAAGACCGTTGACCGCCATACCCTGCTGGGCCTCGGCTACAATCGGGCCGGCGCTTTCCTGGACTTGAACTGCCGGTTGACGTACAACCGCTACGAATACCGTGAGGACTACCCCCTGGATGATGGTGGTTCCCGCTATGTCAACCGGGATACGGTGCTGGCCGAGTGGGTCGGCCTGGACCTCCTGGTGACAAAGACCATCGGCAGCCATCTGCTGAGCGTCGGGACGGAGCAGCGCTGGCAGTTCACCCAGCGGCAGCGCAACTTCGATGTCGTCCCCCCCTCGGGGTACACCCTGAACGACAGCCGGCATAACTTTGTCCAGGGGTACTACCTGCAGGATGAGTGGCACATCTGGAACAACCTCATCCTCAACGCCGGGCTGCGCGGCGACATCTACAACAATTTCGGAGGAACCGTGAACCCCAGAGCCGCCCTGATCTGGAAGCCGCGGGACTCCACGGTTCTGCGCCTCTCCTACGGCGAGGCGTTCCGCGCGCCGAGCGCCTATGAACTCTACTATGGTGACCAGGTCGGCATGAAAGGAAACCCGCGTCTTGAGCCCGAGAAAAACCGGACTCTGGAGTTGGGGTGGAGCGAGTTTTTCAACGACAACTGCAGGTTGTCCGTCAACGGTTTCTACGTCTGGATTTCCAACCTCCTGGAGCAGGTAAATGATCCGGCTGACAACATGCTGGTTTTCAGGAACCAGGGGAGGGTCGAGTCGAGGGGGGTTGAGCTCCAGGTGGAGGGCAAATGGGAGAATGGTTTCAGCGGCAGGATCGGCTACACCTACCAGGATGCGGATAACAGGGAATCCGGCCGTTTCGTGACCAATTCGCCCCGGAATCTGGTCAAGGCTGCCGTCACCGCTCCGCTGCCGCTGAGGAAAACCTTCGCCACCCTGGAGATGTTCTACGGCGGGTCACGCCTGAACTCATGGGGAGAGAAGATTGGCGGCGCCGCGGTCGTCAACCTCACTCTTCTCGCTCGCGACCTGGTGAAGGGGCTGGACGTTTCCGCTTCGGTCTACAATCTGTTCGACACCCGTTACGGTGCTCCGGCCAGCACCGACAATTTCAACAGTCTGGGGGAAAGGCTGCGCACTATCCGGCAGGACGGAATTACCTTCCGCATCAAGGCAACATACCGGTTCTGAGCATGCGAGTCTGTTTACTGATCAATGCGCTTCTGCTCGCGTTTCTGCTGTCCGTTTCCGGTGCAGCGGATGTGCCCCTGGAGTATCGGGTCAAGGCCAGTTACGTCCTGAATTTCCCCCTGTTCACGGAGTTGCCCGACAGGGGGGAAAACAGATCGTCGTTCACCATCTGCGTCATTGGCGACACTCCGCTGCGGGGGGCGCTGGAAGCGATGAGGGGAAAGCGCATCGGCAACCTCCCTGTCGAGGTCAGACCGGTCACCGATCCCGATGGGATGGAGCAGTGCCGGGTGCTGTTCATCGCCCCGGCCGAGCGCTACCGGTTGCAGCCCCTGCTGGCCGAGGCCGGGCGTCTCGGTATCCTGACGGTGAGCGACATGCGTGATTTCGTCCGTCTGGGGGGGATGATCGGCCTGGTTGCGGTCAACGGCAGGATCACCTTTGAACTGAATCAGACCGCGGCCCGCAGGGCATCCGTATCGTTCGACACGCAACTTCTGAAGCTGGCCAATGATGTCAGAAGGTAAGCCATGAACCTGATCGAGACCATCCTGCGCAGGGTTGACAATTTTTACGGCAAACAGCGATTGCTGATCATGGCCTCCTGTGTCATCGTGCTGGTAACTTCCATGCTCTGCTATCTCTCCTACAGCTATGTCTTCTACAACCGGGAGAGCCACGCCCGGCTGGAGGCGCTGGCCGACATCGTTGCCGCGGACGTGGGGGCCGCGCTCGCGTTTTCCGATTATGACTCCATCAACCGCTCTCTCAGGGCGTTCCGGTTCGATTCCTCCATCAAACAACTGGTGGTAATGGATGACCAGGGACGGGTCTGCGCCTCCTATTCCGGTCAGGGCGTGGAGGTCACCCCCGAGGAACTGCGGCAGAGCCTGAAACGCATCCGCTCCGTGGACGGACGTCATCTCATCGAACTGTGCCCTGGGGTTGAGAGGCCCATCGTCAGAAGCGGTGTGCTTCTGGGGAGCGTTGTCGCCCGGCAGGACGAAAGCATCATCATCTACAGGGGGGTTCTTGCCGTTGTTACCGGCGTTGTTATCTTCATCTTCTCGCTGCTGCTGAGCTATCTGCTGGCGGACCGCTTCGCCCGCATCATCACCGGTCCGGTCACCGCCATGGCGGAGGCCATGCAGGAGGTCAGCATCACCAAGAATTTCTCCATGCGGGTACCCGGCAGCGATACCAGGGAGATAGACCTGCTTGCCAGGGGGTTCAACCACATGCTGGAGGAAATAGCCCTGCGTGATGAGGCGCTGCTGGAACGGCAGGAGAGATTGAGCCGGCAGGCCAATTTTGACTCGTTGACCGGCCTTCCCAACCGGATGCTTTTCAGTGATCGTCTCGAGCAGGCCCTGAGACGGGCGACGCGGAGCGCCGAAAAACTGGCGGTGCTGTTCATAGATCTGGACGATTTCAAACTGGTCAACGACACCCATGGTCACCGGACCGGGGACCTGCTCCTGCAGGAGACCGCCGCGCGGCTCTCCGGCAGGGTCAGGAACGAGGATACGGTGGCCCGTCTCGGTGGGGATGAGTTCATCATCTTTCTGCAGAATATCAGGAACGCCGAGACCGCCATGATGGTTGCCGGAAAACTGATGTCCGTGCTGTTGACTCCCTATGTGATCGAGGACAAGCGGCTGTTTGTGTCGGCAAGCATCGGGGTGGCGGTTTTCCCTGACCACGGGGGCAGCGCCGAGGTGCTGATCAAGAGCGCCGACACCGCAATGTACCAGGCAAAGGAGAAGGGGAAAAACCACGTCGAACTCTTCTCCAGCGTGCTGCACGAAAAGGTCTCGGAACGTCTGGGACTCGGCAATGATCTGCACAAGGCGCTGGAATACGGAGAGCTGGAGCTCTACTTTCAGCCACGGATCAACCTGCGCGACGGAGCATGGAGCGGTGTGGAGGCGCTGCTGCGCTGGCGCCATCCGGTTTTCGGCATGATTCCTCCGGACAAGTTCATTCCTCTTGCGGAAAAGACCGGCCTGATCATTCCCATCGGCGAATGGGTTATCAACGAGGCCTGCCGCCATCTGCAGCAGTGGCAGGATCACGGAATCCCCATCCCCATGGTCTCGGTCAACGTGTCGCCGCTGCAGCTTCAGCGCCAGGATCTGGTGAAAGTGGTGCTGGATGCGGTCACTTCCCACGCCCTCCGCAGATGTTCACTGGAGATCGAACTGACCGAAAGCGCCCTCATGGAGAACATGGAGCAGTCCGTTGCCATCCTCCGGCAACTGCAGATGATGGGGGTTGTCGTCAGTATCGACGACTTTGGCACCGGCTATTCTTCCCTCAGCCACCTGCGCAATCTCCCCATCAATATCCTGAAAATCGATCGTTCTTTCATCCTCAATGTCCATGAATCCGAGGAGGACGCCCAGATCCTTGCCGCCATCATTGCCATGGCCCACAGTCTCCGGTTGGACGTGGTCGCCGAGGGAGTGGAGCATGTCGAACAGGAGAAGGTCCTGAAGGATCTGGGGTGCCTGGAGGTGCAGGGGTACTATTATGCGGCTCCCCTTGCTGCGGACGCCCTGGCGGCGCTCTACTCGACCTCATTTCGCCGTTCAATGGCAGGGCAGCCCCCGGTGCAGAAGGGCGCTTCCCAGGTCTGCCTGAGGGTCGCGAAATGAACGGCGTGTGCCGGCCGCCCCGCCGGATCCGTCGGCTCCTGCCCGCGCGATCAGCATTCATGCGGTGTCACGGCAGCATGGTCCGTACGCCCATGTTGCTATTTCATTGACAGGCCACGGTTGATGTAGTAATTTCAATATCCTTTAAATCAATAGGTTGTACCGGTTTACCGGATATTTCGCAGAGAGGAAGCAACGCATGAAAGTCTATTACGATAAGGATTGTGATCTGGCGGTATTGAAAAACAAGACGGTGGCCATCATCGGTTATGGTTCCCAGGGACATGCCCATGCCCAGAACCTTAACGATTCCGGCATCGATGTGATTGTTGGTCTCAGAAGTACCTCACCTTCAGTCAAGAAAGCTACGGAGGCCGGTCTCAAGGTCATGACGGTCGCGGAGGCAACCAAGGCGTCCGACATCGTCATGATCCTGCTCCCCGACGAGAGCCAGGGTGATGTCTATCGCGCCGAGATCGGCCCCAACCTGAAGGAGGGCGCCACCATCGCTTTCGGTCACGGTTTCAACATCCACTTCGGCCAGATTGAGCCCCGTGCCGACATCAACGTCTTCATGGTGGCCCCCAAGGGCCCCGGCCACATGGTGCGTCACGAGTACACCAGGGGGGGCGGAGTGCCCTGTCTGGTGGCCATTCACCAGGATCCGTCCGGCAAGACCAAGGAAGTGGCCCTGGCCTATGCCTCGGCGGTCGGCGGCGGACGTTCCGGTATCATCGAAACTACGTTTCGCGAGGAAACCGAGACGGATCTGTTCGGCGAGCAGGCCGTTCTCTGCGGTGGCATCTCCGCCCTGATCCAGGCGGGTTTCGAGACCCTGGTGGAGGCGGGTTACGCGCCGGAAATGGCCTACTTCGAGTGCCTGCACGAGACCAAGCTGATCGTCGACCTGATCTACGAGGGTGGCATCGCCAACATGCGCTATTCGGTTTCCAATACGGCCGAATATGGTGATCTGACCCGCGGTCCCCGGATCGTGAATGAGGAGACCAAGTGGGAGATGAAAAAGATCCTGGACGAGATCCAGACCGGCGAGTTCTGCAAGGAGTGGATGCTTGAGAACAAGGCCAACCGGCCGACCTTCAACGCCCTGCGGCGTCGCGGCAATGAACACCAGATAGAGGAAGTAGGCGCAAGGCTGCGCGCCATGATGCCCTGGATCGGCAAGAACAAGATCGTGGACAAGACGAAAAACTAGGTCGGTTACCGCCAACCGGAACACCCCTCTTCCACCGGGAGAGGGGTGTTATTCTTTTTTCAGGCAGGTTTGATGAGGAATCAAAACACCCCCATTGCCCGTGAGGGCTACCCGTTTGTCGCGCTGTTCGCCGCTCTGGCGCTGATCGGCCTCTTTTCGGCGCACGGCCTCGGCTCGGCGGTGATGTTCTGCTTCGGCGCCTTCTTTGCGCTGCTGACCCTGTTCACCCTCTTTTTCTTCCGCAACCCGGAACGGACATCTCCCGCCGACGAACGGTCCGTGGTCGCGCCGGCGGACGGAAGGGTCATCGTCGTGGACCGCGTTCCCGTGACGCCGCTCGGTCACGAGGCCTTGAAGATCAGCATCTTCATGTCGGTTTTCAACGTCCATGTCAACCGGGTTCCCTTTTCCGGGAGGATCGTGGAGATGAGCCACGTTCCCGGCAGGTTCCTGGATGTCCGGGATGAACGCGCCCCCTGCGAAAATGAACGGAACACCATTGTCCTTCAAACCGATGCCGGCGTGCGTATCGCTTTTGTGCAGATCGCCGGTCTGATCGCCAGGAGGATCGTATGTTACCCCGGAACGGGCGACCGTCTGGAGCGGGGCAAACGTTTCGGCCTGATCCGTTTCGGTTCCCGGCTGGACGTATACCTGCCGGTGGATGTGGCGCCGCTGGTAAAGCCAGGTGACAGGACGGTTGCGGGCGAGACGGCGCTGGCCCGTCTCGGGTGAATGGAGAGTCGATCGGATGAATCCCGAAGAACCACAGATACGGATTGAAAAAACCGAAAACATCAAGCGAGGGATCTATATCCTTCCCAACCTGGTCACGACGGGCAGCCTGTTCGCCGGGTTCTACAGCCTTGTTTCGACGCTGAACGGGAATTTCAGCACTGCCGCCATCTGGATTTTCGTCTCGGCGGTGTGCGACGGCCTGGACGGCAAGATCGCCCGCCTGACCGGCAGCACCAGCAAATTCGGCGTGGAGTACGATTCCCTGGCCGACCTGGTCGCCTTCGGCGTGACTCCGGCGCTGATGGTGTACGCCTGGGCGCTGAGACCCTACGGCCGCCTGGGGTGGGTGGCCGCTTTCCTGTTCGTGGCCTGCGGCGCGCTGCGTCTGGCCCGTTTCAATGTCCAGGTCAACACCGTCGAGAGTAAGCGCTTCGTTGGATTGCCCATACCCGCCGCGGCATGCATGGTCGCCGCCACCGTGCTGCTGTTCCACCATCTGGACCGCCTGCCGCAGGAGTTCATTCAGGCGCCGGTGATGTTCAAGCGCCTGGCGATCATCACCCTGATCTACCTGCTGGCGTTTCTCATGGTGTCAAATTTCCGCTACTACTCGTTCAAGGATCCGGCCCTGATCAGGCGCCAGCCGTTCGGTTTCCTGCTGCTGGCCATCATCATGCTGATCGTGGTGGTGGCTGAACCGATCGAGATGATGTTCGGCATCATGCTCTGCTACATGCTGTCCGGCCCGGTCGCGTTCCTGCTCACCTGGCCTCGCCGCCGCAGGCTCGAAAAGGCCGTGCGCAAGGGGCACGAGTCGCTGAGGCAGTGAATAGAGGGATTAGCTCCTGAATCCTTGACGCCGGAATGCCGCAATGCCCGGAAGAGCCTGGGCCCGTACGTCGCCGTGTTGCGGGAAACCGCTCACTTTGCCGGTCCTCCGTCGGGCAGCCTGTAATCTCCCTGAACGCAAAGGCAGAGTCCTTCCGGGCAAGTGAAGGCTGGGAGGCGTCAGGGATTCAGGTAGGTGATATCGGTCAGGATGGTAGTAATTCCGGATGACGTGACGTCCATGATCGCAACCGTCCGGCGCTGGGCGTGTCTGGTGAGGGTGCCCGGGTTGATGAACCGGATGCCGGAGAGAGTGGCTGTCGTGGCCAGGTGACTGTGGCCGAACAGAACGGCGCTGGCCTCCACCTCGATGCCGCGCCGCTCAAGCATCTGGAAGCCGTTTTTCACCCCGTAGAGGTCCCCATGGGTCAGGAACAGGCGCTGCCCTCCGCATTCCCAGATCCGCTCCCGCGGAGCGCTGGAATGGATGTCGCAGTTGCCGGCCACGGTAATGACGGTGATGTCGAAGGCGTGGGCAAGCATCTCCGCTTCCCGGTTGCCGTCCCCGAGGTGAACGACCGCGTCGCAGGGGAGCGCCATTTCGCAGGCATGGAAGAGGAGCGGCGTATTCCCGTGGGTATCGGATGTGACCAGCAGTTTCATGGTGTGAGTCTAGCAAATCAACCCTCCAATGAAAAGAGTGAAGAGTGAAGAGTGAAGGACGTCCCTTGCTCCTCACCCCTCACAGATTCACTTTTCACCCTCTCTGCTGCAGTTGCTGATGGGCGTCAAGCAGGATCCTTTCGGTTGTCTCCCAGTCGATGCAGGCATCGGTGATTGAAACCCCGTATTTCAGATCCCTGATGTCCTGGGGCACTTTCTGGTTGCCCGCGTGGAGGAAACTCTCGATCATGACTCCGAAGATGGACCCGTTTCCGCCCAGTTTCTGGCTGATGACGCTGTCGAGCACTTCCGCCTGTCGGTTGTAGTCCTTGTTCGAGTTGCCGTGGCTGCAATCGACCATGATGGAGTGGGGCAGTTTGTTCCTGCTCAGGCTCTCCTCCACGAGGGCAATGTCCTCGGGGTGGTAGTTGACTTTCCTGGTTCCGCCGCGGAGTACGATGTGCACGTCCGGGTTGCCGGTCGTCCTGACGATGGAGGCGCGCCCCTCGCGGTTGATCCCGAGGAAGCTGTGGGGATGTTGCGCCGCCCTGATGGCGTCCATGGCGATCTGGAGGTTGCCGTCGGTTCCGTTCTTGAATCCCACCGGGAAGGAGAGGCCGCTGGCCATTTCACGGTGGGTCTGGGATTCGGTGGTGCGGGCGCCGATCGCGCCCCAACTGATCATGTCGGTCACGTACTCGGGGGTTATGGGATCGAGCATCTCGTTGGCAACCGGGACCTCAAGCGCGGTGATCCAGCTCAGAAGCCCGCGTGCGATGCCCAGCCCCTTTGAAATGAGGTGGGTGTTGTTCATGTCCGGGTCGTTGATCAGCCCCTTCCATCCCACGGTGGTGCGCGGTTTCTCGAAGTAGACCCGCATGACCAGCAGGAGCTGGTCGCTGACACAGCGGGAAAGGGCGGCCAGGCGTCGGGCATACTCCTTGGCGGCGTCCGGGTCGTGGATGGAGCATGGCCCCACCACCACCATCAGCCGGTGGTCGCGATGGAAGATGATGTCCTTGATCTGTTCGCGGCTCCTGATGACAAAGTCCCGGTCCTTCTCGGAGAGGGGAAATATCTGGCGCAGGTCGGCCGGGGCGATGATGGGGGTAATTCCGGATACTTTAAGGTTGTTGGTCTTGATCATGCCTGAATCCGTTTCGTTTGATTTTGATGCTGGTTGAACTTTTTATAGTTTTTCTAACTGTTTGTCAAAGGAGATTTTGGTATGCGACGCGCCGCCTTTCTGGACAGGGATGGCACCATCAACCGGGAAAGGGAGTATCTCTACCGGGTTGAGGAGTTCGAGTTCGTGCCGGGAGCGCCCGAGGCTGTACGGCTGCTGAACGAGTCCGGGTATCTCGTGGTGGTGGTCACGAACCAATCCGGTATCGCCAGAGGCTACTATACCGAGGAAGATGTGGAAAACCTGCACCGGTTCATTTCCGGAGAGCTTGGCCGGAACGGGGCGCGGGTTGACGCCTGGCTGTACTGTCCCCATCATCCCGCCGGAAAGGGGAGCTACTCCCTCCCCTGCTCCTGCCGCAAGCCGATGCCGGGGATGCTGCTGGAGGCCGCCCGCAGGTACGACATCGATCTGGAGGGGTCGGTGATGATCGGCGACAAGCTGCTGGACATTGAGGCCGGCCGCGCCGCGGGGTGCAGGTCCATCCTGGTGCGCAGCGGTTACGGCGCCCGGGAGGAATCCGGGCTTCCCGGCGGGGTGGAAGTGTACGACGACCTGCTGGCCGTTGCCGTTGAACTGAACAGACGCGCGCGTCATGGGATTTGACACTCCTCTCCAGGATGTGTAGAATTTCCAATCCGATGACCAGCGCCGAAGGAGAACCATACATGACCCAGGGAATCACCAAAGGAATCATCCTGGCCGGTGGAGCGGGGAGCCGCCTCTATCCCCTGACCCTCGTGGCCAGCAAGCAGCTCCAGCCGGTGTACGACAAACCATTGATCTACTATCCGCTGGCAACCCTGATGACAGCCGGGATCAGGGATGTCCTGCTCATCTCCACCCCCCAGGATACGCCCCGTTTCGAGGCGCTTCTTGGTGACGGTTCCCGCTGGGGGATTGCCATCACCTACAAGGTGCAGCCCGAGCCGAAGGGAATCGCCCAGGCCTTTCTCGTGGGCGAGGATTTCATCGCCGGCAAACCGGTTTCACTGATCCTGGGTGACAATATCTTCTATGGCAGGATGAACCTGAATCGTATCATGGCCGATTTCCGGGGCGGCGCCTGCATTTTCGGCTATCCGGTCAACGACCCCGAGCGCTACGGGGTGGTTGAGTTCGACTGCAACGGCAACGTGCTCTCCATAGAGGAGAAGCCCCGGACTCCCAGATCCCGCTACGCAGTGCCCGGTCTGTACATGTACGACGAGCAGGTCGTGTCCATCGCCCGATCGATCACCCCCTCGGCGCGCGGCGAGCTGGAGATCACCGATCTGAATCTCGAGTATCTCCGCCGCGGTCAGTTGACTGTCGAGCGTCTCGGCCGAGGTATCGCCTGGCTGGACACCGGCACGCACAAGAGCCTGTTGGAGGCGAGCAATTTCATTGAAACCGTTGAATCCCGCCAGGGACTCAAGATCGCCTGTCTGGAGGAGATCGCCCTGCGCCACGGTTATATCGATGCCGCCATGATGCAACGGACGATTGAGGCAACACCGAAATCATCCTACAGGGATTACCTGGAGAGGGTGCTCGGCGAGGTGCTGAGCTGCCATACGCACTGATGTCCGGCTCCGGAGAAATCATCCGCTTGACGGGAGAGAGCCATGCCGGCTTGCGTGATCCATTCGCATTCAACCCCTTTTCGTCTCAGGCTTCGGGATTGCATCTATGAGTGAACTGAAAAAATACGGCCTGATCACGTTGATCGTCTTTTCACTCCTGGCCGCCCTCATCTTCTTTTCCCTGAACATTCCCAACAACCGGACGGCCAACATGGTCGAGCGCTCGTTCCAGGCCGCCCTGGCGCCGGTTATGAAACCCGCCGCCGCCACCGGCAATTTCTTCGCCGATGCGTGGAACGGCTATGTCAACCTGGTGAATGTCAATCGGGAAAACCGGAGGATGATCGGTGAGATCAAGGAACTGAACAGCAGGGTGGTGGCCGCGGAGGAAGTGTCGCAGGAAAACCAGAGACTCAGACGCCTGCTGGAGATGAGGGAAACCGTCCGCTATCCGACCGTGACCGCGTCGGTAATCGGGGAGGATATGTCCAGCTGGTTCCGGACCCTGACCATCGACCGGGGTTCTTCCGGCGGAGTGCGCGAGGGGATGGCGGTCGTGGCGGCCGACGGCATCGTGGGACAGATCATCAAGGTTGCCGCGGAAAATTCGCGGGTTCTGCTGTTGACCGATCACGCCAGCGGCATTGCCGCGACCATCCAGCGTTCCCGGGCGCGCGGAGTGGTCAAGGGGAGGGGTGAGGCGGGGTGCTCGCTGGAATTCACCACCTGCGAGGAGGACGTAAAGCTTGGAGACCAGGTGGTCGCGTCCGGCATCGGAGGGATTTTCCCCAAAGGCGCCAGGATCGGGGAAGTTTCCATGGTAAAAAGGGGGGAATACGGTATTTTCCAGACCGTCAGCATTCGTCCGGCCGTGAACGTCTCCCATCTGGAAGAGGTTCTGGTGATCCTGAGGGGTGGAGATGAGTAGGCGCGCCGCATTCCTGCTGTTTCTCTCCGTCCTGGGGGCCGTGGCGCTCCAGACATCGGTGCTGCCGGCGTACGTGACCACCCTTTTCAAACCGGATCTGCTGCTGGTCATCACGGTGGCGCTGGCTCTCAGGGTTTCCTACGGGACGGGCGCGCCCCTGGCATGGGTTCTGGGCCTGTTGAAGGATGCTTTCAGCGGACTCTTCCTGGGGCTGAACGCCTTTACCTTTCTTGTGATCTTTCTGATCATCAAGAGCGTGGCCGACCG
The DNA here is from genome assembly GCA_964601865.1 of uncultured Pelobacter sp. GTDB lineage: Bacteria > Desulfobacterota > Desulfuromonadia > Geobacterales > Pseudopelobacteraceae > Pseudopelobacter. The sequence continues at coordinate 2,166 of CAZRPI010000093.1, read as the reverse complement.
CCTCTACGCGGAAAGCTCCTTTCTCTTCATGGTCACGGTAACCGCGGCGACCCTCGTCTGCGTCGCGATCAACCTGCTGCTGCTCGTTATGTTTACCAAAACCACCGGGATTGCCTATTCCCTGTTGTCCGGCCTTCTGCCCCACCTGCTGTTCAACGCTTTTGCCGCTTCGCTGATCGCCCTGCTGCCTCTTTTCGATCCCCACGGGGAGGTGGAATGAAGGAAAAACGCTTCATCAGAGAGATCATGGAGATGAAGCACCGCGCCATCCTGCTCTCATTCGTGGTCGGCGCCATTTTCTTCCTGATCCTTTTGCGGTTGTGGCACCTCCAGATCCTCAACGCCGAGGACTATCGGAGCATGTCGGAGGACAACCGTCTCCGCTTCGTACCCATGGCCGCCTCCCGCGGGGCGATAATGGACCGTAACGGCAAGGTGCTGGTGAGCAACCAGCCCTCGTTCAGCCTGGCAGTGGTTCCCCAGGAGGTCAAGGACAGGGAGGCCCTGCTGACCCAGCTCGCCTCGCTGCTCTCCCTCGACAGGAGCGAGCTGGCCGAGCGCTGGGAAAAGGGAAAGGGGAAGGCCCAGTACTATCCCATCGTACTGGCCTCCAACATAACCCGCGATCAGGTTGAGATCGTCGAGGAGAACCGCCTGCGCCTGCCCGGCGTGGAAATCGAGATGAAGCCGGTGCGGGAGTATACCAACGGCATGCTGGCCTCCCATCTTCTCGGTTACATCGGCGAAGTTTCCGAAGATGAACTGGGCAGGATGGAGGACGAAGAGTACAACCCCGGCGACTACATCGGCAAGAACGGCATCGAGCGGGCATGGGAGAAACAACTGCACGGGAGGGACGGTGGCCGCCAGCTGGAGGTTGATGCCCGCGGCAGGGTGCTGCGCACCGTTTCCGAGACCCAGCCCACGGTCGGCAACAGCGTGGTTCTGACTATTGACACCGCGGTTCAGGAGAGTGCCGAAAAGGCTTTTGGCGACCAGGCCGGAGCGGCGGTTGCCATAGATGTGAACAGCGGCGAGATCCTGGCCTTCGTCAGCAAACCGGACTTCGATCCCTCCCTGTTCAGCGGCAAGATGCCGGCCGACAAGTGGAAGGAGTACCTCGAAGACAAGCGCCATCCCCTCGAAAACAAGGCGCTGACCGGCCAGTACCCGCCCGGGTCCACCTTCAAGATCATTACCGCGCTGGCCGGCCTGGAGAACGGGCTGATCGACCCCGGCACCAGCGTGACCTGCAGAGGGTCCTTCAAAATGGGGACGTCAACCTTCAACTGCTGGAACAAGCGTGGCCACGGAGCCACCAATCTGAAGAAGGCCCTGCGGGAGTCGTGCGACGTCTACTTCTACCAGCTCGGAGATCGTCTGGGCGTGGACCGGATTGCCGACATGTCCAGGAAGTTCATGCTCGGCTCGCCTCTGGGAGTGGGGCTGAGTCACGAAAAGCCGGGCATGATCCCGAGCACCGCCTGGAAACTGAAACGTTTCGGGAAACCCTGGATCCGCGGTGAAACGCCGTCGGTGTCCATCGGGCAGGGGTACGTCCTGCTGACCCCCATACAGCTCGCCTCCATGATTGCCACCGTCGCCAACGAGGGGACAATCTACCGCCCCCATCTGGTCAAGCGGGTCGTGGACGCCGACGGCAAGACGCTGAAGGAGTTCGCTCCGGAACGGATCGGTTCCGCGGGGGTGTCGGGCCGCAGCATCCGGCTGGTCAAGGAGGGGTTGTACGCCGTGGTTAACGAGCCGGGAGGCACCGGCGGCGCGGCGCGCATCGGAAACATCAGGGTCGCCGGCAAGACCGGCACTTCCCAGGTCGTCAAGCTGCGGGATGGCAAGGCCCTGGGTGGGTACCAGTACCGGGATCACGCCCTGTTCGTGGCCTTTGCCCCCTATGAGAAGCCCGAGATCGCCGTTGCCGTGGTGATCGAGCATGGATTGCACGGCTCCGCCGCCGCTCCCATTGCCGGTCGCATCATACGGGCCTGGTTCGATACCAAGAAACCGGTTCAGAAACCGTCCCAGAATCAGAACCATAGGGTGGATGACCAGGGAGAGGAAGAGGAACCGCAGCAGATGGAACAACCGCCTGCCAACGGAGAAACCAGCGATGATTGACCGCCGCCTGTTTGTAAATATTGACTGGAC
>CAZRPI010000092.1:0-14804 GCA_964601865.1 uncultured Pelobacter sp. | reverse complement strand
AGCACCTGACTTTTAATCAGGTGGTCGTTGGTTCGACCCCAACGCGGCTCACCAAAAGGTCCGGGGAGTCATGGTTTTTCAGACCCTGACTCCTCTTCTTCGCCCCCCCATGAATGGGCATATAGCTTAGTTGGTAGAGCAGCCGACTCTTAATCGGCAGGTCCTTGGTTCGAACCCAAGTATGCCCACCAGATAGTCGCATAAAAAGTGTTGACTTGGAGGAGCAGATACAGTATTAGTTGAAACCCCGTCGTATCCGTATTGGGCCAGGAACCGCTAGCGCGGACCGGATGCGATGACATGAACGTCCCCTTCGTCTAGCCCGGCCCAGGACACCGCCCTTTCACGGCGGCGACACCGGTTCAAATCCGGTAGGGGACGCCATAAATCAACAAAAGCCATTTCCGTATCCGGAAGTGGCTTTTTTCGTTTGCGGACGCGGAGCCAATGTCCGCTCAGCCATCGTCTTATCCCCCCACCCTTTACTATCCTGTTCCACGCGCACCCATACTGTGATAGCCTTGTCCCGCCGTCACACCGGACGGCGGGAAGCCCCCGCCGGCACGAAACATTCTTCATGGCAGGGATGCGTATGATCGAAATAGTGAATGCAGGCAAGACCTATCGCCAGGGGGAGAGGGAGGTCGTTGCCCTGCGCGATGTCTCGTTCAGGATAGAAAAGGGCGAATTCATCTCCATCATGGGACCGAGCGGGTCCGGCAAGAGTACCCTCCTGAACCTCATCGGAGGCCTGGACCAGCCGACCGGCGGCCAGATTTTCATCGACGGCGCCCCACTCCATGGAATATCCGACGATGAACTCACCCTGATCCGGCGGCGCAAGGTGGGGTTCATCTTCCAGTTCTTCAACCTGCTCCCGATCCTCACCGCCGTCGAGAACGTGGGGCTGCCGCTGCTCCTGGACGGCGTCCCCTTTTCCCGGATCAGGGAGAAGGCGGTCAGGCTCCTGGAGAGCGTCGGCCTGGGGTCGCGCATCGAGCACCGCCCGGAGCAGCTCTCCGGGGGAGAGATGCAGCGGGTGGCCATCGCCAGGGCGCTCATAAGCGATCCCGCCGTGCTCCTCGCCGACGAACCGACCGGCAACCTGGACTCGCACAGAAGCGAGGAAATCCTGGAACTGCTGAAAAACCTGAACCGCGCCGGGCAGACCATCGTCATGGTGACCCACGATCCAAAGGCCGCCTCCTTCGCATCGCGCATCATCAGACTGAAGGACGGCGCCCTCTCCGAGGACATTCCCCTTTCCAAGAGCCGGCCGTGAATCTCTGGAACCTGTTGCGCCACATAAGCCTCAGGCATCTCCGGCTCCGCAGGGCGCAGACTCTCATGGCGGCTGTCGGAATCTGTCTCGGCGTCGCGGCCATCGTTTCCATCGGCGTGGTCAACAAAAGCGTCCTGTTTTCCTTCGAGGATTCCTTCACCCGCGTGACCGGCAGGGCCAAACTCCAGGTCACCGGGGCGCAGTCCGGCTTTCCCGAATCGCTCATCGACAGGGTGCGAAACGTGGCCGGGGTCGAATACGCCGTGCCGGCCATCGAGACGGACGCCATGCTCGTTGCCGGCAGGGAGCGCTCATTGATGATCCTGGGGGTCGATGTCCTGGTGGACACCCAGGTGAGGGATTACAGCCTGACCAACGAGAGCGCCGACGTTCCCGATCCCATGCTGTTTCTGGCCAGGCCCGACTCGATCCTCGTCACCAGGGCGATGGCGGAGCGGGAGGGGTACAGGCTCGACCAGAAGATCCAGGTGCAGACGGTGGAGGGAATCCGGACCTTCCGCATCCGCGGCATTCTCAACCCCGAGGGGCCGGCAAAGGCCATGGGGGGAAACCTGGCAATCATGGATATCTACGCCGCGCAGCTGGCCTTCGGCAAGAGGGGCCGCATCGACCGGATCGACGTGAGCCTCAGGCCGGGAGAAGAGCTGGAAAAGGTCCGCCGGGCCATCGTGGAGGCGCTTCCCCGGGGATACACGGTGGACACCCCTGCCGGCAGGACGCGGCAGGTCGAGGCCATGATCGCCAAATTCCAGAACGGTTTCAACCTGATCAGCTACCTGGCCATTTTCGTCGGCATGTATCTCATCTACAACGCGGTTTCCATCTCCGTGGTGCACCGCCGCAGGGAGACCGGCATCCTGCGTGCCCTGGGCTGCACGAGAAGGGACATTGTGGCGCTGTTCCTGGGGGAGACGCTGGTGGTCTCCGTACTCGCGTCCCTTCTCGGCGTCGGGCTCGGCCTCGCGCTGGCCGATGCCCTGGTGGGGACTTTCGGCAGGGTCGTTTCCGAAACCTACGCCCGCACCAGCATCACCGGGATTCACGTCACCTGGTTCTACCCCGCGCTCGGCTTTTCGTGCGGCGTCGCTGCCAGTCTCGTGGCGGCCCTGTTCCCCGCCCGGTCAGGCAGCCGCGTCCCGCCCGCCTCGGCCATACGCTCCATCCCCTACGCCGGGGAAGGTTTTTTCACCGCCGGCAGGCTGAACCGGGGGGGAGCCGCGTGCCTGGCGCTCTCCTTCTCTCTGCTCGCCGCATACAGCCGCGCCGGCGACGCGTTTCCGGTGAAGGGGACGGCACTGCTCTTCCTCTCCCAGCTTCTCATGGCCATCGGCGTCTCGCTCTTCACCCCCTCCTTCCTGAGCCGGTTCGTCATCCTGTTCAACCGCCTCTTTTCATCGCGCTTCGGCGCGGCGGGGAGGCTGGCCGGGCTCAACCTCCGGAAAAACCTGACCCGGAACGCCGTTGCCGTGGCGGCGGTATTTTTCGGCATCGCCATATTCGTCAGCAGCTCGGGCTTCGTGTACAGCGTCAAGGAGTCGGCCATCAGCTGGCTGGATTCCATCATCAGGGCGGATATCATCGTCTCCTCCGGCCACCCCAGTTCCAGCCCCAATCCCAGGACCATCCCGATGCCGATGGATCTGGGTCGGAAGCTGGAACGGGTTCCGGGCGTTCTCTCGGCGGATCCCTGGCGCCGGACGATCATCGACTACAGGGGGAGAAGCGTGCTCCTTTCGGTCATCGATATCGCCCGGAGATCGGAGTACAGCAGTTACGTCGTCAGCAGGGGAAACGCCCGGGATCTGGTCCATGTCATGCCGAACCGGGACAACGTGGTGGTGAGCGAACCGTTTGCGGCCATCTTCCGGGTCAAGCCGGGAGATACGCTTGAACTGCCCACCCCGTCGGGGACCGTCCGGTTCAACGTCGCGGCAGTCGTGGTCGACTACCTGTGCGATCACGGCGCCATCGGCATGGATCTCCACACCTACCAGCGGCACTGGGGGGACAGGCTCGTTGACCTGTTTTCGGTACGGGTCAGGCCGGGCGCGAAGGTCTCCGAGGTGCGGGACGCGATCCAGAAGAGTCTGGGAAACGACCGCCGGCTCTTCGTCCTTCCCGCCCTGGAGTTCAAAAACGAGATCCGGAAGGTGCTGGACGGGATGTTCATCTTCAACTACGCCCTGAACATCATCACCCTGACCATCGCCTGTCTCGGCATCATCGTCACCCTGTTCGCCTCGGTGACGGAACGGACCAGGGAGATAGGCGCGCTCCGCTCCATCGGGATGCTGCGCCGGCAGATCTATGGAGTCGTCGTCCTGGAATCCGTACTCATGGGGCTGGCCGGGGGTAGTCTCGGGTCGGCGGCGGGCGTTCTGCTGGGATGGGCAAGCCTTGAGGGCTTTTTCGTGGCGAACTACGGGTCGGCCGCCAGGTACCACCTGCCCGTGGACGCGATCTGCTGGGCGCTGCTCCTTGCCGCGGCGCTGTCCGCGCTCGCCGGGCTCGTTCCCGGCCGGCAGGCGGCGAAGACGAACATCGTCGAGGCGCTGTCGTACGAATAGCCGGAATCCGCGAGACCCTCCGGGCTTCACCGGCCCGGGCGCTTCAGGAGACGGAGCCCGGCTGCCGTACGTCGTTTTCCCCCATCGACCTGCGCACCTCGTCCACATACCCCTGCAGCAGTTCCCGGGCGTCATGGCGCGAAAGGACGGCCGCATCGTAATTGACGCCCACCTGCAGGCAACCGGCATAGGTATAGGCAACAAACGAGGCATGCATGCTGGGACGCAACGGCGAGGGGACGATGTCGACCGACTCGACCAGGACATTCCCGGCAACCACCCTCTCCCCGGACCGGGGAAGCGGTATCCGGTCCAGAACCCTCCCGACGTTGGAGAAGCAGGCGGTGGCATAGCATGCGTCCTCCCGCGTAAAGCGCGAGATGCCGCCGGGCAGAAACCGGGTGACGCCGACCGAGAAGATGAACGTGTACTTCCGGTACAACCGGTTGATGGATTTCATGAATTTCATGACAAGCCGCAGAAGGCTCTCCCGGCCCCTCAGGTCCCGGCTCTGCAGGTCAAGGAACTTCAGGCTGATGCAGTTGGCCATCGGCATCATCTCTTCCCCGGGTCCGCGCAGATTCACCGGCATGGTGAACCGCAGCAGCTCTCCCGGCCGCCCCACGCCTCTCCTCCCGCGCCAGGTTCCCACCGCCAGCAGCAGATCCCTCAGCAGCAGCTCATGCAGCGTTGCGCCGCAACGTCCGGCCGCGGCGGCGATCCGTTCCGTTTCCCAACAATCAAACCTGAAGAACCGGGGCTCGGCGCGCCTGTTTTCAAAAGCGGGCAATCGCCCGTCCGTGAGCGGCGCGGGAGTCCGCAGCAGGAACATCAGGACCTCGGGCAGTACGCCGATCTGCTTGACAACGGCCTCAAGGCGCTTCATCCCCGTCAGCCGGGGAACGCTCCGCCTCCGCAATGCGCCGGTCTCCAGCCGCCGCAAACCGATCCCGCCCGCCGGGGCGCCCTGGCGCATGGCATAGGCGAGCAGGAGATCCTCCATGAACAGCAACAGCCCCTTGCCGTCCGTGCAGCAATGGTGGATCTGCATGACGAGATCGTGGCCGGTGTCGCGCTCGAAACACCAGACGCGCATTCCCGGCTCCCTGGTCAGATCCATGAATGACGCTTCCGGGAAACCGTCCCCGTCTCCCCGCCCGCCCCAGTTGATGGCAGGGCGCCAGCCGGGACAATCCCGCCACGTCAGCCCGCCGGAACGGCCGCGGGAGACGATGGCGCGCAGGAGGGGATGGCGCGGCAGCACCAGGGAGAGGGCCTCGTCAAAAGCCCGCTGTTCGAGAAACCCGGACAACCTGAGCTTGAACATCACCGTCATCGGATATGCGGGTCTGTCCTCGCTGAAGAGGTATTCTTCGAAGCAGGTCAGCGGAAGGGGAAACGAAAGGTTCTTCTCATCCATCACAGTTCCCCGTACCGTTCGCGGATTTTACGCTTGAGAAGCTTTTCCGTGACGCCCGCGGGCAGTTCATTCTCCGCCGCCAGATGTATGCGCCGGGGAACCTTGTACACGGCCAGCCGGTCCCGGCACCAGGAGATCAGCTCATCTTCCGTTGACGGAGAAGAGAGTTCCACCACGGCAACGGGAACCTCCCCCTTGACGGGGTGGGAGACGCCGATCACCGCGGCCCGGAGCACCGACGGATGGGAGGCGATGACCTCTTCCAGCTCCGGGGCGTAGACGGAGTAGCCGCCGCACTTGATGACGTCCTTGAGCCGCCCCTTCAGCCGGATCAGCCCGAGCCGGTTTTTGACCGCGATATCGCCGGTCCGGAGCCAGCCGTCACCGGTTATCAGGGCAAGCGTTCCCCCGGGATTTTTCCAGTAGCCGCTGGTCATGCCGGGACCCCTGACCTGGCATTCCCCGCTCCGTCCCCGCGGCGCCTCGACGCCATTTTCATCGACGACCCTGACCCTGAACGGGGGCGTGGGTGCATACAGGATTCCGCTTCCGGGGAGAAACGGCAGGCTGATTCCCATCATGGCGCTCCCCCCCAGCTCCACCATGCCGTAGATGTCGATGAGAAGCGGAGGGATGACCCTTCTCCCGAACAGCCGGCAGAACGCGCCATGGCGCAGGAGTCCGGAGCGGACCCACTGCGGGAGATGATCGCTCGCTGAGATCCACATGCGGATACTGGCGAGCCTGTCGTGGCCGGGAGCGGAGTTGAGGAGTCTGGCGAACATGGCGGGGACGCCGATGAAGGAGGTCACCCGGTATCTTTCGATCAGCTCGATGGCCCTCCCGGCTTCGAACTGTTCGAGAAAGAGCCCCGGTATCCCCAGAATGAGGCCGTACAGGGCGGTGCTCACCGCCATGATATGGGCCCAGGGAAGGGTGAAGAGCGCCAGCTCCCTGCCGCCGACGAAGGGCGCCAGGATTGCCGCGGTTGCCGCGCCGCCCAGGAGGGCGCGGCTGGAGAGCATCGCCCCCCTGGGAACGCCGCTGGTGCCGGATGTGTGAAAGATTGCGACCGTATCGTCGGGGTGCAGCGCCGCGGGCGCAGTTGGCGGCGCGGCGGCATGGGCCCCGTTGATGCGGAGGAAGGTCCCGTCTATTGGAGGGGTGTTGTCCGACTGGATCCTGACGGGCGACGGCGGGGAATATCCGGATCGCCGCAATCTCCCGTGATGCAGCCGGTCGGTTATGAAGATCCGCGCCTCGCAGTGAGTTGCGATGGAGTGGACCTCGGCGGCGGAAAGCAGCGGATTCAGGGGAACGGCGACGCCGCCGGCGCGGATCACCGCAATGAACCAGCGGAAACAGTAGGGATCATTCGCCTTGTAGATGGCGACCCGCTCCCCCGGCCGGAGCCCGGCCTCCTCCACGAGAAAACGGCTCATCGTCCCGATCTCGCGATAAAGGTCGGCGAAGAGCTGCCTCTGCTGCGGGGCACCGTCCAGGGCGACAAGCCCCTCGTGATAGCTGACGACACGATCGCCCCTGAGGGGCAGGAGTTCATCGAAAAGGGACGCAACGGTAAGGCTCCCGTTGCGGAGCAGACGTAAAATGCCGTTCATACGCCATTCGCGGGATGGCGCGCTCCCCAGTCCGTCTCCCTGCAGAAGTGGAACAGCCTGTCCAGGAACCTGGACAGCTCCGGCATCCGGATTCCGGCGGGAGCGAGCATGTTCTCGCTGCAGGCCGTATCGAAAAGCGTTCTCACCCGGAAATAGGGGCGGTACATGGCCGCGTCCCGGAGCATGCGGCGCTTCTTCCCCCACAGGGTCGCGTACAGCAGGGGACGCACGACGGCGAAGAAGGGGCCGGGAGGGATGTAGAAGCTGGACTTCAGTGAAAAGAAGGTGGTGGCGGCGGTCACCACATCTCCCACCGTCAGACATCGTTCAGGTCCGGCGCAGAGATGGAAGCAGCTGCCAACGGCCTCCGGGGTGAAACTCAACGCAACCACCGCTTCCGCCACGAAGTCAACCGGCACCAGGTCAACGATGCCGTCGGGCGACGCGGGGATGATCCTCCAGTTGTGCTTCACCAGGATCTTGAGAGGCCAGTAAAGGGTCTTGAAGCTGGTGGTGGCCCCGGTGCGGGAATCGCCCACGATGATGCTCGGCCGTGCTATTACCGTCGGAACCACACCCATCCGGCTCCGTACCAGTTTTTCGGCCTCGAACTTGGTCATCTCGTAGGTGTTGCGAAAGGTCTGGCCGGCAGCGAGCTCGTTCTCCCGCACCAAGCCCTTTCTCTCCCCGGCGACGAAGGCGGTCCCGATATACGTAAAGCTCCGGAGCACCCCCCTCCCTGCCGCCTCCTCCGCCAGTTCCAGGACGTTGCGGGTCCCGCCCACGTTGATCCGCCGGGCGTAGTCGAGGGGGTGGTCGAAACGGACGGTAGCCGCCGCATGGATGATCCTCGTCACCCTCCCGGCTACGGTCCGGTAGTTTTCGGGCGCCAGGCCGCACCGCTCGTCGCTGATGTCTTCCGTGGGGAAAACCTCAATGCGTGACAGGGCGCTTTCGCGTCTTTCCGGGGCTACGGCCTGCTTGACGATCCCGTGAAGACGCTCCTCAACTGACAGCTCCCGTTTTTTCCGCAGCATTATGGCCAGGCGGGCAGCGGGATACTTCTCCAGCAGGACGCCGATAATCCGCTGGCCGAGAAACCCGGTCGCGCCGGTGACGAGGATCGTTTCACCGCTGCCGCCGGAAAGGGCGCCCGCGGGCGTTTCCGCCCTTTCGGACCCGGTCGCCACTAGGCGGCCTTCCACTCTTCCAGCCTGTCCCAGAACTCCCTCCTGGAGAGGCGGCAGCGTGCCGAGGGCATTTTGTAGAGATCGCTTCCCGCCATGCGGTTCCAGATTTCGCGCAAAGAGAGTTCGCGGATGTTGCCGAAGGAATAGGGGGTGAAATCGCAGGGGGCCACGTCGCCGTTTGCCCGCAGGTGCATCTGGACCATGGCGGCGGGGCATCCTTCCGCCGCGCACGGATAGGCCATGCTGGAAAACATGGTCTGGTGGACGATTCTCGGGTAATCCGGTTTCTCGCCGTACCGTTCCCTCAGCTCGCGCAGCCGGTCGGCCTCGTCATCGCTGAGGGTGCATTCGTGCCGGTTGAGGAGCCTGCCCGTCGGCACCACGTCGAAGATGAAAACCTCCAGCACATCGAGGGCTTTCGCCAGTTCCATCATGGCATCCATCTCCCCGGAGGCGAGTTTCTCCCTGGTGGCGATGGTCGATATCCCGGTGGGAATGCCGGCGCGCCGGCACCGCTCGATTCCCTTGAGCGCCCTGGCGGCGAGGCCGGGACGGCCGCGGTTCATGTCGTGAACCGCCGGGTCGGAATGATCGAGGCTCACGTAGATCCCGAAGAGCCCCGCCTGCTTCAGGCGGGCGACATTTTCTCCGGTGAGAAATTCGCCGTTGGAAAACATGGAGCAGACGCTCCTCTTTTTGTCCACGGCCCCGATCAGATCGTAAACGCCGTCGAAGAGAAGCGGTTCGCCCCCGACCAGGACGACACAGGTCGTTCCCAGATCAACCGCCTGCTCGACTGCGTTTTTCAGTTCATCAAGGGTGAGGGAGTTTTTTTCCCGAGCAGCCTCTTCCCTGAAAGGCGCGGCGGAACAATGGGTACAGGAGCACTGGCAGTCATAGTTGACCGCGATGGTAGTCACATGGGGCGTTCTGTTGAGCCGGGAATCGGCCACCCCTTCCTCCCCGCAGAGTCCCTGGTGAATGTTGTCCTCCACAATGAGCCTGATTCTTCTGCGTGCGACCGGCGAACCAATGGGGGGACTCACCAGGGAAAACGCCCTATACCCCCGGTCCAGCTCGATGACCTTTTTGTGCATGACGGCGTAACTGTCCTGGGCGCGGCGATAATTGGCCATGTTGTTTCTGATGAGGCTCCGTTGCCAGGACATGAGATTCGAACCCACGTGTCAATTTCTCCTTGATTGAAAATGTTCCATAATCACAAAGCCGTTGGTCATGGGAAATCAGCCGGGAATGTTTACCTGAAGGCCTGCCGAATACAGTCTGAATGTAATGAGTTTATGCGTATTCAATCCGGCATGCAATCCTAATTATATTCAGCCGGCGCCTGACCCTTCTGTCTTCAGACTTTGCTTGTATTATCCGGAATTTTACGATAAATAGGGAACTTGCTTTTTTCCGGATTAATGGCATGTCCCGGCAGTCCGTGTGCAGGAAACTCCGCTGAAACAAGGCGCTGATCCACCTCCCATACCGTTCCGGTTAAACACACAGCAGGATCACCCGTAAAATTGTATCTACGACAGGAGACTCTCGCTTGATCCAGTTTCAACCACAGGCCGGCGCCTTGCCGGAACGCCGTCTGCACGGATGGCTCCAGCCAGTTCCCGCATCTTCCCCCTGCCCGGAGACCGACATTGCTACGGCGATCCGCAGAGTCAGCCAGCCGGTCTGCATTGCCGAAGACAACGGCAGACCAATCGCCCTGGGCGCGGCGCGACTGATTCCGGAAGGTGATTCCGCCATACCCGGAGCCCTCCCGCTCATGGCCCTGGTCCCTCCCTGCCCGCCGGAAAACCTGGGCGACACCGCCTTCTGCAGGGAACTGGGCATCCGCTACCCCTACCTGGGCGGTTCCATGGCCAAAGGAATCAGCTCGGCAGCCATGGTGGAGGAACTGGGCAAAGCGGGAATGCTCGGCTTTTTCGGCGCGGCGGGCCTTACCGTGCAGGAAGTGGAGGCTGCCGTTGCCCGTCTCTCCGCCGGCAACATTCCTTTCGGCTGCAACCTGATCCACTCCCCCCATGAGCCGGAGCTGGAACAGGCCCTGGTGGAGCTGTATCTCAACAGGGGAGTCAGGCTGATCGAGGCCTCCGCCTTCCTGAAGCTGACCCTGCCGCTGGTGCGCTTCCGCCTGGCAGGCATCCGGCGTCTGGATGACGGAACCATCCACACTCCCAACCGGATCATCGCCAAAGTCTCCCGGGAAGAGCTGGCAGCCAGGTTTTTCGCGCCGCCAGCCGAGGCGTTCCTGCGGGAACTGCTGGCATCGGGTGAGCTCACCCCGGAGCAGGCCGAACTGGCGGGCCGCGTGCCCATGGCCCAGGAGATCACGGCCGAGGCTGATTCGGGGGGGCACACCGACAACCGCCCGGCAAACGCCCTCTTTCCGACCATCGCATCCCTGGCCGCCCGCATGGAGACCACCCACGGCTACCCGCTGAAACTGCGCGTGGGGCTGGGGGGAGGAATCTCCACCCCGGCCGCGGCAGCAGCCGCATTCGTCATGGGCGCCGCCTACGTCATGACCGGTTCGGTCAACCAGGCCTGCGTGGAATCCGGGACTTCGGACGAAGTCCGCGCCATGCTGGCCGCCACCCGCCAGGCGGATGTGACCATGGCCCCTTCGGCGGACATGTTCGAAATGGGGGTCAACGTCCAGGTCCTGAAGCGCGGCACCATGTTCCCCATGCGGGCCGCCAGGCTCTACGAGATCTACCGGACCTGCCGGAGCCTGGAGGACATCCCCGCTCCTGAACGGGAAAAGCTGGAAAAGAGCGTCTTCCGCGTGCCGCTGGAGGAGATCTGGAGGATCACCCGCGACTACTTCCTCAAACGCGCGCCCCAGCAGGTCACCCTCGCCGAGCGGGACCCGAAACACCGCATGGCCCTGGTCTTCCGCTGGTACCTGGGGCAGGCCGCTCACTGGGCGAAAAACGGAGAGCCGTCACGCAAGATCGATTACCAGATCTGGTGCGGACCGGCCATGGGATCATTCAACGAATGGGCCGAGGGCTCGTTTCTGGAAAAAACCGAAAGACGCACCGTGGTTACGGTGGCCTTCAACCTCCTCTATGGCGCGTCGCTTCTGACCCGCGCCAACTTCCTCCGCTGCCAGGGCGTCCCCGTACCACAGGAAATTCTGAACGCAAAACCATTCGAACTCGCACAGATCAAGGAGTACCTCTCAGGTGAAAACGCCCGATCGTAACCCGTCCGCTTCCCGCATTTCCGAACCGCTGGCCATCATCGGCATCGGCTGCCTCTTCCCCCAGGCGGACGACCGCAGCGCCTACTGGTCCAACATCACGGAGGGGGTTGACTCCATCACCGAAATACCCCCCTCCCACTGGAAGACGTCGGATTACTACGATCAGGACCGGAAGAGACCTGATCACACCTACGGCAAACGCGGCGGTTTCCTCTCCGCCATCGACTTCAACCCCATGGAGTTCAACATCCCCCCCAATGCCCTGGAAGCCATCGACACCACCCAGCTCCTGGGGCTGGTGGCGGCCGGCCAGGCCCTCAGGGACGCCGGTTACGGGCCGGAGCGGGAGTTCGACCGCAGCAGAACCAGCGTCATTCTGGGCGTCACCGGCGCGCTGGAGCTGGTGATTCCGCTGGGCGCCAGGCTGGGACATCCAATCTGGCGCAAGGCGCTGGATGAGGCGGGGGTGGAGCGGAGCGTGGCCGACGATGTGGTCCAACGCATCTCCGACGCCTACGTACCCTGGCAGGAGAACTCCTTCCCGGGCCTGTTGGGCAACGTGGCGGCCGGCCGGATCAGCAAGCAGTTCGATCTCGGAGGCACCAACTGCGTCGTGGACGCCGCCTGCGCCAGCTCGCTGAGCGCCCTGCACCTGGCGGCCATGGAACTGGCCACCGGCAAGTCCGACATGGCCGTCACCGGCGGCATCGACACCTTCAACGACATCTTCATGTACATTTGCTTCAGCAAGACCCCGGCCCTCTCCCCCAGCGGCAACGCCAGGCCGTTTGACTCCTCGGCGGACGGCACCATCCTGGGCGAGGGAGTCGGCATCACCGTCATCAAGCGCCTGGCCGACGCGGAACGGGACGGCGACAGGATCTACGCCGTGGTCCGCGGCATCGGCTCCTCCAGCGACGGCAGGGGAGACGCCATCTACGCCCCCAGCGCCGCCGGCCAGAGGAAGGCGCTGCTGGACGCCTACGAACGGGCCGGTGTCCCGCCGGAAACCGTCGGCCTGGTGGAAGCGCACGGCACCGGAACGAAAGTCGGCGATGCCGTGGAGGTAACCGCCCTGCGGGACGTGTACGGCGAAGCAAGCGCCCCCTGGTGCGCCCTCGGCTCGGTCAAAGCCCAGATCGGCCACGCCAAGGCCGCGGCCGGCTCGGCCGGACTGATCAAGGCCGCCCTGGCCCTGCACCACAAGGTCATCCCCCCCACCATCAAGGTGACCAGCCCACTCCCCGAGATTACATCAGGGGCAACCCCCTTCTATCTGCCGACGGAAAAACGCCCCTGGATGTCCCGCGGCGGCAGGCCCCGCCGGGCCGGCGTCAGCGCCTTCGGCTTCGGCGGTTCCAACTTCCACCTGCTGCTGGAGGAGTACTCTCCCGCCAAGACAGGCGTGGAATGGAACGGCCGGGTGCAGATCATCCCCCTCTCGGGCGCGGACACCGCCGAACTTGACCGGGCTCTGGCAGCCCTGCCGGTCGGGGGTTCGTGGCAGGAACTGCGGGACAGCGCCGCCGCATGCCGCGCCAGCTTCGATCCCCAGGCGCCCTGCCGCATGGCGCTGGCGCTGGAACGGGGCAAGACGCGGCTTGATGCCCTGATCGCCAATGCCCGGACCATGCTGGCCAGAAATCCGGACCAGGCCTGGAGCACTCCCGACGGCGCCTTCTTTAGCCGCGGCGGGAAGCCGGGCAGCCTGGCCATGGTCTTCCCGGGGCAGGGAGCACAGTACCCCGGCATGCTGAGGGACCTGGTCTGCCGCTTTCCCGCGGCCTTGGAAACCCTGGCATCTGCCGACGTCTGTTGCGGCGCCGCTGACGGAACGCTCCTCTCAGACCTGATCTACCCCGTCTCCTCCTTCGACGCCGCAAGCCGCGAAAGCCAGGAAAACGCCCTGCGGGCCACCAACGTGGCCCAGCCGGCCATCGGGGCCGTCAGCCTGGCCGGCCTGAAGATCCTGGCCTCCTTCGGCGTCTCCCCCGAGACGGTGGCCGGTCACAGCTACGGCGAACTGGCCGCCCTCTGCGCAGCCGGCTGCTACGATGAAACCGGGTTTCACGAACTCTCCCGCCTCCGGGGGAGCCTGATGGCCGGAAATGGGGGGGAAAGGGGCGCCATGCTGGCGGTCCAGGCTCCCATGGCAGGGGTGGAGAAAATCATTGCCGACGCCGGACTGGATGTGGTGATCGCCAACCGCAACGCCCCGCTGCAGGCGGTCCTCTCCGGCAGCAGCGCCGAAATCCAAAGGGCTGAGGAGATTTTCGGGCAGAACGGCATCACCGCCAAACGCCTCCAGGTGGCAGCTGCGTTCCACAGCAGCCTGGTGGCCGACGCTGCCGGACCGTTCCTGACGGCCCTGGAAGAGGTGGAGTTCCGCGTTCCGGCCATCCCCGTCTACGCCAACAGCACCGCGGAAGCCTACCCTTCCGACACCCGGCAGGCCAGGGAGCTGCTGGCCAACCAGCTGGCCCGGCCGGTGGAGTTCGTGGCCGAAATCGAGGCCATGTACGCCGCCGGCGTGCGAACCTTCGTGGAGGTCGGCCCCGGCGCCAGACTCACCGGTCTGATTTCCGCCATTCTCGGCGACCGGGAACATGCGGCCATGGCCCTGGACGCCTCCGGCGGCAAACGCTCCGGCATGGCCGATCTGGCCCGTCTCCTGGGCCGCCTGGCGGTGCTCGGCTACGGCGTGAACCTGGCCGCCTGGGACGGCGAACACCGGCCCAAAGCATCCGCGGGGACAAAAAAACCGGCCCTGACCATCCCGCTCTGCGGCGCCAACTACGTCAAACCGAGGGAGAAGAGACCGCCCGTTGCCCGGACCACCCCCGTCGCCCCCCCCGAGGCAACCGCACCGACCACTCCCGGACAGACGGCAACGGCAGCGGCTTCACAGCCCGCTTTCCGTTCCCCGGTCACCAGTCACCAGCCACCAATCCCCGGTCACCAGTCCCAGGCGCTGCTGGAATCCCTCCGCATTACCAGGGAGGGGATGTCGATCCTGCAGAAGATGCAGGAGGAAACGGCCCAGCTTCACCACCGCTTCCTGGAGGGTCAGGAAACGGCGAGCCGCACCATCCAGACCCTGCTGGAACAGCAGCAGTTCATCCTTACCGGGGGAACGGCGAACTATATTCCTGCCAACGCCACCCCCGCGCGACCCCGGACGCAGGTTCAAACCCGGCCGCTCCCGGCAACCCCAGCGACTCTAGCAACTCCCGTGACTCCATCAACTCTATCGTCGGCCGGACCCGACATCGCCTCGATCCTCCTGGCGGTGGTCAGCGAGAAGACCGGCTACCCGGTGGAGATGCTGGAGATGGACATGGGCATGGAGGCCGACCTGGGCATCGACTCCATCAAGAGGGTGGAGATCCTCTCGGCGCTCCAGGAAAAACTCCCCGGAGCGCCCGCCATCGGCCCGGAACACATGGGCACGCTGCGCACCCTGGGCGAAATCG
>CAZRPI010000091.1:0-15223 GCA_964601865.1 uncultured Pelobacter sp. | reverse complement strand
GAGCCGCTTCATGAACAGCAGGTAGGTGATCTGCTCGATGGCGGTGAGCGGGTTGCTGATGCCGCCGGACCAGAATTTGTTCCAAAGCTGGGCGATCGCGCTTTTGAGATCGGGGTTGTTTTGCAGCATGGGTTGAATTCCTTAGTGGTTATTGCTCGCTGTCAGGCAGCCAGGCACTCGGTAAGTTGCAATATCGCGTTGATCTCCGCCGGACTGAAAACGCCGCGAATCCCCTGCGGATGAATCACCGTAAAAGGAGCGTTAATCAGGTCCTTCTTCTCGACCTTTTCACGCTCGATAATGAAGCCCTTGAGCAGGTTCAGAAATTCCAGCTGGCGGCTGGACAGGTTGCTGTGTTGCTGAATGAATTGGTCGAAAGCTTCGCTGACCATTTCCGGAAAACTCTTCAGAATCTCGATGCCAAGGATGTGGCGGATGAACTGGATGAAGCGGGCTTTGCGGATATTGTAGACCCGGCGCAGCAAGTCTTCGGTGACGTGTGGGTGCTCGTCATGAAGCAGTTCGGCCAGCTCGGTGGCCTCGCCGGGCGAGACATCGTAACCATTCTTGATCTTTTGCAGGATGGGATTGTGGCCGGTCAGCTCCGCGATCATGGCCTCAACCATTTCACGGTAGCGACTGATACTGACCGATTCGTGCTGTGGCCCGAATTCGACTCTCTCTTTTCGATGTATTTCATCTTTCAGGTCGAGGAGCGTCGGGCCGGGGCCGGTCTGTTGCTCACGGAATTTCATCAGCGGACCGAGGCGGGTGTTCAGCTCGTCGAGAGCGTCTTCCAACGCGTTGGCATTGTTTTTGGCCCAGTAATGGTTGCTCTGGGCAGCGCGGATCAACGCCTCTTCGGCCTTAACGAAACCGACAGAGAGCGGCAGCTCGCTGATCTGTTCGACGATACCTTCCTTGAGCGTTTCGGCCTTTTCCTTTTCCCCGCTGAGCCGGACGAGCGAATACTCCAACAGGTCACGCTCGAAGCGCATGGCCTTGAAGTCGGCCTCGGAGGCGGTGCGGAACAGCGGCTTGATTTCACTGCGCAGAAATTCCAGCCGCTGGTGATGCAGGGTGATCCAGAAGTTTTCTTCTTCTAGGCGGGCCAGTGCAGCTGCCGACTCCTTGATGATGACTGAACTTTGCGGCAGTTGGCTGATCTGATGACGCAGTTTGGCCATTTCACGCTCGGCAATCTGCGCCTGAGCGAGGTCGATAGCCTTTTCGATTTTATCCAACCGCAACCCGACCAGCCGGACCGGCAGGGGCAGCTGGGGCTTGAGCTCCTTGCCCTTGGGTTGCAGCTTGAAGTATTCGAAGTTGTCCCAGCAATCGAGAACCAGGAACACCTCTTTTTCCGTACACCAGGGTTTGGGCTTGCTGGTCTCCAGCAGGCGGGTGCCGCGCCCGATCATCTGCCAGAATTTGGTGTAGGAGTAGACCGGTTTGGCAAAGACGAGATTGACGATCTCACGCACGTCGATGCCGGTGTCGAGCATGTCAACGCTGATGGCGACGCGAGGCATGTCATTGTTGGTGAACTGGTCGAGCAGGCCGCCCTTGCCATAGACGCGTGGGTCATCGGACACCAGCACCTTCGCCAGCTCGCCCTTATACTGCGGGAAGAGCTTGTCGAAGATCTCTTCGATGCGCCGGGCATGGGCCTTGGAGGAGCAGAAGAAGATGGTCTTACCGGGCAGCACACCGCTTCCGTCTTTGATGCACTCCTCCATAAACTCCTTGACGATGAGGGCATTGGTCCCCTTGTTGATTACCTGCTTTTCGAGCTGGGAACCCTCAAAGTTGATCTCTTCGATCTCCTTGCCTTCCAGTAGCAGCTTTTTCTGGTCTTCCAGCGAGATGGTACGTTTGCTGATCCCTTCCATCTGGAAGCGGGTCTGGATTTTCATCACCTGGAAACTGCACAGGTAGGGCGGCACGTTGTTGACCGCCTCTTCGAAGGTGTAGGCAAACGTGGGAAGACCGTCTTCGCAGTGAAAGAGCTGAAAGGTGTTGTGGTCGATGATATCGGTGGGCGTGGCGGTGAGGCCCAAGGTAATGGTCTTGAAATAATCCAGCACCTCTTTGTAGGTGTTGTAGATGGAACGATGGCTTTCATCGACCACAATAAAATCGAAAAAGTGCGGTGACAGCTGCTGCGATTCGTCCCTGATGACATTGAGCATGGTGGGATAGGTTGAGATGTAGATGCGGCGGTCCTTGGCCATGAGCTTCTCGCCGACATTGGGCCAGCGTGGCTCGTGAGGCAAATGTTCCTTGAAGGCGGCCAGCGCCTGTTCGCGCAGAGCGATGCGATCGACCAGAAATAGCACTTTCTCAGCATGGCCGGCACGCATGAGAGCATCGACCATGGCGATGCAGGTGCGGGTCTTGCCGGTACCGGTTGCCATCACCAAAAGAAAATCGCGCTTTTTCTGTTCAATGCCTTCAAGCACAGCACGGATGGCGCGTATCTGGTAGTCACGTCCAGCGATTGAGGTATTAATCAACTCCTGGGTAAGGGGCTTGCGGTTGCGGCGGATGTATTGAAAACGTTCGAGATCGTCACGGGTAGGAAATCCTACGACTTTACGCGGCGGATAGTTGCCCAAATCCCAGAAATAGATCTCGTGCCCGTTGGTGTAGAAGCAGAACGGCAGTTCACCGCCCAGTTGTTTCTGGATGCTGTAGCAGTATTGCTTGGCCTGCTCGCGCCCCAGCGCGGCATCCTTGCTCGATTTCTTGGCTTCGACTACAGCCAGGGGCTTGCGATCCTTGCCGAGCAACACATAGTCGCTGAATTGGTGACCTTCGTAAGGGGTGCGCGGTTCGGCAACATTCAGCGGAAGCGGAGTCAGAATATCGAACTCTTCGATGACCTGGGTGGGGTCTTTGACGTTCCAGCCCGACTGGGCGAGCTGGCTGTCAATCAGCTCAGAGCGGGTTTGGGCCTCAGTCCTGGTCATACTTCAACTTCCCCTGTTCTTTCATCCGCACACAAAAGGCCTCGAATTGCCTTCTCGCCAGTTTGAAGGGAACCGTCTTGCTGTTTTCCCAGCGGTTGATCGTGGAAAAGCTCACGCCCAGTTCATGAGCCAGCTCCTCCTGGCTGAGCCCCAGTTGCTGGCGGACCTCTTTGACCGTCTCCGCAAAATTTTCCGGTGCCTTTGCCATATCGGTTTGCCTCAATTCCTGGTGCGCCACCAATTCACTGGCGGCGAGCGAACGCAATTTGCCCAACATACAATTACGGCCCTAAACATAGCAGGTGATAATGCATGTGAAAAGCATAAAAATGGCAAAATCTTAGGGTGTTCCGAAACATTTTGCCGCCGACCAATAAAGTAAGGGCACACCCCACAACGAGGAGCGACCTAGCATGGGCATCAGCGACCTGTTTGACGGAATCATGAAGAGTCTCAACCAGTTTGCCGACGAGATCGACGAACAGGGGTTGCAGGAAAAAACGCAACAAACTGGACGAGGTCCGGAAAGAGTGAGGAAAATACGTGGTGAGTTTTCAGCACGAAAATCCAGGACGCTTCCCGTATTTTATCCTTCTTGCCGTTATAAATATGATCCGAGTAAAAAGAATGCGCACAAAAAAAACCACAATCCCGGAATCTATCCGCAACTGTGGCCCGTTACCTGAAAATCAATCCCCTCACTTCGTCAACCCCTCTAACCCGTCAATCCGGGATGGTAGCTCTGCGACACAGGGTTGCCCCTGCAATGCCTCTTCGGTGACAGTCTGCAACAATGTTACAACCAAATTAAATGCCAGTTATTTCTAATCTTGTCAAATTTTCTAACATTCAGGCACAAACAGACGCAAGCACGCCCTGCCGGGCGCACATAAACAAAAAAGCCCTCGATTTCTCAAGGGCTTTTCAAATTGGTGGAGGTGCCGGGAATCGAACCCGGGTCCGAAAAATCTAGCATCTGAGTTTCTACACCGTTATTCCGTTGCTCAATTTAACCGGCAGGCTGCGCAGCGGACAAGGCAGCCGGACGGCGGTCCCGTTGGGTTTCGGGTTGCGCTACGGGCGTTACGCTTCCCTATCCGGTAGTAAATGACGCCCCCGTTGTACCACCGGCATCTTCATTGGGGACGCCTGTTAAGCAGCGAGTGCTACAGGAGTGTAATAATTGTCGGCAATTAATGCCGTGCAGGTTTATTTAGGTCGGCCACCTGCCCCGACCCGGTGCTACCCAGACTTTCAATTCCCCGTCGAAACCTTTACACCCCCATTTCTTGGTGAGGAGAGAATAGTTAGAGATGAGGAGATTGTACGCTCCTCACGCCTAACGCTTCACATCTCACGAAATTTACCGATTCTTATGCTTCAGCACGTGGGACATCTCGCGCTGGCCGTCCTTTTTCTTCATGTCCTCGCGCTTGTCGTACAGCTTCTTGCCCCTGGCAAGCCCGATCTCCACCTTCACCAGCCCGTCCCTGAAGTAGAGTCGCAGCGGGATGATGGAGTACCCCTGCTCCCTGATCCTGCCGTAGAGCCGGTTGATCTGCTTGCGGTGCAGGAGCAGCTTGCGGTTGCGGTCGATCTGGTGGTTCTGGCGGTTCCCGAACTCATACGGCGAGATGTGCAGGTTGTGGAGAAACGCCTCGCCGTCCCTTACCAGCATGAAGGAGTCGTTCAGGTTGGCCTTCCCCATCCGCAACGACTTGACCTCGGTACCCTGGAGCACCAGGCCGGCCTCGAGCTTCTCCTCGATGAAGTAGTCGTGATAGGCCTTTCGGTTGTTGCAGATCAGTTTTTCACCCATAGTTTAATCTTACCAGATACGACCGGAAAACAGAATGCCAGGTTTTGGCGATAATAGCAACAACCGGGGGAGCCCATGATGAATCGGACTCCCCCGGTCCTCTACTTCAAAATGGTTTGCCGGCCGGAGATTCAGCGTTTCCCCCTGCTCCCCGCCACTGGCTGCTCGCTCCCCGGCCCCCGTGATTCATCCGAAAGGCCGCGGGATTTTGGATTCTTCCTGAGCGCCTGCGCCGAGAGGGTAACCGTGTCGGATCTGGACTTGGCCGCCGAGCTCTGCGCCGCCTGGGTTGCCTGGGCCGTGGCGGCGTGCTGAACGTTCTGGGAATACGGACCGGTCTGCGGGGGATTGGGAAGAATACTGTGCGGTGATATCTGCGCGATCGACATAGGGCCCCCCTTTCAGCAGTTTTTTATTATATCGACAATTCATCCAATTTCCAAAGGATAATTCTCAACATCCGCGCCCTCTGACGCGATCGGGCGGCAGTAACGGAGGAACGGAAAAACATCCGCCGTAACCAAATTTTAACTGGACAGGCCGGAGTGACTGGCGTATAAAAAAACAGTCGTCTTCCGGCTCGGAACCGCAGCAATATCAGCACACAAAACACCAGTAAAAACAAACTTATACACGAAGAACGTTCCTCGTTAGAATGAGGCGTCTGCACAAACACAGGCTGCTACCCAGAAACGTCGAAAGACGCCAATGTGGTCAACAGGTTTTGCCGGGTTAAGGCTTGACCTAACGCAGCTGGTCCCACCTACGTTGTGCATTGCCGAAAGTCAACCAGGGGGGAATTGGCGCCGCAGGCTCATTTATAAAGGCCCTTTCTCTCCGAAAGGGCCTTTTTGTTTGAGGGTGGTGAAAAATGCCGACCGAAATTAACGAAATATACCTCAGTTCGGTGATCGGCTGTTCGGTGATCAACAACAAGGGAGACCAGGTCGGCGTACTGCGCGATCTGATCATGGCGCCGGGCGAAATATTTCCCGAGGTTTCCCACATCGTGATCAAGACCCGCAAGGGGTTCAAGACCGTGTCCTGGGCCGAGGTGGCCCTGTTTACCCACGTGGTGATCTCGGTCGTCAGTTTCAAGCCCTCCACCCTCGTCCCCTACAAACCGTCCGAGGGTGAGATCCTGGTCAAGCGGGACCTGCTGGACAAGCAGATCGTGGACGTGGACGGTGCAAAGGTCGTGCGGGTCAACGACATCAGACTGGGCGCCATGGACGAGAAGCTGTGCATCTTCTCCGTCGACATCGGCCTGCGCGGCCTGCTGCGCCGCCTGGGCTATGAACGCTTCGGAGAGCGTTTCGCCCAGTTCATCGGCAGGGAGATCCCCCACAGCGAAATCAGCTGGGATTACGTGCAGCCGCTGGAGCCCAACTCTTCGAGGCTTGCGCTCAACATCGCCCGCAACCAGATGAACGAGATGCATCCGGCCGACCTGGCAGACATCATCGAGAACATCCCCCTCAAGAGCATCCGCACCGTTCTGGAGTCCATCGACCAGGAAACCACCGGCGACACCATCTACGAGCTGGAGGCGGAGATGCGCAACATCGTCATCAGCCAGCTCAACGACGAGCAGGTGGCGGACATCCTGGAGGAGATGGAGCACGACGAGGCGGCGGACGTTCTTAGCGACCTTCCCGAGGAGAAGGCCCAGGAACTGCTGGAGATGATGGACCAGGAGGACGCCGAGGATGTCCAGGAACTTCTGGAACACGAAGAAGACTCGGCCGGCGGCCTGATGACGCCGGACTACTTCCGCCTCTCTCCGGGCATCACCACCGGACAGGCGCTGGATTTCCTGAGGGAGTGCGGCCACGACGTGGAAACCGTCTACTACGGTTACATCGTGGACGCCGACGACAGGCTGGAGGGGGTTGTTTCGCTCAGGGATCTTCTGCTGAACCCCCAGGATGGGCCGCTCGCCGGAATAATGGAGGACAACGTCAAGTTCGTGCATGTTGGCGACGAGGCGGAAGATATGCTGGAGATGCTCACGAAGTACGATCTGATCGCCGTACCGGTTCTGGATGAGGATGAACGCATGGCCGGCATCGTGACGGTGGATGATATCCTTGCCCACTATCTGCCACAGATCGTCAGGAACAAACGCCGTTGATCTGACAGGTTATCTTATGTTCAGCCGAATCTCGCAATTCAGGTTTCTGAAACCGCTGAAAAACATCAGCCTGAGGAATGTGCTGATCTTTCTGGCCATTCTCGGTCCGGGTATCATCACTGCCAACGTGGACAACGACGCCGGCGGCATCACCACCTATTCGCTGGCGGCGGCCAACTACGGCTACGACGTCCTCTGGATGATGATCCCCACCACCATCGCCCTGGTGGTGGTTCAGGAGATGTGCGCCCGCATGGGCGCTGTCACCGGCAAGGGGCTTTCCGACCTCATCCGGGAATCGTTCGGCGTCAAGGTCACCTTCTACGTCATGATCGCCCTGTTCCTGACCAACATGGGCAACTCCATCTCCGAGTTCGCCGGTATCGCCGCCAGCCTGGAGATCTTCGGCCTCAGCAAGTACCTGACGGTGCCGTTCTGCGCCGTCATGGTCTGGCTGCTGATTGTCAAGGGCTCCTACAAAACCGTGGAGAAGGTCTTCCTGGTGGCCTGTTTGGTATACATCTCATACCCGGTAGCGGCCTTTCTGGCCGGTCCCAGATGGGATGTTGTTCTCAAGGCCAGCGTCACCCCGGTGGTTAACTCCGACAGCGCCTTCATCATGACCCTGATCGGCATCGTCGGCACCACCATCGCCCCCTGGATGCAGTTCTACCAGCAGTCGGCGGTGGTGGAAAAGGGGATCACCGCGGAGCAGTACGGCTTCTGCCGGCTGGACGTGATCGTCGGCTGCATCCTGGCCATTGTGGTGGCAGTCTTCATCATGGTTGCCTGCGCCTCCACCATCCACATGCAGGGACTCAAGGTCGAGACCGCTGCCGACGCGGCCCTGGCGCTGAAGCCGCTGGTGGGCAGATACGCCTCGTCCCTGTTCGCCTTCGGACTGTTCAACGCCTCGCTCTTCGGCGCCTGTATCCTGCCGCTTTCCACGGCGTTCTACATCTGCGAGGGCATGGGCTGGGAATCTGGCGTGGACAAGGACTTCGAGCAGGCGCCCCAGTTCTTCTGGCTCTTCACCGTCATCATCATCATCAGCGTAGCCCTCATTCTTATCCCCGACGCGCCGTTGGTGATGATCATGTTCATCTCCCAGGTGGTCAACGGTGCGGTACTCCCCTTCGTGCTGCTGTTCATGATCCTGCTTATCAATGACCGGAACCTGATGGGAGACTTCGTCAACGGCCCCGTCTTCAACGTCATCGCCTGGTTTACCGTGGTTGCCATGATCATCATGACCATCCTCATGACCGTAGACATGGCGCTGCCGGGAGTCATCAGGAAGCTCCTCTCCTTCTAGCGAGCCAGTCGGAACGGCAGCCGGATCACCCCGCACAAACGGAACGGCCCGGTGGGAAATCCCGCCGGGCCGTTGTGCTTCCGCGTGAAGCGGTCATTTCTTCATGGTGACCGTGAATCCGGCCTTACGCGCCGACTCCAGAAGGTCGCTATAGGCCGCATACTTGCCGTTGTAGGTTTCGCGAGCCTCGTTGTACTCCCTGGTCAGCTCACGGAGACGTTCGCGGGTAAGATCGTTATCCGACTTGACCTGTTTCTGCAGATGCTCCAGGACACCCTCCAGTCGCGTCAGCTCACGCTCCCGGGTCGTCAGTTCGCTCCGCCATTCATCTTCGGTCTTGCCATCCACAAGCTGTTGCGCCGCCGCACTCTTCGCGTCCGCCTTCTCGGAAACGGACGCAGTGGAAGCCTTCGTCTCCCCGGACGACAGATCGTCCCGCCGGTTCACCCTCTTGCGGTACTTCCTGGGGATCCTGGAATAATCCTCCGTGAAGTGGAAGGTCCCGCCATCATCCATCCAGGAATAGGTCTCCGCTCTCAGCGGCGCAACCAGCGCCAGCAGTATTCCGGCTACAAGCAATATTTTCATGACTCCCTCCAATATCTACCCCGGGGGCCAGGCGAACGGCCGTCCTGCCAGCAGGTGAAAATGGATGTGAAAAACCGATTGCCCCGCTCCGGCGCCGTTGTTCTGCACCACCCTGAAACCTGCTCCGTCATACCCCTTATCACGCGCTATCTCCCCCGCCTTCCTGAAGATGAAACCGACCAGCGCGTCATCCCGTTCGGTCATATCCAGACAGTTGACAAAATGCCGCTTCGGTATCAGCAGCAGATGCAGCGGCGCCCTGGGCGCCACGTCCTCGATCACGAGGACCAGGTCATCCTCGTAAACCTTGCGCGAAGGGATTTCCCCGCGGATGATTCTGCAGAAAATGCACTCCTCCACATCAGCCTCCTTCATAACATTTGACTCAAGCAGGATCAGGAACTCCCGGTTGCCATCCGCGCCCGTAATGGGCGAATCACACAGTCCGGCAACGGTCAGCCCCAGACTCAACGCCGTCTGGCGGACTCCCTCGATGGCCTTTTCATGGGCGGCCGGGTCGCGGACAATTCCCCCTTTGCCGACCTCGCCCCTCCCCACCTCGAACTGCGGCTTGATCAGGGCGATGATACGGCCTCCGGGCCTGATGAGACCCAGGGTGGCCGGCAACACCTTGGCCAGCGAGATGAATGATGCGTCGATCACCGCCAGATCCGGCGCGCAGCCAAGCTGCTCCGGGGCCAGGTAACGGATATTCACCCGTTCCATGTTGACGACCCTGGGGTCCTGGCGCAGCTTCCAGGCCAGCTGGCCGTACCCCACATCCACGGCGAAAACCCTGGAAGCACCGGCCTGCAGGAGACAATCGGTGAAACCGCCGGTGGATGCGCCCACATCCAGCGCCGTAAGGCCGGTCACATCGATGCCGAACTCGTCCAGCGCCCTTCTCAGCTTGAGTCCGCCCCGGCCCACGTAGGGAAGGGTCTCTCCCCTGATCCGGATATTTACATCGGAGGAGACCTGTCTTCCGGGCTTGTCCACCACATGGTCGTCGACAACCACCTGTCCGGCCATGATCAGGGCCTGGGCCTTCTCCCTTGAAGGGGCCAGCCCCCGCTCCGCCATGAGTCTGTCGAGGCGCTGTCTGGCTGCCATCAACCTGTGATCTGGGATTTGGTGAAGATGGTCCTCAGCCAGTACCCTTCGGCCTCGATGTTCTCGCGACCACCCTCCTCACGATCCACCAGGGCCACTATACCCAGCACCTCAAGTCCCTCCTGCTCCGCGCGGCGCACGGCCTTCAGGGATGAACCGCCGGTGGTGACCACATCCTCCACGATGACGACCCGCGTACCCGGAGGGAGATTCTTGCGCCCCTCCAGCCACTGGCCGGTCCCGTGCCCCTTTGGTTCCTTGCGGATGATAAAGGCGTGGAGGCTCCTGCCGTCCAGATGGGCGGCAATGGAGGTGGCGGTCGCGATGGGATCGGCACCCAGAGTGATGCCGCCGACAGCCTGCACTCCCTCGATATCTCTGATTGCCTCGTAGAAAAGCCGGCCGGTGAGGAATCCCCCCTCCGCGTGGAGGGTGGTCTGTTTGCCGTCGAAATAAAAATCGCTCTCCCGTCCCGACGCCAGGAGCACCTTCCGGTTTTCATAGGAAAGTTCCCGGACAATCCGTTTTAGTTTTTCGCGGTCATTCATAGATCTGAGCGTCCTCCTCGAACAATCCCCTCTGAGGAGGATCCATTGGTTTTGGAAATGCGATGGGGTATTCCCCGGAAAAACATGCCTTGCAGACCGCGGTGCATCCCAGCCCCACCGAGTTCACCAGCCCCTCGGGCGAGAGATAACCGAGGGAATCGGCCGTAATGTAGCGGCAGATCTCCTCGACCGTATGGGAGGATGAAATCAGTTCCTTGCGGTTGGGGGTGTCGATGCCGTAGTAACAGGGATAACTCGTGGGAGGAGACGAGATGAGCATGTGCACCTCGGTGGCGCCAGCCTGGCGGACCATCTTGATGATCTTGCGCGACGTCGTTCCCCGGACGATGGAGTCGTCGATCACGATCACCCGTTTGCCCTTGAGCACCGGACGAACCGGGTTGAGCTTGATCTTGACCCCGAAGTGCCGGATCGCCTGGGCCGGTTCGATGAAGGTCCTGCCCACGTAGTGGTTACGGATCAGCCCGAGTTCGAAGGGTATGCCGGATTCCTCGGCGTATCCCATGGCCGCGGGCATACCCGAATCGGGCACCGAAATGACCACATCAGCCTCGATGCGGTACTCCCGGGCCAGCTGGCGGCCCAGTTCCTTGCGCACCTGATAGACATTCTTGCCGAAGATGTTGGAATCGGGCCTGGCGAAATACACGAATTCGAAGATGCAGGGGGTAGGACTCACCTTCCTGAAGGGAAACAACGACTCAATCTCCCCATCGTTGGTGCAGACGACCATCTCCCCCGGCTCGATCTCCCGCACGAACCGGGCCTCGATCAGGTCCAGGGCGCAGCTCTCCGAGGCCACCACCCAGGCGTCCCCCAGTTTGCCCAGGCAGAGGGGACGGAACCCGTAGGGATCGCGCACCGCGATCATGCGGCTCTCGGTCAGGATCAGGAGACAGTAGGCGCCCTTGATGCGGTTGAGTGATTCGGTGAGGCGGTCGATGAGGGAGTTGGTGCGCGCCACGGCCAGCAGGTGGATGATGATCTCCGTATCCATGGTGGTCTGGAAGATGGAGCCGTAGGCCTCAAGCTCCGCCTTCAGAAGCTGCGCATTCACCAGGTTGCCGTTGTGGGCCACGGCGATGGAGCCCCGCGAGTAATCCACCATGATCGGCTGGACGTTCTTCTCCACCGAGGCGCCGGCGGTTGAATAACGCACATGGCCGATGGCGGACCTGCCGATCAGCTTCTTGAAAACATTGGGGTTTCCGAACACATCGGCAACCAGCCCCATCCTCTTGTGGGCGTGGAGACAGGCGCCGTCGGAGGAAACTATGCCGCAGCTCTCCTGGCCCCGATGCTGCAGGGCATACAGCCCCAGGTAGGTCAGGTTGGCCGCTTCCTTGTGGTTATAGACGCCGAAAATGCCGCATTCTTCGTGTGGCCGACTGAAATTCATGAACCATGCTCCTTACACATTGATACCTGGGATTACAGCAGATTGGCGCGTACATACTCCGCCGCGTTTTTGTACAGAATCAGTCCGTCCCCTTCTTCCGGCAGTTGTTCGCGCGTCCAGCGCGGATGCTGGGTATAGTGCACGAAAGCCTCGGGATGGGGCATCAACCCCATCAGGCGGCCGCTGGGATCGCAGATTCCGGCGATGGCGTTGACGGAACCGTTGGGATTGAGCGGAAACTCCATGGTGGGCGCGCCATAACCGGCGTCGGAATACTTGAAAACCGCCAGATTCCGGCGTTCGATTTCGCCCAGAGTCTCCTCCGAATCGCAGACGAACTTACCTTCGCCATGGCGCATGGGAAGGTAGATCCCCCTCTCGATCCCCCTGGTGAAAACGCAGGGAGACGCCGGGTCCGCCTTGAGATAAACCCAGCGGTTCTGGAAGCGGCCGCAGTCGTTGTGGGTCAGGGTCACGGTCTGGTTGAGGTGGTTGCCGTCCATTCCCGGCAGGACTCCCATCTTGACCATCAGCTGGAAGCCGTTGCAGACCCCCAGGATGAGCTTGCCGCCGGCGATGAAACGCAGAAACTGATCCACCAGCTTCTCCCCCGTTCCCGCAACGGTGGCGTACCGCAGGCGATTGGCCTGGGCCTTGGCGCTCCCCAGGTCGTCGCCGTCCAGAAACCCTCCGGTGAGATTGAGGAAATGGAAATCATCCAGCCTGATTTCTCCGGAAAGGATCTCGGCTATGTGGGCAATAACCGCTTCGTCAAAGCCCCCCAGACGGCAGGCGTGGGCCGCCTCCATCTCGCAGTTGGTGCCGTTGCCGGTAATGACGATCGCGCGCGTTTTCTGCATCTGACTTCTCCATGAGTATTGATTGGATAAACTAGAATATCTTCGCCCCGCATTCGGGGCAGAACTTGGCTCCCTTGGCCTCCACTCCGCACAGGGGACAGGTGAGGTTCGCCGACTTGACATTGAAGCCGCACTCGGGGCAGAATTTCGCCCCCTTGGTTTCGGTTTTGCATCTGGGGCAGACCAGTTGCCGTTCCTGGACCACATCCAGCTTTTCCGCCTGTTTCTGCCCAACTTCACGGGCCAGTTCAGCAGCCTTCTCGGCCTTGCCTTGGGCGCGGGCCGATTCGATCTGGACTTCGGCGCTGGGAGCGCACTCCAGGCAGAGCCCGTTGTGGGTGTTCCAGCAGGCGTCGCAGACATAGCTCTGACATTTGGCGCAACGGTGGAAGTGCTGTTTCGCCTGTTCCAGGGCCTTGGCGAACTCCGCGTCATGGGCCTCGCCCCATCCGGCCTGGGCGAGCCCGTCCACCACCTGGCCGGCGCCGCCGAAGATGCCGCCGACGAAACTCGATACCTTCCCGATCCATTCGGACGCCTGGGCGCTGCGGTAGGGAGCAAAGGAACTCCTCCAGGTGTCGTTGCACCTCTCGCAGTAGAACTCGAACTGGAATCCCGCGCCGGTTCCGTGGCGGATGCTGCAGTCATTGTAGTTTCTGCTGAACTTCATCTCACCCATACAACACCTCCGTAGATCTATTTTAAATACGGCATTTTTTTCATTGGTTCCCATGAATCCATATGCGCATGACCATGCGCGGCGATCACTTCAAGAAAGCGGGGGCCGTAGAGTTTCAGTTTCCGTTCTCCCACCCCGCTGATCGCCAGCAGCTCCTGTTCGTCGCGGGGTCGCGCGCCGGCCATCTCCAGCAGGGTCGCGTCGGAAAAGACCACGAATGGCGGCACTCCGGCCTCGTCGGCCAGCCGCTTGCGCAGGACCCGCAGGGCCTCGAACAGCTCGCCGCGGACACTGTCCGCTGTGCCGGGCCGCCGTGACGATTCATCCCCGGTCCGGACTTCGGCGTGCCTCGGTTCCCCCAGAATCACGCGCGTTTCCCCCCTGAGCACCGGCCGCGCGGCCTGGGTCAGGGAAAGTGCGCCGAAGCGGGAGAAATCCTGGCTCAGATAGCCCAGATGAATGAGCTGGCGCATGATGTTTTCCCACTGGGCGGCCGAAAGGTCGGCGCCGATGCCGTAGGTGGAGAGCCGGTCGTGGCGCCGCTCCATGATACGCTGCCCCCTGGCGCCGCGCAACACATCGATCACATGGCGGACTCCGAACCTCTCGCCCACCCGGTAGACGCAGGAAAGGGCCATTCGGGCCGCCTCGGTGGCGTCAAAGGTCCGGGGCGGATCGTTGCAGATATCGCAGTTGCCGCACTCCCCCTCGAGCTGCTCGCCGAAGTAGGCCAGAAGCGCCCTGCGGCGGCAGGTAAGGGCCTCCGCGTAGGCCACCATGGCGTTCAGTTTCTGCAGCTCGATCCGCACCCGCTCGGGGTTCTCGCCGTTTTCGATCAGCGAGCGGGCCGTCATGACATCGCCCATGCCGAACAGCATGAGCGCCTCCGATGGAAGCCCGTCGCGTCCGGCCCGGCCGGTCTCCTGGTAGTAGCTCTCAACGCTCTTCGGCAGGTCGTAATGCACCACGAACCGCACGTTAGGCTTGTCGATTCCCATGCCGAAAGCCACCGTCGCCACCACGATGCGCAGGTCGTCACGCCTGAAGGCATCCTGCACCCGTTCCCGCTCCGCATCGGAAAGACCTGCGTGGTAGGCCGCCGCGTCAAATCCGGCCGACCTCAGCCGTTCCGCCACCTGCTCGACCCGCTTCCTGCTCAGGGCGTAGACGATGCCGGCCTCGTTCCTCCGCCCCTTGAGGAAGGAGAGGAGCTGGGCCATGGGCTTCTGCTTCGGGATGACCGTATAGGTGATGTTGGGGCGGTCGAAACCGGCCACGAACACCCGGGCCCGCCCGATTCCGAGCTGCCTGACGATATCCTTGCGGGTCTCAGGATCGGCGGTGGCGGTCATGGCCACGATCGGCACCATCGGAAACAGTTCCCTCAATCTGCCAAGTCTGATGTAGTCCGGCCGGAAATCATGTCCCCACTGGGAGATGCAGTGCGCCTCGTCGATGGCGAACAGCGCCGGTTTCAGAGTCGGCAGGCGTTCCAGGAACTCGGGCTGCATCAGGCGTTCCGGCGCCACATAGAGCAGGTCCAGCTCGCCCCTTTCCAGCAGGAGCGACACCCGGCCGGCCTCAGAGGGCGAAAGGGACGAGTTGAGGCAGGCGGCGCGCACGCCGTTGGCCAGCAGGCCGTCCACCTGGTCCTTCATCAGGGAGATGAGCGGGGAGACGACGACCGCCACCCCATCCCGGTGCAACGCCGGGATCTGGTAGCAGAGCGACTTGCCCCCTCCGGTCGGCATCACCAGGAACACGTCCTCACCCGC
>CAZRPI010000090.1:0-15537 GCA_964601865.1 uncultured Pelobacter sp. | reverse complement strand
CAAACTCGGCCAGCGATTTAGTGATGGACGTCAGGCGCGGCGCCGGATAGACTGGAAACGATAACGAACGAGAGAACCGTCCATGCGCCTAGAAAAACTGCAATCCTTCGTCCTTTCGACCCTCGACTACGGCGACAGCGACCGGATCGTGTCGCTGTTCACCCTGGAGCACGGCCGGCTCAAGACCTTTGCCCGGCGGGCCAGGAACAGCCGGAAACGGTTCGGGCCGGCCCTGGAAAACTTCGCCCGCATCGAGGCCCAGGTGGGAATCAAGCAGGGGCTTTCCGCGCTGCAGCAGGCGGATATACATACCCTGTACCCCCGGATTCGCGCGGACCTGGCCAAGATCGCCCATGCGCTGTACGCCTGTGAACTGGTGGACGCCATGACCCCGGAGGGGCAGGCGCTGCCACGCCTGTTCCGACTGCTCTCGGCCTACCTGGACAGACTGGAGGCGTCCGGGGCGAGCGAGTCCGAGCGCCGTTTCTTCGAGTTGAACCTGCTCAACATCCTCGGCTACCGCCCTTCCCTGGAAACGTGCAGCCGTTGCGGGAACGATTTCGGCGAAGGAGGAGCGGTGCGGCAGGATCAGGGGGAACTGGTCTGCCGTCGCTGCGGGGCGTACGGCGGACATCTGACGCCATCGACCCTCAGGCTCATGCTGGCCTGCCTGGAAACGGGGACCTTCGGCCTGGTTGAATTTCCGGCCGAAGCGCTGGAGCAGGCAGGGGCAACGCTGGATGAGGCGCTGTCCGCCCATGCCGGACGCCGGCTGAAAAGCCTGGAGTTTCTCCGGGAGATTTAAAACTGGAAGCGGCAGTTGGGTGCTGCCTGCGTCCACGCAAACGCAGGCAGTCCCTAACCGCTAAATGTAAACAAGAAATTTCCGCAAGAAGGAACGAATATGAAAAAAGAGCTCTACGTTGGCAGCATATCACCGAAGGCAACCGAAGAGGAGATCAGGAAACTGTTCTCCGTGGCCGGGACCGTCACATCGATTCACCTGATCAGGGATCCGCGCACAAAGGAGTTCAAGGAATGCGGGTACGTGAGGATGGCAAGCACGGAAGAGGCCAGGGAAGCCATCGAAACCCTGGACGGCGCCCTGCTGATAGACCGGGTAATCACGGTCAGCATCGCCAGGCCCCAGCCGGCCCCGCAGAAGCGAAGCCCGGTCGGCGGTCGCCGCGGAGCGGGACGGGGCAGGCCGGTGCGGAGCGGAAAAAAGTAACAGACAGGGAAAACTGCAGAGAGGGCTCCTGGCCACAAAATATGCAACCAAAAACTCAATATTTTTGACATGGATAATGAAGTTGTTGTATGGTTTTACCCTATCCATCCCTGACATCGCCACCGGATACTACCGATGACGATTATCTGGAGCTACACGGTTCCATGAGGCTGGGTAAAGCCGTCCGAACCTGAGACATCCTGGACGGGGTCACGAATAAAGAAATCAACGAAGGGGGATTTTGATGAAGAAATCAGTTGGCGTTCTGTTACTTCCGGCCATCTTAGCCATTTCCGGTTGCGTGGTCGTACCCGCGGGAGGCGAATATGGGGTTGCCGCACCGCCACCCGCAGTGGTAGAGGCTCCTCCTCCGATGGTAGTTGAGCCTCCGCCGGGGCCTGCGGTAGTCGAGGAGGCGGTGGAGGTTCCGGTGGTGTACGGAGAACCGGTCTACTATCCTCCCCCCATAACCGTAGCCTACACCTATGATTACTACACCTACGAAAACGTCGGCGGATACGTGAATATCGTCTTCTGGAGAAACGGCCATCGTTATCGCCACGAACCATGGTACGACCACGGGAGAAGGATGCGCGCCGAGCATATGCACGAATGGGAGCGCAGCCACCGGGTTCCCCACCGTGACTTCGAACGCCACAGGGAGTTCCTGGAGAGGAAACACCACATCTCCCATCCCGACAACTATTACGGCATAAGGCCCGGAAAGCCGGGACGTGAAAACGACAGGAGACGCGACTGGGACCGGCCGCAACCCAAGCGTGACATCAATGACAGGGCGCATCCCCAGCAGCGGCCTCAGTGGCGCCCGGGGCCGGAAACCCCGCCGTACAGCCCGCAGCAGGGACATGGCCAGCAGCAACGGCCTCAATGGCAGCGGGGGAACGACCAGACGCCGCCCTACAACCAACAGCAGAAACCACAGGGATATGGCCAGCAGCAGCGTCCTCAGTGGCAGCAGGGGACCAACCAGAGGCCGACCTACAACCAGCAGCAGAAGCCGCAGGGATATGGCCAGCAGCAACAGCAATTCCAGCAGCGGCCGCAAAGGATCCAGACACAGCAGGGCCAGGGGCAGCAATTCCAGCAGCGGCAGCAGCGAATGCAGACGCAGCAGGGGTCGGGTCAGCAGCAGCAACACCAGATACAGCGCCAGCGGCAGCAGAACCAGGATGGATCCGGACAGCAGCCGCGCTCCCAGTCAAAACCATCCCATGACCGGGACCAGCAGAAAAACCAGATGAGATATCAGTAGCTGAGTTGACATTCAGGCATGAGGGCGGCGCCTCCCGGTCTAACGGGAGGCGCCGCCTTTCGTTTGGAGAGATGAATCTTGATGGGTGACGCGGGGGGGATGAAGCAGGCAATACTCCTCCCGCGTCGTCATGTGCTCAGGTTCGGAATAGTCGCCGGCCCTACCCCGAATTCCGGTGTTTCCGGCAGGCGGCGACGAATGCCGGCGCGATGGCGGGATTGCTGCCGAAATGGAGATGCACGTAGGAAGCCAGGCAGTTGCGCAGGCGATACCCTTCAAGGCCGAGCGCCTCCCCCCGGCGCGTCACACGGTATTCACGTTTCACATCCGCCGGCATTGCGCCGATTTCCGAGTAGTGAAACTCGTGGCCCCTGGCGGTTCCGCCTCCAGGACCCAGGAGACAATCCCCCAGGAACTCCACCTCCCTGTACCCCAGGGCCTTGCGTCTCGGCAGCATGCGGGCCCGCACCGGAAAAATCCCCGCGAAATCCGCCCGGGGCACGCCCCCATGCTCTTCCATCCCTTCGGTAAGATAGATGAAACCACCGCACTCCGCGTACAGCGGCAGGTCTTCGCGAAACGCGGCGCGAATGGCGTCCAGCATGGCAGCATTGGCAGCCAGGCGTTCCGCGTGCAGCTCCGGATAACCGCCCGGCAGATAGATGCCGTCCACCTCTTCCGGCAGGGCGCGGTCCTCAAGGGGAGAAAAAGGGATCGTCACGGCGCCCGCATTCCTGAGCAGCCGCAGGTTGTCCTCGTACACGAAGCAGAAGGCGGCGTCGCAGGCAACGGCGATGCGGGGTTCGGCTCCGCTCACCCTCCTATATTGTTCCCTGAGCGGAGCCGAAGGGAGCGCAACCTCAAGTCCTGCCAGTCCATCCAGGTCCAGATGCCTCTCGGCCAGCTCCGCCAGATGCGACAGGTATTCGGGAGACAGGGGATTGTCCTCCACCGTGACCAGCCCCAGATGCCGGGATGGCACGGCAAGGGATTCGTCACGGGGGATGCAGCCGAACACCGGAATGTCCGGAGCATGTTCGGCCATGACCCTGCGCAGCAGTTCCCCATGGGAGGAACTCCCCACATTGTTGAAAATCACTCCGGCCAGCCTGACCCGCGGATCGAACCCCGCAAACCCTCTCACCAGAGCGGCCGAGCTGGCCGCCATGCCGCGCGCGTTGACCGCCAGCACTACCGGAGCCCCGGTAATGGCCGCGATCTGGGCGCTGCTCCCCAGCATTGGAGATGCGCCCAAGCCGTCGAAGAGCCCCATGACCGCCTCGATCACCGCCACGTCCGCGTCGCGGGCATGGAGAGACAAGGTCTCGACAACAAAGGAGGCGGGGCACATCCACCCATCGAGATTGACGGAAACCCGTCCGCTGGCCAACCGGTGATAGCCGGGATCGATGAAGTCCGGGCCGCACTTGAAGGGGGCCACCCTCAGCCCCCGCCGCGCAAAGGCCGCCATGATCGCCAGGGAAACCGTGGTCTTTCCGCTCCCGCTCTGGGGGGCGGCTATCATGAAACCTCTGATGCTCACCTTATGAACTTTCTGGCGATGCCGTACTGGAAGAACGCTATCAGGTGAAACTCCTCCTTGTCGTACCCCCTGGGCAGGCTCCCCACCGGGCCGACCATCTTCAGGGTGCGGAACACCTCGTCGTCCAGGACTTTGGCGCCCGAACTCTCCAGCAACTCCACGCGCAGGATCTCGCCACGGCGGTTGAAGGTGATCTTGACCGGCGTTATTCCCTGGATGCCGTTCCTGGCCGCCTCCTCGGGATAGCGCCAGACGCCGTACACGCAGTTCTCGAAGCGCCGCAGGAAAGAGCCGAACTGGATATCATCCGAATTGAGAAACCTGGTGTTGCCCTCAGCCACGTCTTTCTCGAACTTGCGGCGATAACTCTCCTCCATCCTGGCCAATCCCGCCGCACCGGGGAAGAGCCTCGGCCGGCCCGAAGACTGCCCTGGGGCACGGCCCGATCCCGATGGCGGACGGGGTTTCAGAAGCCCCGAAACCGACGACCCCTCCGGAACGCGCCCTTCCCGGCGGCCCGCCGGGCCGCCTCCGGCCTGACCCTGTGCGGGAAGGGAACGGGCTGCCTGACGGGGCGGTCTCGCCCCGCTGTCGCGGCTGTCGTAGACGCGCGGAGCGGTTTCCCGCTCCACCCTCCTCCGCCGGTCCGACTGCCGCCGCGTTTCACGCTGCGCCGGCCCGCCGCGGAGCTGGGCCTCCGGGACCTGCTGCAGATCCACGAAAACCGGCTCCTTGGGCGCCGGGGTCGTGGACGGCAGGTACAGCAGCGCCGCGATTACCCCCAGATGGAGCAGGAGCGAAAAAACCAGCAGGTAGAGAAACGATTTTTCCACGTATCTGTCTGACATCAATAACCATGCAAGCGGCGGTTGAAGTCCGCCGCAGAGAGCGCATCAGGGCTCGTTCGTCGCAATTCCCGGCGCAATGGCGCCGTCCGCCGCTTCCCGAAGAGCGGCAAAAGCCCGGCATCTCCCGATCACGCCACCTTCCGGTAGTGGACGAAGTAGATCCGTTTCCCCATGGCCATGAACTTGAGCATGTATTTCGAGAGGGGGTACTGCTCCCGCGTGTGGCGGTAGAGATCGGGGGCGAGGGCATTCTCGAAACCTTCGATCCCGGGCATCATCGCGGCCACATCCTCGCCGTAGTCATCGAAGTCCGTGGCGAAATGGAAATCCGCCCCCGGCGCCAGGTACTGCGAGAGGAATCTCACGAAGTCCGGGTTCACCAGCCTGCGCTTGCGGTGGCGCTTCTTGGGCCAGGGATCCGGACAGTTGATGATCACCATGTCCAGCGATTTCGAGGGTATACAGCGCGTAATGAAGCTGCGGGCCTCATCCCGCGCCACCCGTACGTTGTCCAGTTCCAGTCCGTCGATCCGCCTGCAGGTTTTGAGGCACCCCTTGTTGAAATAATCGATGGCGATGAAATTCCGGTCCGGATGGATCCGCGCCACATTGGCCACGAAATCACCCATGCCGCAGCCTATCTCCAGGGCCAGCGGCTTGCCGTTGCCGAATACTTGTCTCCAGTCGGGCGGCGTTGCCAGAAAATCCGACTGGAGAAACCGGGGGGATGTTATGGGAATGAGACTCACAGCTAACCCTTGCCGTAAAATTCCGCTCTGCCTTACCGTTTCAGCCGGTACGACGGAGCGGGAGTGATAATCGAAGCAAATTACCACATCTCACGAAGACAATCACCGGTTTTTACCACGGCTCGTCAAAATCGCCCCGCCCCATTCCGCCGGACTGACGATCCGTTCAGATTTCTTGTTAACATTTGAGCTTCACTATGTTATAGACGTTCCACGCGCACGGATCGGAGTAATTATGGAGATATTCGGCGGTTTCGCGGTCATGCTGGGCATGCTCGGCTTTTTTCTGGCCGTGGTATGGTTCATCACGCCGTTCGTGGTTTTTGCCATCAAGGGTAACCTGGAAAGGGTCCTGGAGACCCTGACGGCGATCGACAAACGTCTGGCGGACCTGGAAGCGAGAATGGCCGAACTACGCGACAACTCCGGCGGGAGTTGACCACAAACAGACTATATATCAAAACATTATACTTACCGGAGGTTTGAAGACATGTCTCTGCTCCAGGGCAAAAAAGCGCTTGTTTTCGGAATAGCCAACGAAAAGAGCATCGCTTGGGCCATCGCCAGGGCTCTGCGCCAGCAGGGCGCCGAACTGGCCGTCACCTACGCCGGAGAGGCCCTTGAAAAACGGGTCCGCCCGCTGGCGGAATCCCTGAACGCCACGCTGCTCCTCCCCTGCAACGTCACGAACGACGACGACATCGCGTCGGTTTTCGATGCGCTGGCCAAGGTGTGGGACGGTGTGGACATCATCGTTCACGCGGTGGCTTTCGCCAACAAGGAAGAGCTGAAGGGAACGATCCTGAACACCACGCGGGAGGGCTTCGCAACCGCCATGGACATCAGCGCCTACTCCTTCATCGCCATCCTGAAGGCCGCCCACCCCATGATGCAGGGGAGAAATGCCGCGGCCCTCACCCTCACCTACCACGGCGCCAGGAAGGTGTTCCCCAACTACAACGTCATGGGCGTTGCAAAGGCCGCGCTGGAGGCTTCGGTGCGCTATCTGGCCGACGCGCTGGGGCCCGAGGGAATCCGGGTCAACGCCATCTCGGCGGGTCCGATCCGCACCCTGGCCTCGGCGGGCGTCAGCGGCTTCGTGCAGATACTCAACCAGGTGGAGGGGAAGGCCCCCCTGCGCCGCAACACGGCCCAGGAGGATGTGGCCAATTCGGCGGTCTACCTCTGCAGCGACCTGGCCGGAGCCGTTACCGGCGAGGTCCACTACGTGGACTGCGGATACAACATCATCGGGCTGTAGCAATAACGGAGTCGAAACTACCCGGCAGTTTAGACCGAAGACTGAGGGCTGAAGCAATCAGAATCCGTTGCAATGACTCTAACCTGTCGTTAGGGAACCACATCTGTTCCGGCAAGACCATTTTGTGATTTGACTTCAGTCCTCAGCCTTCAGTCTCTTTGCCTGAACAGATACACGGAGTCATCCCATCAAAGAACTATCCGGCAATCTCTCCGGTCTGAAAACGAGCCAGATCCAGGCGCTTGAACGCCTCTTCCGCAGGCGGGTGCCGCCGGCCGAGTTCTGCACCCAGGAACTGGCCGGCCGCCTCGTGGAACTCTCCGGCGATATCCGCCGCCAGATCGGCATCCTGGTCAACCGTTCCGGCGTGGTGGAGCACGTCATCGTCGGCGACGAGAAGGGTCTGGTCATACCGGAACTGCGCGACTATCCCCTGGGAAAGCGCGCCCTGCGCGGTCTGCGCCTGATCCACACCCATCTGCGCAACGAGCGGATCAGCGAGGACGACCTCACCGACCTTTCGCTGCTGCGCCTCGACCTGCTGGCGGCCCTCCTCTTCACCCCCGGCAAACCTCACATCTTCGCCCAGCTGGCCTGGCTCTCCCCCGCGGCGGGCGGGCCCGCCACCGTTACCGGCCAGGTCACGCCCATCGAGCGGGTGGAGCTGGACGGCGTCCACTTCATCGAAGAACTGGAAGCCGACCTGGAACGCTCCACGCACGCAAAGGGGGTCATCGGAGACGCCCTGGAGCGGGCCATACTGATCTCGGTCACCATCGACGGTACCCGCCGGGACGCGGAAGATTCCATGAGCGAACTGCGCGAGCTGGCCCGCACCGCCAGGATCGAGGCGCTGGACGAATTCATCCAGCGGCCCCGGAGCATCAACCCCCGCTTCGTCATGGGCGAGGGGAAGATGCGGGACGTGGTCATCAGGGCGCTGCAGCGCGGCGCCACCATGCTGATCTTCGATCAGGAGCTGAGTCCGGCCCAGATCCGCTCCATCTCCTCCATGACCGAGCTCAAGGTCATCGACCGCAGCCAACTGATCCTGGACATCTTTGCCCGACGGGCCCAGACCCTGGACGGCAAGGTCCAGGTGGAACTGGCCCAGCTGAAATACCTGCTCCCCCGTCTGACCGGGCGCGGGGTGCAGATGTCCCGCCTGATGGGGGGAATCGGCGGGCGGGGGCCGGGGGAAACCAAGCTGGAAACCGACCGCCGCCGCATCCGCGACCGCATCGCCAGCCTGGAGAAGGAGCTGAAGGACCTTTCACGGGGACGGGACCAGCGCCGCCGCAGGCGGGTCAGGGCCGACATCCCGATTATCTCCATCGTGGGCTACACCAACGCGGGAAAATCCACCCTGCTGAACACCCTCACCAAGAGCAGGGTATTCACCGAGGACCTGCTGTTCGCAACCCTCGACACAGCCACCCGGCGGCTCCGCTTCCCGATGGAGCGGGAGGTGATCATCACCGACACGGTCGGTTTCATCCGTTCCCTCCCCTCCTCCCTCATGGGCGCCTTCAAGGCGACACTGGAGGAGCTGCGGGACGCCGACCTGCTGCTGCACGTGGTGGACGCCTCCAATCCCCGCTTCGAGGCCCACATCACCCAGGTGAACCGCATCCTGGAGGAACTGGAACTGGGCGACAAACGGCAGCTTCTGGTCTTCAACAAGTCCGACCTGCTGGAGAGCATGAAGAAGAAGGATACCATCGCCTTCCTCAGGGTCCGCCAGTTCGCCCGCACCCACGGCGGGATCATGATCGCCGCCAGGGACCGGAAGAGCCTGACCCCCCTGCTGGAGGAGCTGCAACGCCGCTTCTGGCCCGACAAGCCGGAAACCCAGATCGATTGACAAAAATGCCCCGTCCCTATATAGTCATCCAATAAATTCACGTCCCGGAACGCCATGCAGGACCTCAAACATTTAACAAGAAAAAAACGCCTCTTCGACTTCCTCCCCTCCAGAACCGGTCAGGTCAACAGGAGGAGGGTCGCGCTTCCGCGCGAGCCATTCAGGGTGGAGAGATTTCTCCCCGACTCCCTGCGCCGCATTCCGCCGGCTTCCCTCCTGCTGTTCCTGGCGGTTGTGCTCGTGGTTGCGCCGCTCTGCTTCTTCACCCTCCGCAAGGCGCCCAGGGCAGCAGGGGCGGTAGTCGCCTGGATCAGGAAGCACTCCACCCCATCCCCCCGGACGGCCGAGGCCGCCAGGCGTCCCGCCCCGGGGCCGTTCGAAACCGCGAGCCTCCTCCTGGAATCCGCCAGCGCCACGGGCGATCGTCTCACCGCCAGGACCGAAGCGGCCGAAACTCTCCACTACACGATCCAGGGCGACCTGCAGAAACGGGTTCATGACTTTATGGTCAGCAACAGGGTTCCCTATGGCGTCTTCGTCGCCATGGAGCCTGCCACCGGCCGGATCCTGGCCATGACCTCCCACTCGGAGATCGATCCCGCCTGGGAACGGAAGGCGGTCTACGATCTCTATCCCATGGCATCGCTCTTCAAGATCGTGACCGCTTCGGCGGCCCTGGAGAACAAACGTATGACCCCGGAAACCGTGGTGGAGTTCAGAGGGCGCTTCGTTTCGGAAAACCCCCGGCACTGGGACGCCACCCCCCGTGGGGGTAACAACCGGCTGGACGTCACCTACGCCATGGGCAAATCGGTCAACCCGGTCTTCGGCAGGGTGGCCGCCGACATTGCGGGGAAGAAGTCTCTCATGGAAACCGTCGGCAGATTCGGCTTCAACCAGGTCATCCTCCCGGATGTCCCGGTCAGGGAGAGCAGGGCAACGGAACCGCGGGACACCCTCGGGCTGATGCAGATGGGGGCCGGCCTCGATCACGAGGTGAAGATCTCGCCGCTGCACGCCGCCATGATGATGGCGGCAGTCGCCAACGGCGGGCGCATGATGCACCCGGGACTGACCGAAAGGATCGTGGAATCCGACGGCAGCGCCCGCCAGGTCCATGTGCCGCGGGAGATCCTGAGGCCGGTATCGCCGGAGACGGCCGCGTCGCTCACGCGGATGCTCTCCAGCACCGTTGTCACCGGGACATCCCGCAGGGCGTTCCACGACCGGCAGGGGAGGCGGCGTGTGGATGTGGACGTCTGCGCCAAAACCGGCTCCATCGACGGCACCGATCCCAGGGGACACTACTCATGGTTCGCAGCTTTCGCGCCGGCCCGGAATCCCCGGATTGCGCTGGTGGCCCTGGTTATCAACCAGGACCGCTGGAAGATAAAATCCTCCCAGGTTGGAGAACAGGCTCTGGAGGAATTTTTCGAGAGATAGGACCGGGGATACGCCCCCGGCGGGAACGGAACCAGGGGGATCCGTCCCTACGGTCCGCCGGGATGGTATGTTCGAAGGCACAACTTTCCGGACTCCAGCTCGCCGTAGGTATACTGATCCATCCAGTCCCCCAGCGAGAGTATCGTGAAGGGCTTTCCCCCCATTTCCTCGACGAAGGCCAGGTGAAAATGGCCGGTAACCAGTCCGTCGCATCCAAGTTCCCGCACCGACCGGGCAAAATCCCGGATAATCCGGCGGTAGTCCCAGCGAACCGCCTTGGCCCGGTAGCCGGCCCGGCTGCTCTTCTGCAGCCGGTCCCTGACCCGCTGCGCCAGGGCGGGCGGGAAGTGACCCGTCAGCGCCCCCGTAATCCTGTTGCGCAGAATCAGGCGCAGCAGCCGGTATCCGTGATCGGCCCGGTTTATCTGGTCGCCGTGGCAGAGGAAGAGCCTTTTCCCCTGCACCACGTGGACATAAGGTCCGGTGTGGACCTCGACCCCCAGGCGCTCGCGGAACACCGGGCCCAGGTGAAAATCGTGGTTGCCCTCGAAGTAGACGAGGCGGCAGCCGCTCCGCTTCAACCTCCGCAGGGCATCCAGGAGGAGATCGTACTGCCGGAACGGTTGCGACGGAAAGCCGACCCAGAAGTCCATCAGGTCTCCCATGATGAAGAGGGTCTCGGCATCTCCTTCCAGGCCGCGCAGGAAGGCGAGCAGCAGGCGGTAGTTGGTGTCTTCGGGTGATGTCAGGTGGGCATCGGCAAGAAAAATCGTGCGCATGATCGGGCGATTGTGCTGTCACTCAACGAATAAGTCAATAAGGAATAGGGGTTCGACACAATGGCATTCGCATACAACGTCGGGATTGTCTGGGATGAACTGATCCAGGCCTTCGGCGCCCAGAACAACCGGATCTATTTTCTGGACAACCTCACCGGCGAGCTGTTCTTCGTTCCGTCAAGCCTGGACGACGACGAGTTCTGGCGCCAGATGGAAATCCACCGGGAGCGATTCCTCCGGATTCCCGGATATGACTACGGCGTCGAACTTCAGGTCATGACCGGATTCATCGCCGCAGTCGAGGACAGGGGGCTCAAGAGACTCCTGGCCGACGCGGTAAAAGGGAAAAAACCCTTCGGCAACATCAACGACATCCTGTCGTTTTTCCCGGAGGAGAACGCCAGATACAGCAAGATCAGGGACGAGTTTCTGACCAGCCGGGTCAGGCAGTGGCTGGAAGTCAACAACATCTTCTCGATCGAATCCATCTCCTCAGACCTTTTCGGCATCTGACGCGGGGACGGCATGAGTCCCAACACCCAGGGAGCACATCGCAGTGACTACGGAAGGCTGATCGCCGCAATCCTGCTGCTCTGCCTCACGGCGGCGGCCGGTTATGCGCTGCAGCACACCATCTCGTGCCTCATGCTTTCCTGGGTCATCGCCTACCTGCTGGACCCGCTCGTGGTGCGGGCCGAAAAACACGGGATCAGGCGCATCCACGCCCTGGCGCTGCTGTACGGCGTAATCGGCGTCCTCGGCCTGTTTTTTCTCGCCTTCATCGTTCCCAAGCTGACCATGGGGTGGGACGCCTTCATCCGCGATCTCCCCTCCTATATCCAGAAAATAAAGCAGATCGCCATGGAGTGGAAGGCCCGTCTTCCCGGCCGTTACGGATCGGAGGAAATCCAATGGCTGATCGCCAAGGTCTCGGACAACATCGACGCCACGGCCCAGAAGGCCGCCCTGATGGCCTACTCCTTCGCCAGCCGGATCTTCTTCAACATCTTCAACCTGGTCCTATCCCCGATCCTGGTCTTCTTCATGCTGTACTACAAGCGGACCGTCA
The DNA here is from genome assembly GCA_964601865.1 of uncultured Pelobacter sp. GTDB lineage: Bacteria > Desulfobacterota > Desulfuromonadia > Geobacterales > Pseudopelobacteraceae > Pseudopelobacter. Next base: position 3,477 of record CAZRPI010000090.1, on the reverse strand, counting down.
TCGAAACGCTGAAGAGCCTTCTCCCCGCCAAACGGAGCGCCATCCTCATCGACATCGGGCAGGAAGTAAACAGCAGCACCGGCGGCTATCTGCGCGGCCAGGTCATAGTCTCCATCATCGTGGCGCTCCTGACGCTGCTGGCGCTCCTCGTTCTCGACGTTCCCCATCCGATCTTCTGCGGCATTTTCGCCGGCGCCGCTTCGGTTCTCCCCTTCATCGGAGTCATCATCGCCACGCTCCCCGCGCTGTTCTTCGCCTGGTTCAAATACCAGAGCATTACGGCCCTGCTTCAGACGGGAGCGGTGTTCGGCGTGGTCTATTTCCTCGAAGGGTACATCATCAAACCGCTGATCTTCAAGGAATCAATGAATCTCAATCCCCTGATGACCATCGTCATGGTCATGGCGCTGGGTGAGCTGCTCGGTTTCTGGGGCATCCTGCTGGCGCTCCCCATAGCGGCCGCCATCAAGATCACCTGGGGCCACGTCATCAGGGGTGATTTCAGGAACTGAGCGATGACCAAGACAGTCATGGGCATTACCGGAATGTCGTGCGCCGACTGCGCATCCCGGATCGAAAGGGCAATCTCCGCGCTGGAGGGAGTATCATCGGCAACGGTCAACCTGGTCCTGGAGGAGCTGGTGGCCACGCATGATGAGACGGTCATTGCCGCCGCTGAAATCGGCCGGCACGTGGAGCAACTGGGGTACGGCGTGGTGCCATCGGCGCCGGCGGGGGAGCTGACCTTCGGGGTACGGGGCCTGCACTGCGCCTCCTGCGTGCACCGGCTGGAGACGAAGCTGCTGGAGGAGCCGGCCATTTCCGTTGCCATGGTCAACCTGGCCGCCGAGACCGCCTTTGTCCGCTACGACTCCCAGCGCATCGGCGTTGACGAAATCTTCGCCATGGTGCTGGACGCCGGTTATACGCCGGTGGAACAACGGCGCGACGACACGTCAGTCCGGGATGAGCAGCGCTCCGAACGGAGGTGGCTTATTTTTTCCCTCCTGGCCTCGCTGCCGATCATGCTCACCATGGGGATGCATCACAACCACGCCGTCATGCAGCTCAACTGCCTGCTGGCGACCCTGGTGCAGTTCTCCGCCGGGCTGGTCTTCTACCGGGGCGCCTGGGCTGCCATCAGGAACCGCAGCGCCACCATGGATGTGCTGGTAGCCCTGGGAACGTCGGCCGCCTATTTCTACTCCCTGCTGGCCTACAGCGGCCTGCTCGGTCCGGGTCACGACGTCTTCTTCGAGACCTCGGCCATGCTGATCGCCTTCATCCGCCTCGGCAAGTATCTGGAGGCCAGGGCCCGCGGCAAGGCAGGAGAGGCGCTGAAGAAGCTGCTCCGGCTGCAGGCCGACAAAGCCTCGCTGCTCACCGACGAAGGGGAGATGGAAACCCCGGTCTCCCTCATCAGGGTCGGGGATGTTGTGGTGGTCCGGCCCGGGGAGACCATCCCCGTTGACGGCGAGGTGGTGGACGGCAGCGGCTCGGTGGACGAGTCCATGGTCACCGGCGAAGCCATGCCGGTGCTGAAAAATCCGGGCGATGCCGTCACCGGCGCTACCATCAGCAAGAATGGGGTGCTGCGCGTGCGCGCCACCCGCATCGGCGAGGCCACGCTGCTCTCCCAGATAGTGCGCATGGTGCGGGAGGCGCAGGGGGACAAGGCCCCGATCCAGCGCTTCGCCGACGCCGTCTCCGGCTGGTTCGTCCCGGCGGTCATCATCCTCTCCCTCCTCACCTTTTACGTCTGGTTCTTCCCCCTGCACGCGCCGTTTGCGACGGCGCTCAAATTCGCCATTGCGGTGATCGTCATCGCCTGCCCCTGCGCCATGGGACTGGCCACCCCCACCGCCATCATGGTGGGCAGCGGCGTCGCCCTGGGACGGGGGATCCTGGTCAAGCGCGGCTCGGCGCTGGAGATCATCTCCCGCCTGCGGGTGCTGCTGCTGGACAAGACCGGCACCCTGACCACCGGCGCCCCCACCATGACCGACCTGCTGGCAGTGAAGGGGGTGGACCCGGACCGCCTCCTGGAGTGTCTGGTCACGGCCGAAGCCTGCTCTAACCACCCCCTGGCCCAGGCCGTTCTCAAAGCCGCCGAAACGGCGGGGGTCAGACCGGGCAAGGCGGAAGAGGTCGAGGAACGGAGCGGCTACGGCATTACCTGCAATTACGCCGGCTTCCGTCTGGTCGTGGGGAACGAGCGCCTGATGCGGGAGGAGGGGATCAGCCTGAAGCCGCTGGCCTCCAGAATCGGGGATCTGGCCGGAGCCGGAAGATCGCTGATCTTCGTGGCCGGTGGCGGAACGCTGGTGGGCGTGGCCGCGTTCGCCGACACGCTCAAGCCCAGCTCCAAAAAAGCCGTTGAAGAGCTGCGGAAAATGGGGATCAAGACCTGCATGATCACCGGCGACCATGAGGACGTGGCGTCAAAGGTCGCGGCCCAGGCCGGTGTCGACCTGTTCGAGGCCGAGGTCCTTCCCGACCGCAAGCAGGACCTGGTGAAAGAGTATCAGATGAGCGGCGTGATCACCGCCATGGTGGGGGACGGCATCAACGACGCTCCGGCCCTGGCCCAGGCGCACATCGGCATCGCCATCGGCGGCGGCGCGGACATCGCCAAGGAAACCGGGGACATCGTGCTGATGCGGGACGACCTGCTGGATGTGGTGCGCGCCATCAGGATCGGGCGGGCAACCCTGGCCAAGGTGAAGCAGAACCTGTTCTGGGCCCTCTTCTACAACGTCCTCGGCATTCCGGTCGCCGCCGGGCTGTTCTCGCATTTCGGCCTGGTCCTCAAGCCGGAATTCGCGGGCCTCGCCATGGCCCTGTCATCGGTGTCGGTGGTGGTCAACTCCATCATGATCAAGCGGGTGGAGAAGGAGCTGTAACAGTTCTTTATTGGGGGAGCGGATCGTGACGGCAGTATCAGCGGCAGCATCCGTTTTGACACCAGGGCGAGGTAAGCCATGAAATTTGCCAACCGCATTGCCGATTGCGACAGGCTCCAGCGGAAAATCAGGGCATGCCGGCCGCTGTCCGAAGATGAACTGCGCCAGCTCCGTGAATATTACCGGATCGGTCTGACCTGGAGCAGCAACGCGCTGGAGGGGAACAGCCTGACCGAAACCGAGACCAAGGTGGTTATCGAAGACGGCATCACCATTGGCGGCAAACCGCTACGGGATCATTACGAAGCGGCCGGACACAGTGAAGCGTATGATCTGCTGCACCGGCTGGCGGGCGGGGCGCTCATCAGCGAGGCGGATATTCTCGCCCTGCACCGGCTGTTCTATCACCGGATAGACGAACGGAACGCCGGCCGGTACCGGACGGTGCGGGTAATCGTCACCGGCAGTGACGTTTCCTTTCCCCCCCCTTCCCGCCTCAAAACCCTGATGAAGCGTTTTGTCGCCGGCATCCCTTCGCTGCGTGAGCTCTGTCATCCGGTCGAAACGGCCGCCC
>CAZRPI010000089.1:0-15597 GCA_964601865.1 uncultured Pelobacter sp. | reverse complement strand
ACCGGGGATTGGGGATTGGGAACCGTGGGCCGGGAACGAAATCATTTTCCGTTTTCCTGCCCTAGTCCCCGATCCCCAGTCCCTAATCTTTTTTCTCCTTTCTCAGTTGGGGGAAGAGAATGACGTCGCGGATCGAGGCCGAGTCGGTTAGAAGCATGACCAGCCGGTCGATACCTATCCCTTCCCCGGCCGTGGGAGGAAGGCCGTATTCCAGCGCGCGGATGTAGTCCTCATCCATGTAGTGAGCCTCTTCATCGCCCTTGGCTTTTTCAGCGACCTGTGAGAGAAAACGCTCCTTCTGATCGACCGGATCGTTCAGTTCGGAGAATGCGTTGGCAATTTCACGGCCGCCGATGATCAGCTCGAAGCGGTCCACGATATCCGGGTCGCTGTCGTTTTTACGGGAAAGCGGCGACACCTCGGTGGGATAGGAGGTTATAAAGGTCGGCTGGATCAGCCTGTGTTCCGCCACCTCCTCAAAAATCTCCATGAGCAGTTTGCCGTAACCGATATCGTCGGGCAGGTCGAGGCCGATACTGCGGGCGTAGACGAGGGCCAGATCGCGGTCATCCAGTTTTCTGGCGTCGATGTCACCGTATTCCAGGATGGCGTCCCGCACGGTCAGGCGCCTCCATGGGCGCTGGAAGCTGATCTCCATCCCCTGGTACGTCAAATCCAGGGTTCCCCGCACTTCCCCGGTTACGTGGCAGAACAGCTCCTCGGTGAAGTCCATCAGGTCCTCATAGGTAGCGTAGGCCTGATAGAACTCCATCATGGTGAATTCCGGGTTGTGGCGGATGGAGATCCCCTCGTTTCTGAAGTTGCGGTTGATCTCGAAGACACGCTCCATGCCGCCCACCACCAGGCGCTTGAGGTAGAGCTCGGGCGCGATGCGGAGGTAAAGCTGCATGTCCAGCGTATTGTGGTGGGTAATGAACGGCCTGGCCGTTGCGCCACCGGGAATCCGGTGCATCATGGGAGTCTCGACCTCGAGGAAGTCGCGGGCGACCATGAAGGCGCGGATCAGGCTGATGATGCGGGAGCGCTTGAAAAATATCTCGCGCGACTCGGGGTTTACGATGAGATCCACATAACGCTGTCGATACCGGGTCTCAACGTCGGTTAAGCCGTGGAATTTTTCCGGGAGCGGATGCAGGGATTTGACCAGCAGGCGGATCTTTTTCGCGTGGAGAGACAGTTCGCCGGTTTTGGTCCTGAAGGGAAACCCCTCCACGCCTATGATGTCGCCGATGTCGAACGTCTCGAAAGTGGCGAAAGACTCTTCGCCGATCTCGTCTTTCCTTACGTAGAGCTGCAAACGGCCCTTTCGGTCCTGAATGGTTATGAAGGCGGCTTTGCCGAACGAACGACGCGCCATGATGCGTCCCGCCAATACGAATATGGCGTCGCCGGCCTCGATCCGCTCCATGGCGCCGTAGGTACCGATGATTTCGGCCGTAGTGTTTTGGGGTTTGAAATCATTGGGATAGGGGTTGACGCCGGCCTCCCACAGGGAATCGACCTTGCGTCTCCTTTGAATCTGCAATTCGCTGAGCTCTTCCATTTTATTCGGTTATAGCCTTTCATCATCTGCGGAGTGGGAAAAAGACTGCTAAAAATATCTCCGAAGAGTCGTCACGTCAAGCAAAAAAGGGGGACGGCTTTTTAGTGCGCATTATGTCCCAATCTATTGTTCTTGTTTATCTTTTTTTGCGCGGCTTTTGCGCGGAGCCGGTTTTTTGCGTTCGGCCCCGGTCTCCTCCTGGGCGTCGGTTGAAGACGGGACTTTCTTTGCCGCGGCGCGACGCCGCGGTTTTGGAGCCGCGGGGCTGAGATCAGCTGGCGTCGATTCTTCCGGAGCCGAAGCCGTTTCTTCAGCCGGTTTGTCACGCTTCGTCACCGGCTTTCGCCTGGTTCCGGGAGAGCGGGGCCGCTTCGGTTTGGTGGGGCTTGCAGCCGGCGCCGACGGTTCCGAAGAAACCGGTTCCGCTCCGGTCTGGACTGCCTCGGCCTGGACCGCCTCGGGCATGTCGCTGCCGGCACCGGCGGTTTCAGCTTCAGCGGGTACGGCTTCCACGGAATCGGTCGTATCCGGCGCGGTCCCCCGTGGGAGCGGTTCCGGCGGGATGGAGCCCGTTGTCGCCGGTTCGGGTGGAGCGGGTTCGGCCACCTCGGGCTCGGCGACTTCGGGTCGTGTCGCCGAATCGATTTCAACGGGCACCGGCATTGTGGTTTCCGTTGCCTTCGTGGTCTTGCGGGTACGGTGGCGTCTCCGCTTCTTGGGCGCCGGCTCGGACTCGGCCGGTTCAGCTGCGTCTGCCGCAATTTCCGCCGCCTCGGGCTCCTGGATCTCCGGCGCTTCCGGAAGCTCCTGCTCCGGTGTTGTCGTTGTTTCCACCTGCTCGGGCGGAGCAGCCACCTCAACGACAGCTTTCTTCTTTTTGCGCCGGCGTTTGCGCTTTTTGGTGCCCTCGGCCGCGACAGCTCCCTGGAGTTGCTCTTTCTCCTCCACTTCGGCGACCACGGTCTCGGCGCCGCTTACGGGTTGGGCCTCCTCCCTGGCCTCCTGTTCTCCCTTCGCGGTTTCCTCGACCCGAGGTTTCTCTCGCTTGATGATTTCAAGCTCAAGCTGGTTCATCAGAAACGAGGTCTTGCCTTTGACCCTTACCACGATATCGTAGTCATTCTCGATCTGGACCAGTTCGCGTTTCTTGCGATTGAGCAGGTGGTAGGCAACCTCCAGCGGCAGGCCGCCATGTACCTCGGCCACGTTCCCTTTGGCCGCGGCGCCGTGAATCTTGCGCAGGAAAGAGAGGGCCATCGCCTCGACGGACTTGACCTTGCCGCGCCCCTCACAGTGGGGGCATTCCAGGTGAATGGCGTCGTTCAGGGTCTTGGCGATGCGTTGCCGCGACATCTCCAGAAGACCGAAGTCAGAGATGCGCCCCAGGTTGACCCGGGCCTTGTCCATCTTGAGAGCTTGTTTCAGCGCCTTCTCCACCTCATGGTTGTGTTTCCGGTCGCGCATGTCGATGAAGTCGATTACGATCAGGCCGCCAAGATCGCGCAGCCGCAGTTGACGGGCGGCCTCTTCCGCCGCTTCCATGTTCGTTCTGAACGCCAGATCCTCAATGCCCCGCTCGCCGCTGGTTTTGCCCGAATTAACGTCAATGCTGACCAACGCCTCGGTCGGCTCGATGATCAGGGAACCGCCGGACGGGAGTGAGACGCGTTTCTCGTAGATCTGGTCGATCTGTTCCTCGATTTGAAAACGTGAAAATATCGGACGTTTTTCCCGGTGCAGCTTGACCAGCTTCTCGCACGCCGGCATGGTTTCGCGGAAAAATTCCTTGGCCTCGTTGGCCGCTTCCCTGCTGTCCACCACCACTTCGTCGATATCGTCGGAAAAATAGTCGCGGATGAAGCGGATGATCAGGCCCCTGTCGCGGTAGATTTCTCCCGCCCCCCTGATTTCCGCGGCGCTCTGCCTGATGCTCTCGTACATGGCCAGCAGGCTTTCCATGTCCTTCTTCAGTTCTTCGGGAGTGCGCCCCACCGCCTGGGTGCGAACGATATAGCCGATACCCTCGGGAATACTCATGCCGGCCATGATTTCCTTCAGCCCCTTGCGCACGCTCTCCTGTTCAACCTTGCGGGAAACGCCCGTGGAATCGCTGCCCGGCATGATCACCATGTAGCGCCCCGGAAGGGAGAGGTAGGTAGTCAGGGCCGACCCCTTGTTGTCCCGTTCGTCCTTTTCGACCTGAACCACCAGTTCCTGGCCGCGACGGAGAACCTCCTGAATCCGGGGCCGCCGTTTGCGCTGTTCCTCCGGAATGTCGTCACGCCATTGCCAGAAGTCCGGATGCAGTTCGCCCATCTGCAGGAAACCGGGCTTGGAGCGGCCGATGTCCACGAAGGCGGCCTGCAGTCCCGGTTCCACCCGCAGCACCACCCCCTTGTAGATGTTCCCCTTTGTCTGTTCCTTGCCGCTGATCTCTATGTTGAGTTCCATCAGCCGGCCGTCGTGTACGATGGCAACTCTGGCCTCTTCGGGATGCTTGACGTTGATCAGCATTTTTTTGCTTACTGCCTTACCCATTGATATGCCTGTCTCCTTCAAATGGGACGAATGTCCCATGATAGTTTTAAAAGTAATGAATTATAGAGATATTTTAGCTGAAAGCAAAGAAAAAGGACGAGCGGCCGGGAAAAATACGGGCCCGCCTCCCGTTCAGTCCCGTTTCAGGCCGGTTTCAGGGGTGATATGCGTCTTGCTTGATTCAAGCCGGGAGGCTTCCGGTGATGATCCCGTGCCATCCGGCTGGACCGGATGGGGGGGAGCGCGATAGCGGCGAAAAGAACGCCTTGCGTCGCATATCTCGCGCCTGTAGAGTGGTAAGGAGTTTTCTCCTCTCACAGGAAAATTACATGGCGGGTGCGGCGGGGTCAGGCCGTGGCAATTGTACCAAAGGGGGTGCAAAGGATGGACAATAGTCGGTCGAGCGCAAAGGGGACGACGGGTGACGGAGGAGTGTCCCAGAACGAACGGGCGGATAAAGCATTTCGGGAGAGCGAGGAACAGCTGCGGATACTGATCAATGCGATGCCGGATATCGTTGCGTTCAAGGATGGGGAGGGGCGCTGGCTGGAGGCGAACGAGTTCGACCTCAAGCTTTTTCATCTGGAGCAGGTTGACTACCGGGGGAAGAAGGATTCCGAACTGGCGGAATTCAGCCCGTTCTACCGCGACGCTTTTCTCGCCTGCGAACTGTCCGATGAGATTGCCTGGAAGGCGGGGAAGACGAGTCGGGCGGATGAGGTCATCCCCCGCCCCGACGGTCCTCCGATGGTATTCGATATCATCAAGGTGCCGGTGTTCCGCGAAGATGGCCGTCGCAAGGGGCTTGTGGTGGTGGGGCGCGATGTGACGGAACGCAAGCTTGCCGAGGCAAAACTCAACCAGTATCAGGAACGGCTTGAAAGCCTGGTGCGTGAAAGAACGGCCGAGCTTGCGGAGGCCAATGCCCAGTTGAGAACGGAGATCACCGAGCGGAGAAGTGTCGAGGAACGGCTCAGGGAATCCTTGGAGGAGAAGGAGATCCTTTTGAAAGAGGTTCATCACCGGGTCAAGAACAACCTGCAGATCGTATCCTCTCTTCTTGAACTTCAGGCCGCTTCCATTGAGGATGAACAGGCGCGGAAAGTATTCATGGACAGCCAGGACAGGATCAGGTCCATGGGGTTGATCCATGAAAAGCTCTACCGGACCGGGAATCTGTCCCATATGGATTTCGGGGAGTATCTTGAAAATCTGGCCGGCCGTCTGTTCAATGCCTATGTTTCAGACCCGGAACGGGTTTCGCTGCATATCGCGGCGCCGAATGTTTCGATGGGAATCGATGAGGCGGTTCCCTGTGGACTGATTGTCAATGAGCTGATGACCAATGCCCTGAAATACGCTTTTCAGGATGGCCGGAAAGGGGAGATCAGGGTGGGATTCGATATCGACCCCGATGGCCGGGCAAGGCTGATGGTCGCCGATAACGGGGTCGGGCTGCCCGTTGGTCTGGATCCCGTGAATTGCGAAACCATGGGGCTGCAGCTTGTATGCATTCTGACCAGGCAGTTGGGGGGAAGTATCGAGGTCGGTGCTCCCGGAACAAGATTCGTCATCCGGTTCAGGAGCGCCATGAAGCCGCGGGGCGCAGGGGGGAACTAGCCGGTTTTAACCGGAGTGCGGATGGTGGCAAGCTGAAGCAATGATTTTTAGGATGGCCGTTTCTTTTCATTAATGCACAAAGGTGGTATACTCATCAGCAGCGAAAGCGTACGTTGCATTCTGGAGCCGGTGATGGGGAATGATATGCGCGACATTCTATCCACTGAAGAAAAAATGAGGATACTGATCGTCGAGGATGAGCTGATCATTGCCAAGGGTATTCAGAAACGTCTGCAGAGCATGGGGTATGTTGTAACGGATACGGTCCCGTCCGGTGAGGAAGCGGTTCGGAAGGCCGAAACCGACCTGCCGGATCTGATCCTCATGGATATCAATCTCCAGGGAGACATGGATGGAATAGAAGCTGCGGACAGGATCCGAACCCGTTTTGACATTCCGGTGATCTACCTGACCGCCTATACGGACCCCGAGTCGCTGGGACGGGCCAAGATAACCGAGCCGTTCGGTTATATCGTCAAGCCTTTTCAGGACCACACCCTTCAGTCCGGAATCGAGATGGCCCTGTACCGGCACCGCATGGAGAGCCGGATCAGGCGGAGCGAGCGCTGGCTTGCCACCACGCTGCGGAGTATCGGTGACGCCGTTGTCACCACGGACGTATCGGGCGTACTTACTTACATGAACCCGGCCGCTGAAACGTTGACCGGTTGGGAACAGGAGCGGGCGGTCGGCAGGAGCCTGGTGGATGTCGTGCGTTTCCGCAGTGAAGAATGGGAAATCAGTACGGCGGAGGTTGTCCGGGAGGTCGTTGCGGGAAAGGCCGTCGCATTTCCGGGTGATACCATGATTGTCGCCGCATCCGGAGTGATGTCGCCGGTTGAGGTAAAGGCAACGCCCATAGTGGGAGAAAACGGCAACATAATGGGGCTTGTCCTGGCGTTTCTGGACATATCGAAACGCAGGCGGGCCGAAGAGGCGTTGCGGGATTCGGAGCGCCTGCTGGCAATAAAGAACCAGATCGCCAATGTCTTCCTTGCCATCCCGGATGAAGATATGTACGGGGAAGTAATGGAGGTCGTTCTGGGGGCAATGAAATGCTCCTATGGATTTTTCGGCTGTATCGATGAGAACGGCGCCCTTGTCATTCCCTCCTTTTCCGGCGGGGTATGGGAGGAATGCCGGGTTTCGGGCAAATCGATCGTCTATCATCCCGAAAAATGGACCGGCCTGTGGGGCCGGGCTCTGCGGGAGCAGAGGACTTTCTCCGGCAACGGACCGTTTACCGTACCCCCCGGACATATTCCGCTCCGCAATTTTCTGGCGTCGCCCATCGTTTGCCGGAACAGGACAATCGGTCTGATTGCCGTTGCCAATAAGGAGTCCGATTTTTCCGATGAAGACAGGAGGCTGCTGGAAACCATTGCCGACCGCATAGCGCCTATTCTTGAGGCCCGCCTGGAGCGGGACCGCCAGGAGCGGAAACGGCGGGAGGCGGAGGAGGCCCTGAAACAGTCGGAAAATCTCCTGCGCAGCGTTTTCGATGGCATCCCGGATCTTTTATCCATTATCGACAGGGATTTCCGTATTATCCACTCCAACTGGCGTGGCGGTTATGAATATGTGTCCGTGGAAAAGAGGGACAGCAGGCCCCGTTGTTACGAGGCCTATTACGGCACTGACGAGGTCTGTGAAAACTGCCACACCGCGGAGGCCTTCAGAACCGGCCGTACCGTTTTCCGCGAAAAGTACAACCCGAAAGTCGGATTTCTGGAGGTGCGGGCGTTCCCCCTCTTTGACGACGATGGGAATGTGGTGATGGTTACGGAACACGCCCGCAACATTACCGAACGTAAGCGCGCCGAGGATGCGCTTGCCATGGAGAAGGAACGTCTGGCAGTCACTCTCCGCTCCATCGGAGACGGTGTTATTACCACTGATACGGCTGGCCGGGTTGTCCTGCTCAACAAGGTCGCCGAGGAAATGACCGGATGGAGGCAGGAAGATGCTGTCGGAAAGCCGTTCAGCGAGGTTTTCCATATCATCAACGAAAAGAACCGGGAACTCTGCAGGAGTCCCGTTGATCAGGTCCTGGCGACCGGCGCCGGGGTTGAGCTTGCCAACCATACGATTCTGGTGGCGAAAGACGGAACCGAACGGATCATTGCCGACAGCGCGGCGCCGATTCGCGACCGGGAAAGCCGGCTGGTTGGGGTCGTCCTGGTTTTTCGCGACATAACCGAGAAAGAGAAGATGGAGGCCGATCTGTTCAAGGCGCAGAAACTTGAATCCATAGGCATTCTTGCCGGCGGCATCGCCCACGATTTCAACAACCTCCTGACCGCCATCCTGGGCAACATATCGTTGTCCAAGCTGCTTGTGCCCGAGAATGAAAAAGTACATATGAAACTGTGTGAAGCGGAGAAGGCGTCTCTGAGGGCAAGGGATCTGACCCAGCAGCTTCTGACCTTTTCACGTGGAGGTGCTCCGGTGAAAAAAATTGCGACCATTTCCGGTATCATAAGGGACTCCGCCGCCTTCGCTCTGTCAGGCTCCGGGGTGTCATGCCGGTTCGTGATCCCTGGTGATCTCTATCCCGTTGATGTGGACGAGGGGCAGTTCAGTCAGGTTGTCAACAATCTTGTCATCAACGCCGACCAGGCGATGCCCCACGGGGGGGAAATAGAGATCAACTGCGCCAACGTCTTCGTGGGCCCGGAACAGCACCTGCCGTTGCGTAACGGACCGTATGTTCTCATTTCAGTCGTCGATCATGGTGAAGGCATTGCGGAAGAAGCCCTCCCCCACATATTCGATCCGTACTTCACCACGAAGGAGAGCGGCAAGGGTCTCGGGCTGGCCATTGTCTACTCCATTGTGAAGAACCACGACGGGCATATAGCGGTTGCCTCGGACAGGGGGGGCTCCGTGTTCAGTGTCTATCTCCCGGCCGCGGTTTCAGAGGTGGTTGAACATCCCGCGGAAGAAACCGAGACCATTTCCGGAAAGGGGCGTGTTCTCGTCATGGATGACGAGGATACCATCCGGGATGTTGCCGGGGAGATGCTCTCGTTCCTGGGGTATGACGTGGCCTTTGCCCGTGATGGCGAGGAAACCCTCGAACTGTACCGCCAGGCAGCCGAGGTCCAGCAGCCGTTCTCCGCCGTACTCATGGATCTCACCATACCGGGCGGCATGGGGGGCAAGGAGGCCATCAAGGTTCTGCGGGAGATGGACGGAAATGTCAGGGCGATAGTTTCAAGCGGATATTCCAATGACCCGATCATGTCCGATTACCGTGCGTTCGGATTCAGCGGGGTAATTGCCAAGCCTTACAAGATCGGTGAGTTGAAGAAGGTTCTGGACGAGGTCGTGGGATATTCGGGATAGGACGAGTCCGGGGCCGGATCCGGTCCCAGTGGAGTCGGGTAACAACGCCCCGCTTGCCGTAAATGAAGCGGGGCGTCGTATTTTTCCGGTCATACCGGTATTGATTCTACCCTTCGATCAGGCTGGCGCTCTTGATGAAGACCGGCTCCACGGGAACGTCGGAGTGGCCGGCTTTGTTGCCGGTCTTGACGGCGCGGATCTGGTCCACCACTTCCATACCTTCCACGACCTGGCCGAAGACGCAGTAGCCGAAACGGTCCGGCTGCTTGCCCTGATGGTCCAGAAAGGGATTGTCCACCGTGTTGATGAAGAACTGGGAGGTTGCGGAATCCACGATGGCGGTGCGGGCCATGGCCAGGGTGCCGCGTTTGTTGGAGAGCTTGTTGGTGGCCTCGTTCTTGATGGCGAATTTGGGTTTCTTCTGTTCCATGGCCTCGTTCAGGCCGCCGCCCTGGATCATGAAGTCCTTGATTACGCGGTGAAAGGTCAGGCCGTTGTAAAATCCGTCCTTGACGTATCCGAGGAAATTCTTGACGGTAATGGGCGCTTTTTCCTTGAAGAGTTCAACTGTGATGGGCCCCATGGATGTTTCGATGAGGACCCGCGGGTTCTGTTCGGACATGCTAAACCTCCGGTGAGTTGATGAGTTTGACGTGGCGCGCCAGTCGCGCGAGATCACTATGTAGCACAGAGCAGCCGAAACCGGAACCTTTTTTGGATTGATTTTGAGTTTTTGAGCCGCGTTATCCGTTGCCCGTCACGCCGGGACAGCCTCCTTTCCCGTGGTCTGACGCCAATCCTCCTTTCCATCCGATCAAATCCCTGAGAGCAAATATTCAATCGCTGCCCACGACCTGATCCCCGATTTAACTGGAGTGCCGCCGGATAATGGGGTAGTATCCGGACTGCCCGAGGAGTATCCAGTCCATGACAAACCAGGAAACCTGGACCACCCTGAAGATTCTGAACTGGACGAAAGAGTATTTCGCCTCCAGGGGAATTGAAAACGCCCGGCTTGAGGCCGAATGGCTCCTCTGCGCCGCAACCGGGCTCGACAGGGTCGGTCTGTATCTCAATTTCGACAAACCACTGAACAGCGCCGAACTGGCCGCGTACCGTTCCATGGTGTCCCGCAGGGCGCGGCGCGAGCCGCTCCAGCATATCCTGGGCACGCAGGAGTTCTGCGGCCTGGAATTCGAGGTCTCTCCCGATGTCCTCGTCCCGCGCCACGACACCGAGACGGTGGTGACCGAGGCGCAACTCCGCGCTCCGGGGGCCGTCAGTGTACTGGACGTCGGAACCGGCAGCGGATGCATTGCCATTGCTCTGGCGAAACGCATGCCGGCCGCAAGGCTCACCGCCATTGACATTTCACCGGCCGCACTGGAACTTGCCAGGCGTAACGCGGACCGCAACGGCGTGATGATCGAGTTTCTGTGCGGTTCGCTCTTGGAGCCCGTTGAGGGACACAGCTTTGATCTGATCGTTTCCAATCCCCCCTATATCCCGAGCCGCGACATTGAGCGACTGGAGCCGGAGGTCCGTGACTGGGATCCCCGCTGCGCCCTGGATGGCGGCCCGGACGGCCTGGACATCTACCGCGTTCTGCTGCCGGCTGCGGCAGGGTTGCTGAATCCCGGCGGCTGGCTTCTGGTGGAGGTGGGGATGGGGCAGTCGGGTGAGGTCGCCGGACTGTTCCGTGCCGTGGAAGGCTACGACGAAGTCATCACGGCCCATGATCCTGCCGGCATCGAGCGGGTAGTGGGCGCCCGGAAAAGGGGATTGCCATGAAAGCCGACGAAGCGCGTCGCATACTGAGTGAGGCGGATCTGCTCATTGGTGAGGCGGATATCGTTTCCGCCATTGAGAGGCTTGCCACGGAGATTACGGCGCGGTTGCGGGAGTCCGATCCCGTGGTGATCTGCGTCATGAACGGCGGCCTGATCTTCGGCGGCCAGCTTATTACCCGGCTGGCTTTTCCCCTGGTGGTGGACTATGTCCATGCCACCCGCTACGGACACGAGACGCGCGGCGCCCGGCTCAACTGGCTCGTCAGGCCGCAATCGGATCTTCGCGGCAGGACGGTGCTGCTGGTTGACGATATTCTCGACGAGGGGTTCACCCTGGCCGCCCTCGCGGAGTTCTGTCGTGAGCAGGGGGCAAGGGAGGTGCTGCTGGCGGCGCTGGTGGACAAACGGCATTCCCGCAAGGCAACCCCCGGCATGCGGGCCGATTTCACCGGTTTTGCGGTGGAGGACCGCTTCGTCTTCGGATACGGACTGGATTACAGGGGGTACTGGCGAAACGCGCCCGGAATCTATGCTGTCAGGGGATTGTAGATCATGAAATGTTTCTTCCGGTTTCAGCAGTACGATACTACCTACCGCCGGGAAATCCTGGCCGGCGTCACCACATTCCTGACCATGGCCTACATCATCGTGGTAAATCCGGCCATCATGGAAAACGCGGGTATTCCCAGGGGCGCCTCGCTGACGGCCACCATTCTGGCTTCGGTCATCGGCACGCTCATCATGGCGTTGTGGGCGCGCCGTCCCTTTGCCATTGCTCCCTTCATGGGAGAGAACGCCTTTATCGCCTTCGTGGTCGTGAAGGTCATGGGGTACAGCTGGCAGGTCGCCCTGGGGGCGGTGTTCATCGCCGGTGTCATTTTTACGCTGCTGACCCTGTTAAGGATTCGCGGCTGGCTGGCCGAGGCGATCCCCATGTCGCTCAAAATCGGGTTTGCCGTCGGGATCGGGCTGTTCCTGACCTTTATCGGCCTGAACGAGACCGGCCTGGTGGTGCTGGGGGCTCCGGGGGCGCCGGTCAAGCTCGGCAATCTGGGCCAACCCTCCTGTCAGGTGGCCATGGCCGGTTTCATGCTGCTCATAGTACTGGTGGCCCGCCGGGTCAGGGGTGCCCTGGTGATCGGAGTCCTGGCGACAACGGTCGCCTCCATCGCGCTGGGAATCACCCCCCTGCCGACCAGTATCGTCAGCCTCCCGCCATCCCTGGCGCCGATCTTCCTCAAGCTCGACATTTCCGGCGCCCTGACACCCCGCTGTTTCCCGGTGGTGATGGTGATCTTCATCATGGCTTTTCTGGATACGGTGGGGACCCTGCTGGGGCTTTCCATGCGGGCCGACCTGCTGGATGAGAACGGCAACCTGCCCGAGATCGAGCGTCCCATGATGGCCGATGCCCTGGCCACCATGGTCGCCCCGCTTCTCGGCACATCCACCACCGGCGCATATATCGAGTCAGCGGCCGGCATCGAGGAGGGGGGGCGCACCGGCTTTTCCGCCCTGGTGGTGGCCGGACTGTTCCTGCTGTCGCTGTTTTTCGCCCCGATCCTGACCATCGTGCCGCCCCACGCCTATGGCATTGTATTGATTGCCATCGGCTCATTCATGTTAAGTCCCATCACCCGGATCGACTTCGACGACATGACGGAACTGATCCCGGCCTTCCTGACCGTGACCCTGATGGTCTTCACCTACAACATCGGCGTGGGGATGACGGCCGGCATGATCACCCATGTGCTGCTGAAACTCTTCACCGGCAGGACGGCCGAGGTAAGGCCCGGAATGTGGGTGCTGGCGCTCCTCTCGGTGACGCTCTTCGTCTGTCTGCCGCAGCTGTAATAAGTCGCAGGAAAATTAATGCAGTCTTCAGAAGCAGATCCTACCATTCCCCGTCCCCCACCTTTTTTCACCGTGAAGGAGGGGGAGTTTGTGTGGATATCTGGCCGGATGTTGTGCGGATTGAATCGATGGATTGTTCATAATAATCTGCTCGCCTTTCCAGATAACCTGGAAATATACCCTTCAAGGGTATATTTGTGGCCATGAACTGGGCCGTCACCTTTACCGGCAAGGCCAAAAAACAGACGGAAAAACTGCCTCAGAGAGTGCGACTGCTGCTTTTCCAGCTTGCCAGAGACATAGAGACGACAGGTCCGGTTCGAGGTGGTTGGCCCAACTATTCAAAACTCGGCGCCAACCGGCATGACTGTCACCTGAAAAAAGGTCAGCCAATCTATGTTGCTGTGTGGAGTGAAGACCGTGGCACGATATCCGTGGAGATAATCTATGCAGGCACACACGAAAAAGCGCCCTATTGAAGATTTTATAACGGTACGGCTGCGCGTCAGGCGTGACAAGCTTCAACTGCTTAAAAAATATATGAAATTGCTTGAAAGTGATGGTGATGAAACCCGTTCATACAGCGTGGCGGAGGTTTTCCCGGAATATATGAACAAGGGGCAGGAACTGGCCCTGCGCGCCTATCGTCTTCGCGAAGGCCTCACCCAGAAGCAGTTGGCCGGCCTGACCGGCATTTCCCAGCACCATATCAGCGAACTGGAAACCGGCAAACGGGTTCTCGGTAAAGAGAGAGCAAAAAAACTTGCAGAGGCTTTGCACTGCGATTATCGGCAACTGCTGTAGACGGATATTTTACGACCATGAATTGGCGGGGTGCCTGGCAAGTGGATATTGCTCTGGTTGTCGGCCTTTTCAATGGTAAAGCCATTTGCCACCGCCTGCCCGAATGTCGCCGAATACTCGAAGGCAAATCCGCCCCGGCAGAGCGCTTCGCGGCGGTTCATCCACGCCCCGGCCGCCGTCCCGGTACCGCGGTGCCCCTCATCGATCAGCACCAGTTTGTTTCCTTCGAACGCTTCCACCGCCACGGTCTTGTCCCCCATCTCATCACTCAATTTGTTGATGTCGATGACCTCGATCGTGCCACGGAAGACGTTCCGGTTCTTGTCGAAAAGCTGAAAGAACTGGAAACCGGACAGCCCCAGTTCGTGCAGATGCTGACGTGACAGTCCTTCATTGGGCGTTAACACGATGATCTTGTTCGGGTATTGTTCGCCGTTTGCTTTCCGGAAGTAATGCAGGTATTGCAGGATATTGATGTGCAGCAGCAGGGTCTTGCCCGAACCGGTGGCGTTCCAGTAGGCCAGCTTGTTCAGGTCCGGCGCTTCATAGGGGCGGAAGCGGTTCTCTTCACTGTTCCGGGAATTGTATAGTTCCAGTTCATCGTTCAGCCCGGCCAGAAGTTCGTCCCGGCGGTTGAAGTACCAGTCCAGATAAATTTCGGTGAACAGCAGGGAGAGATACTGGAAATATTTCATCCGCATCTCGGTTTCTTCCAGGCGGTTGCGTCTGCCGGTGATCTCCTGCCAGTGCCGGACGGTGTTCAGGTCGTAACGGCGCAGGTCCGCGACGCCGATCCGGTCGATGTCGAACAGGTTGCGGGTCAGTTCATGGAAGAAGAATGTCTGGCCGTCTTCATCAATTCCCTCGTGGCGGTCATCCCCAAGGCGTTCCTTGATTGCGTGGAGGCTGCCGCCCCTGAAGAATCGGTACATCCAGTGATTCAGCGCCAATTGTTTGTGAAAGTTCATATGTATGATCCTTGGTGGAATGTTTCGGAACTTGTTACTGATTTTTCTTTATGTTACTGTTTTCATACATCAGGAGGTTTTGACCCATGGGCACAACAGCCAAGTACCTTGACATTTCAGTGCTCCCGCCTGCTTCCAGACGTGAAGTGCTGGATTTCTACCAGTTCCTGCTGGCGCGTAATAAAAAAGCGAAACCGGCAAAACCCAAACAGGTTGAGAAAGGCAGTTTTTCCGGACTTTGCGGCAAGTTGTCATGGAAAGGGGATGCCGTAGCGGCCCAACGGCGTATTCGCGATGAGTGGTAAACTCAGAGTGATCCTTGATACCAACGCCGTCATCTCCCTTTTGGGCGGAAATTACGACCTCGCCACAAAGCTTGAACAGGCCGAATATATCGGGATATCCATTATCACTTATTTGGAATTCCTTGCATTTGACGGCCTTTCAGACAGTGACCGGGATTGTTTCGCAGCTTTCTGCAAGCTGGTACACATTGAACCTTTGACCACTGACGAGAACGATCTGCTACAGCAAGCGCTTGACCTGCGCAGCAGATACCGTTTGAAGCTTCCCGACGCCATCATTGGCGCAACGGCAATTTCCCGCAACGCCGCACTTATCACCAACGACTCGCATTTTTCCGGTATTTCATCACTACGCGTCCAGCTTTGCTGAATTGTCTCCATCCAGCAGCATCCCAAAAAACAGCTCTAACTTCCCCCGCTGAACATGCGGCTCAGAAATTCCGGTTCGATCTGGCGCAGCTTGAGGGTTCTGGTAATGCCTCCTTCTTCCTCCGTTCCGGTAAATATCGTTGGAATGTTGTGGTCGCCGTTGATGTAGACCACTTCGAACTCGCTGTCGCGCGGGTTGATCGCGTACTTGTCGCAGATACGCTCCAGCTCCTCGTAATCCAGGAAAGTATTCTCAAGCTGGCCACCAACGCCACGAAGACCGTGGACGCAGACAAATAGAGGTGTCTCAAAAAGTTGATGCAAAAAGGGGAACAGCCATGCCGGGCCGTTCCCCTTTTCAATTATCCACACTGGATTTACAAACCGCCTACTTCCTGACGAACTCCACCTCCAACATCACGGCGACCTCTTCGCCC
>CAZRPI010000088.1:0-15839 GCA_964601865.1 uncultured Pelobacter sp. | reverse complement strand
AAGCATAACACACGACGTGTCAAGCAGCATTTCGGTGGTTGGGTTTATTTCGTCATTAAGAGGAATTTCCCCCCTTAATTCCGCGATACTTACCCCGAAGTAATCGGCCAATCTCTGCAAGGTGACCGTTGTCGGTTCGCCGATCCCCTTTAAATATCGATGTATTGCCGATTGGGTTAATCCGGTCTCTCTGGCGACCCCACTTTGACCTTTTTCGGCCACTGCCTTTAGAAGCAATTCCGTCACCATGGGGGGTGTACTTTTGCTTGTGGTCTTTCCCATTGTCTTTTATCACTCCATCTATCTTTAAATAGATAATTTTTGTTGACATCACCTATGCGTATATATAATGTATCTATCTACATATAGATAATCAAACCAATAATGGAGAAAAGGCCATGAGTAGAGCGTTGATGCAGGTTTTTGATTTTCATGAGTCCGTGGTCCGGACGATTCTGAGAGATGGTGAGGTTTGGTTTGTGGCGAAGGATGTAGCTGAAATACTTGGATACAAAGAGCCGGGCGTGGCCATTCGCACACATTGCAAGGGGGGTGTAAAACACACCCTCCCTTCTGGTGGTAGCGATAAGGAATACACCATCATCCCTGAGCGTGACGTCTACCGGCTCATTTTCCGCTCGAAACTTCCCGCCGCTGAGCGGTTCGAGGAGTGGGTGGTGTCGGAAGTTCTCCCCGCCATCCGGAAAACCGGCCAGTACGGACCGCTGAAGCGCTGCACGGAAGTTGAGGCAGCGGAGATTTTTCCTATGTTTCACAGGGTCGCCAAGCTGGTTGGTTTGGATCGGAACCGGGCCGCAATCGCCGCGAACGCGGCCACGAAGCGCCTGACAGATGTCGATCTGCTGGAGCTGCTGGAGGTGGCGGATTCGGTTGGAGGGGAGGTCACACCGGACAACAACACCCTGCTGCGGGGTCTGATCCAGCTCATGGATACAGAGCCGGGGCCGGTCAAAGGGACTTTCAAGGATGTGCTGGAGCGTGTGGCAGCGCTCGTGAAGCCGGACCGGCGGGACTATACATTTCCGAACCCTCACAAATTCCGGCGGAGCCTGGAGCGGATCAAAAGTCAGTTGGCGGATGCCGGAATTTCATTTGAATTCGGCAAGCACACTGCGCGGGGGCATGTGATTGAAGTCGTTAATAGTGAAAGGAGAGGAAACAGTGAGTAACGAGAAGGTGTGGCGAGAGGGCGATGATTTTATTGTAGAGATCGACAACAAAACTACAAAAGTGGCACTGAAAGCTGTTTTGTGGCACGCAGCCAATAAGAAAAATCAAATAGAAGATACAGCGGCCGCGCTGAATGTACTGCACGGCTGCATCCTGGGCCGCACCGATAGTGTCAATGGTCTGGATGAGTATAGCGCGCGCGGGCTGGCGGTGCTTCTCGATTTGGTTGCCGGTGATTTGTCCACGAATCTGGATAGCCCGTTATCGAAGGCGGCGGAGGCGGTTTTTGAGAGCGCGATGCTTTCGGATGATGTTGTTCGGTGATTTGTATTCAAAAACCTCGGAAAAGAGAAAAACAATGAAAAGCGATGAAAAGATCAGCGGTGAGACCCCGCCCGCCGAATTCACGGGACGATCCATCGAAAACTTGATGGATGCCTGTCTTGATAAAATGGAGGTGGCAATGGATTGTGGGGACAGCGCCGCCGCTGAAAAACACTTCGAAAAAGCTGAACGACTCTTTGCGTTTGTTGACGCGAACTACGCCGAAACTGCAGTAAACAATGGCCCCGCGCCGAGTCTGCGGGAAAAGGGGAAAGAAATGAATAGTGAGGCGATATTGACCGGACTGCAAGAGGAACAAAAGCGGCTGATAGCGGGCGTCGAATGGTTGAAACAGCGTGAGGAAATGGCATTCCAGCAAGTCAAAAACCATGAAGAAAAATACACAGAAGTATTGATACAGGCGGCGTTGGGCGAACCAATCGAGCCGGCTGTTTTTCACCGGCTGGATGCCGATTTTGCCCGGCTTGTCGGGGCTACGATGGCCCCGTACGCTGAGGCCAGGGAACGTATCAACGAGCAGTTGGAGGCCGTTTCCCGGCGCATCGCAAACGAACAGGCCGCAGCAACCGTCCGTGAGCACATGCAGCGATACCGCGACGCGCGCGCGGCGATGATCGAGCGGGGGAGCTACACTGTCCCCGAAATGGCGGAGCTGGAACACCTCGCCAGCGTGGCCGGGTGCGGAGTTGAATTTCAGCAATTCCGGATGGCGATGGGCGATTACATTTTTAGGCGTGATCTCAGCGCTAACCGGGAGGATTTCCCGGCGTTCGAATATGAAGAATAGGTCGTACAAACAGGCGACAGACAGAAAGTGAGGCAAATAAAATGAATCGACACAAAATGATTCCCCAGCCGATAGCGAATATTGCCGGTCCCGGTAACAGCGGCGCCATTCCCGGAAAATACAATCCCGGCATCGCCGATGACATCACGATCAACGCCAAGCGCGGCGAGTACATCATCTCACCGGAAGATGTCGCATTGCTCGGCGGCCCGAAGATGTTGAACGAAATCATCCGGCAAGTCAGGCTGAAGCATGGACTACCGACCCGAACCGGTCCCAAAACCAACAACCAGCCGGACCGGTTCGGGCGCAAGGACAAGCCTGGACTGAAGGGTATTGCCGGATTTGCGGACAGTGGTGACACGGACTGGAAGCCGCCCTATGAAACGGACCTGGGAGAACTGGCCGCCGCTCATCCCATCGCCAATGTCGTCGGGCTGGGGATACCCGCCGTTGCCCAGAAAATTGCCGGTGAGGTCGGTAATGTGGCGAGCGCCATGAACACCCCTACCGATCCGATGGCCATCGTGAAAGGGCGAACCCAGGACGTTGCCGATCAGTTGGGATCCACAACAAGAAATTTATCCCAGCCGGCGGCGTTGGCAACTCGGGCAATTACCGGACAGCCTTTCACGGGGGACTCTCTGCCGCTATCTTCACAAGCCAACGGCATAACAGCATCACCCGGGATGCCTCCGATTGCAGGCGGTCCAGGGGCGGCGCCCACAAGTTCACCACGGGCGGCGGACATAACCACACCGCCCTTATCGTCCTCTGACCCCGGCTCCGGTTTTGCCCGGATCGGCGGTAAGCGCATCGATTACTCCAACATCGGCATTGCCGGAAAAGACCCCCTCAGTAATTCGAAAAGCGGTGGCGGCATCGTCTATGCCTCCGGCGGAGATCCCTCCGGCCGGGACGTTGATTGGTCGCCGGGAAGCGCGAACAATATTGCCGCCATGTCTGACGCCAACCGCAAAAACGGCCTGATGACCGACAGCAGCTCTCCCGGCGGTGTGCGACTCATGACGCGGGGAGAAGCCGCATCGCTGGGGCTCGTCACACCGCAACAGCAATTTGAACGCAACAACGCCGATATCAAGGACTACATGCGGACTATCGCGGGTAATGTGGGCAATCAGTATGACGGCGCGGAAAAGATTGCTTCCGCCCGGCTGAACATGGCTACACTCCAGAATGCGAACCAGCAACTGCTGAGAAATATCGCAGGAAACCAGGATCTGGAAGGGCAAAAATACGCAGCCGACGCCACTCTCGCGGGGCGGAAGATTGCGGCAAACGCCGGTATTGCTCAACAACAAATAGCCGGCCTGTCGAATATCCAGGCGTCACAGATAGCGGCTTATGCACGTACTGCCGCAGAACGAGAAAAGGCGAGACAGGACGCCCAGAAACAGCGCAACGATACGGTGAAATCACATCTCTCCCGTTACGACTTTACCGGGATTTCACCAGCTACGGCCAACGAATATGCGGCGATCCTGGCGGATACGGACGGCAAAGGATTCGTAACGCTGCGCGATCCGAGCGGGACTTACGGTGACATCCTGGTTCACCAGGGAATTGAACAACCTCTTCGGGGCGCCTACAACAAAATCAAGACGCCTGTCCAATTCCTGGAATATCTGAATCAGGCGCGCAGACTGGGCGGCAGCAAGATACCGGTTTACAAGACCGGCATCAAAAACAGCGCTCGGCTTCCCCTGATCAAATCGCGTCAAGATCCGGCATTGGAGGGAATCGGCAATGGATGATCTGTACAACTGGACACCGGACCCGCAACAGGCAGCCGCGGCCAACCGCTACCTGAACGCCAAATTCGATGAACCGCAACCAACCGCTCCTGAGCATCGCGCCGCCTTTGATGAAGTCATAAGTCAGCTTAAGGCCGGGGTGTACTCGGACATTCCCCGCATTGCTGGCGAGGCCCTACAGTACGCTTCCTCACCGGGAAACAGCCTGTATAACACCGGCGCTGACCTGGTTGATTCCGCAAACGCCGTTGCCAGCCTGCCCGAAATGCAGCCGGGTGACACCGAAGGCCGCCCCGTCGTGAAGGCATTGAGCCAGGGAGCGCGCATGGTCCCGGCTGCCGCCGGCGCGGTCGGAGTCGGTTTACTGGCCTCTGAGGTCGGGCTTCCCGCTGCCGGCGCGGCATTGGTCGGTGGCGCTCTGCCCGCCATTCCCTTTGCCCTGTCCAGGGCGCAGGAAACCTACGAAGCCGGACTGAAAAAGCACGGCATCACGCCGGAACAGGCCGAAGCCATGCCCGACGATCCGCGCGTGAGGGAAGCACTCAACGCATCCCGCCTTACCGGTGGGATCGAGTTTGCCGCCAATACCGTTGGCGGCGCGCTGGCAAACCGCATGGTGGGCGTTGGCGGGAAGTTCGTCGCGCCCCTGCTCGGCAAAGTTCTCAACAGTGGCGAGCAGACCGCCGCCCAGGGCGTGATTCGTTCATTTGTCAACCCTCAAAACCTGGCGCGTTTTGGGCTGGACACCCTGGAGACCGGCGCTGAACAGACAGGTGTTCAGGCCGCCCGGGCGGGAGCTGAGACCGCCGTGGAAAAAGCGCATGGCTATACTGACCAATCCCCCTGGGAGGCCGCAAAGGAA
The DNA here is from genome assembly GCA_964601865.1 of uncultured Pelobacter sp. Taxonomy (GTDB): domain Bacteria; phylum Desulfobacterota; class Desulfuromonadia; order Geobacterales; family Pseudopelobacteraceae; genus Pseudopelobacter. The sequence goes on along the minus strand of CAZRPI010000088.1, from coordinate 10,879 downwards.
ACAGTAGCTCCTACCCTGGGGATGACAGCGCTGATGGCTCCCCTTGGTATTCCCGGTAGGGTGTCACAAGCTCGCGGCCTGGCCCATGTGGTGGACCTGCTGGGGAATCATGAATATTCACTGGAAGCCAGAACGCAGGCCGCTGAAGCGGTATTCAACCGCCTCAACGAAGTATCTCCGGATGCCGCTCACAACTTCGCCGCGCGGGCATTCGACGCCATCCACGGCCACGAAGAGACGGGAAGCGCTCCGTATTCGCTGACTCTGGATGGCAGCGCCATTGAACCGTTCACGCCGATGGCGCTGCGACATGACGAAACGGCCACAACCGGAGATGTCGCAAACGCAGCCGCCCCGGAGCAGCCGACACCGAACGGCGCGCTTTCCAGGGCATTGTCAAAGGCCATGCCGGAACAGGGACCGCAAACGGGGCAGCCACCGGCCACCGTCCACAATTTTGTGGAACATCCGGAACATGTTACTCCCCTGGGAGTGGGAGAGGTTTTTGACAGCGCTGGCGAAAAATCAATACCCCCCGGCACATCTGATCAGGCTCCGGAAAACCCGGCTGAAATCACTAATCCCGTGCTGCATCATTTCCTGGAAAGCGGCCGGGAAAAGACTCTTCAAAGCGGTCAGGGCCTGCATGTGTGGGACAAGCCTGCCAAGCCCTTCATGGACGCCGCCATGCGTGACTATGTGCTGCCTGGTGTAGAGGCGGGACATATAGCGCGGGATTCGGAGGGCGGCTACCTGATCCACGGTGACAAGGGAACCTTGCGGGTTGTTCCTCCCGCCGATCCGGAAGGCGGCAACTATCGGGTGGAATACCATGCGCCGGTTGCCGGGCCTGAAGCTGCCCCGTTAAATCCGCTCCAGCAACGTATCTACGAAAGCCTTTCCCAAAAGCAACAGGCCGGGGAACAGTTGAGCGACTTCCAGACGAACATTATGAACAAACTGGCGGCCATAGCTCCAACCGACAACGCCCCGGAAGCGCCGCAGGAGCACGGCGTAAGTCTGAAGGCTGTTGAGAAAGCCTTCCCGAACCAGCAAATAACCGAAGAAAGGGACGGTTTCAAAGTCTCCCTGAAGAACGGCGCAATGGTCCATGTATCCAGCGCAGGGGATATCCTCTTCGATACCGCCGCCGCACGGGCCGCCCATGACCGGGAGGTTGGAACGGATGAAAAGCCGGTTGCTTCGTTTCAACGGCTGGGCCGTGACGCCGTTATTTCCCTGACCGAAAAGGGCGCCGGACAAATCGGCCACGAAACTTTTCACGCCGCCATGGAACTGGCACTCAACCCCAGCCAGCGGGATTGGATTATCAAGAAGTATAGCAGCGAGGAAGCGGCGGCGGAAGCGTATCAGAAACTGGTGAACAGCGGCGCTTTCGAGAGCAAGAGCGAGAAAACGCCATTGTACCTGAAGGTGTTTCACAACTTTTTCGGCAAGGTTCGCGATCTGGTAGACCCTGCCGCCAGGCCGGCAGCCGACACACTGAAAGACATCGCAACGGGCCGGGTATGGGAACAGGAGCCGGAGGGAATCAGGCGGGATAACGCCATCCGGTATTCCTTCACCGCCGATACCGCCAAAAGCATCAAGGAGGCCTCGGCGAATCTCAACCGGTTCGCGGATAAATCCACCTTTATCAAGTCGGACGTGAAGCCGGCCATGAAAGCAGCAGGCGAAGGCCTGGCGGCTGCCTGGGACGGCGTTAAGGCGGCGGTCAACCCCATGGGCCGCAGCGCCGCCGCCGAAGAGGCCGGGCGCATCCTGATCGAAGGCATGGGCAGGATGGAGCACGGCCGGGAGCAGCTTGTCACGGACCTGAACAAGGCCGCGTTCAAGGCTACGCGGAACGTGACAGCAACCGCCAAGTCGCTGGATCTGATGCAGAATTCCACCACTCTGGCGGATAAGGTTTTCAATACCATGCCGGAAGCGGAACGGATCGACTTCATGAATCGGATTGATAACGGCCAGAAGCAGCCCACGGTGGAGCTGCAGCGCATAGCCGATGTCATTTCAACTATGTTCACGGAAAAGGCCGAAGCCGTGCAGAGGCTGGGAACTGGGGCACTGGAAAACGTGCGGGAGAGCTATTTCCCGCACGTCTGGGAGCGTTCCGGGGACGCCGCAAGGGAGATCAGCGCCGCGCTGTCGAAACGCCCCCTGGAGGGCGGTAAGGCATTCACCAGGAGCCGCGTCTTTGATGACATCATGGAAGGAATCAACGCCGGGTACAAGCTGGTTTCCACCAATCCAGTTGACCTGGTATTTCTGAAGTTGGCGGAGATGGACCGGTATATCAACGCTCACACGGCATTGCAGGCCATGGAGGAAAGCGGTTTGGTGCGGCTGATTCCCGCCGGGGAGAAAATGCCGGAAGGCTTCGGAGATATCTCCGGGCGTTACGGGATCGTCACCAAGAAAGGCTTTATGGACCCGGCAACCGGCATGGAAAGCGAGCCGAAGAGTTACCGCTATGTGGCCCGTGAAGACGTGGCCCAGGTGTTCAACAACTATCTTTCCCAGAACCTCTACAACAACAAGTACGTGGGCAATCCGTTCAAGGCGTACATGGGCGCGGCGAACATGCTGAATCAGTTCCAGCTGGGCGTCTTCTCGGCCTTCCACGCCGGTTTCACTTCCCTTGAGGCGGTCATCTCGCACGGGGCGCTTGGCATGAAGGCGCTTTCTCGTGGTGATTTCAAAGAGGCGGGCAAATATTTCAGGGAAGCTCCCGCCGCCTGGCTGCTGAACCCGAAGCTTGGCGACAAGGTTCTAAAGGCCTGGATGGGCGATCCGGCGGCGGCTCAGGAAATGCCGCAGATCGTGGAATGGCTGGAAATGGCCGGGGCGCGGCGCATGCTGGATCAGCGTTTCCGGACGAACCAGACCCAGAAGATGTTTCAGGCGTGGGCGGACGGCAACAAGACAGGCGCGGCGGTTCGCCTGATCCCGGCCATTGTGGAGCAATCCGCGCGGCCAATCATGGAATGGCTCGTACCACGGCAGAAATTCGGCGTTTTCGCGGAGATGGCGAACGATTGGGCGCGGCGCAATCCCGGCGCAACTCACGAGGAAACCCGCACCGAGATGCAGAGGATCTGGAACCGGGTTGATTCCCGCCTGGGACAGGTGGTCTATGACCGGCTATTCGTCCACAACGTGGCCAAGAACCTGGCGCAGGCAATCATACGCGCTCCGGGATGGACCGGCGGCACGATCCTGGAAGTTGGCGGCGGCCTGAAGGATCTGGCGGGATTCGCCAAGGATACGGCCAGGGGCAGGAAACCGGAGTTGAGCAACCGCGCCGCCTATACCTTGTCACTGTTGGTGACAACGGCAATCGCCAACGCGACGTTGACGGCTCTGTTCACCGGTGAGACTCCGAAGGACTGGAAAGACCTGGCTGCCTTCAGGACCGGCAACATCGATGAGCACGGCAACCCTGAGCGGTTCATGCTGCCCTCGTATGCAAAGGATCTGTACGCCTACATGGAACAGCCGGGCGCAACCCTGATGCACAAGACACACCCGCTGCTTTCGCTGGCTGGAGACCTGGTGGAAAACAAGGATTACTACGGCACCGAGATCCGGCACACGGGAGACAATCCGGTGATGCAGCTTGCCCAAATGGCGGGATTTACAGCCAAAGCGTTCGTGCCCTTCTGGATGAAAGGATTCTCGAAGGAACATGAACGCGGTGGCTCGCTGCTCTCTATGGGAGCGCCGCTTGTGGGTGTCATGCCCGCGCCGGCGGATATGAACAAGACTGAGGCTGAAAAACTGGCCGGAGAGCTGGTACGGGCACGTATGCCAAACACGACCAGAACGCAGGAGCAGGCGGACAGGAGTCAACTGATTGCACACCTGACAAGCCAGGCAAGAAGAAATCGGGCAAGCGGCCTGGAAGAAGTTAACGCCGCTCTGCGCGCCGGGGAAATCAAACGCCTGCAGGCGCTGCATATCATGCAGAATGCGAGGATGACGCCGCTGCAGGTGGCGTTCAGGCGGCTTTCCTATGATGAGGCCCAGAGAGTGTATGAGGTTGCGGACAGCAGCGAAAAGCGCCAGTTGCGGCGGATGTTTCAGGCAAAACGGGAAAATGCGGGGCGGGGGTAACCCCCTCCGCTTGCTACCCGCCGGAAGGCGGAATTACACCGAAAGGAGTATGAAGAGATGATGGAAATAACAAATGCTCAGTACCATGAATGGAGGAAACACTTGCCCTTAGCCAAAGATGCTCTTTATCAGTTTCAGCAGCTTCATAAGCGGCTTAAAGCAGAACCGCAAAAGCTTGAAGAAATTCTTGAAGAAATCGACAGGGTTCAGAAGTGGTATGACCACGAATTAAGTTAGCGACTAATAGGGCCGCCGGTCGAAAAGGTTTTTTGCTCACCATTTTGGGCGCGCAAACTCTCGTTTCGACCGGCGGTAGGGGTATCGAAATTACAGCAGAAGAAATTAAAATATGCTGATTGCATAACGGAGGGGAGACATGAGGCTTGGAAGGCGTAAGTTGTGGCGGATAATTTCCAGAGAACGCGAAAAAGCATTGACTGAAGGCCGCTGTGAGATGGCGAATTTTATTTGCCATGGTTTGGGCCGGAGAAAAGCTCTGTATGCCAATAACCCCGCCATGTTCAATGCGTTGCTGTACGCGCAGGCTTTTGCAGAGGGCAATCGATTATTGGCATATTTCTGCGATGAAATGACTGTGGAAGATGTAAGAAGGTTTGAAGGTCGTTTTATTAAAGCCGGGCTAATTGAATTACCGGATGTTCCGAAGTTTGACCGTGATGCCATTAGTACCCTGATTAATCCGGGAGAGATACATCCCGAAACGTTCTGGTTTGCCGCGCTGGTTGCGGTTGGAGTTGGCTATCGCGACAAAATTTCGAAGGATTTTGGAACATTTGACGAGGGTGCGCTGGAATACCGAAGGCAAAAAGATAGCGGCATACTTGAGATGGGGTTGGGGCACCATCTATTTCAAACCATATACCGTTTCTTCAGTAGACTGCCTGGGATCGTCAATCCGGCCCCGAGGCATTTGAGAAATGCCGGGATATCAGGACAGATCGTAAACGCAGACGAAGTCACCCCGGCCATAAATTATTTTGGAGGACACAATGTCTAAAACCGAGATAGGGAAACCCGAAACAACTGTGGAAAATAATGTTGATTGCTGGCTAACCATCAATGAAGCGGCCAAAATAGCCGCAATGAAAGTTAACACGATGTACACGTGCTGCTTGCGCCGTTGTCTGCCGTCCTACAAGGTTGGAACGATGCGCAGGGTTAAAAAATCCGATCTGTTGGCCTGGCTTGAGTCCGGGCGGGTTGAGGCGGCTAGATCCTGACAAGGGGGCATGCGTGGGGTTCGACAAGGAAGCAATCCTGAAGGCTACGGACATAGCGGGGCTTGTCTGTGAGCTGCTGCCGCAACTGAAACCGGTTGGCGCGGATCAAGCCCTGGTATGTTGCGTGTACCACGATGACCATAACCCGAGCATGAGTGTCAATCTCTCAACGGGCCTGCATAACTGCCGTGGATGTGGTAAGACCGGAACCGTTTTTGACTTGGTGATGGCCGTCAAGGGTTTGAGTTTTGCCGGGGCCTGTCAATGGATGGCGGAACGGGCGGGGTTGAAGGAAGATAGCTCCCCGCCGAAGTTCAAGGTTACCGGGAAACATCCGTATCACCATGCGGACGGTACGCTTGCCTATTGGAAGGAACGTGTGGAGCCGGGGTTTCATGGCCGGTCAAAGGATTTTCTGTTCTTTCATGGTGAAGGGATCAAGCCCGGTCAGGGGTTTTATCTTCCGAAGGACAAGAAGGAGAAACACAAAGGACGCGGTTGTGATCCGCTGCCGTACCGGTTGCCCGACCTGCTGCAAGCCGCGCCTGATGCGCCGGTATTCGTTCCGGAGGGAGAAAAGAAAGCTGATCTGCTGGCGTCCTGGGGATTGGTCGCGACCTGTCTTGACAGCGGTGCCCAGACAAAGCCATATCCATCGTTTGTCGAGGTTTTAAAAAACAGGCGCGTTGTGATCCTGCCGGATAACGATGAACCAGGTGAGAAGTACGCAACTACGGTGGCCGGCGCTTTGTATGGGGTTGCCGCTTCGGTAAAGATTGTCAGACTGCCGGGATTGCCGGCAAAGGGTGATATTCTGGATTGGGCGGGTGCAAAAGCGTGAATGATAAAGTCCGGCTTCTTGAGCTGGTTGACGAAACTCCGGAATGGTCGCCTGATACGGGCGGTTTGCCGAGCGCGGCTGAAGCTGATACCGCAAGCGGAATGCTGCATCCCGAAAAGCGCAAGCCCGGCCGCCCGAGAAAAAAAACGGCGGATGATGACGACGGTTCCGGCTCGCCGGAGGTAGTACGGGAGGGGCGCGGCGGTAAGCGTTTGCTCTCGATTCTGGGCGGCATGGCTTCAGAAATTAGCTTGTATTGGGACAATCTGGGGGAATCATACATTTCCTTTGCCGATGGCCGTCTTGAGCGTCTGGGAAAGAACAACAGCCTGGAACAGCGGCTTTCTCTGCTGTACTACAAGACTACGGGTGAAACACTTGGCAGGGATAGCTTTACGGCTGCCGTGATCGTTCTGGCGGCGCAGGCGAAAGAAACCGGGATGGAAATTGAACTTTTCACCCGGTCCGGCGAATTTGACGGGCGCATTTATTACGACCTGAAGAACTGCCGGGCGCTGTCCATGGGGGCCGATGGCTGGGAGGTTGATCCGCATCCGCCGGTTTTCTTCCGGACGTTTTCCACGCAACAACCGCACCCGGACCCGGTCAAAGGTGGTGATCCCTGGCTATTCTTCAACCATACCAATGTGGCGCAAGAAAACCGGCTGCTGCTGATGGTGTGGATCATCACGGCGTTCGTGCCGCGCATTCCCTATCCGGCGCTGTTGGTTTCGGGCAGCGAAGGATCAGGCAAATCAACATTCAGTAAATTCCTGAAACGGATTATTGACCCTTCCGCCGTGGGCTTACAAGACATGCCGCGAAAAGATGATGATTTTGACCTTTTGTTATACAAGCATTACTGCTTGGCGCTGGATAATCTTTCTTCACTTCCGGTAAGCCGTGCTGACCGGTTGTGCTCTGCGATAACAAGCGCTTACATCGAAAAGCGCATGCTTCACACCGATGTTGATACCATCATCCTGCCGTGCAGTCCGCGCCTGATCCTGAACGGAATAAACGCATTGACTAACCGGCCGGATCTTCTGGACCGCTCCATTACCATTCGGCTTGACAGGATTGACCCGACGAAGAGCCGGGCGATTGTTGAAGTGGATGGTGCTTTTGACCGTGATTTGCCGGAAATTCTCGGGGGGATCGCTGACACGTTATCCCGCGCAATGACGATATTTCCAGAGGTGACGCTTGCCAGTTATCCGCGCATGGCCGACTTTTGCCGCTGGGGCTATGCGGTAGCCGAAGCGCTTGGCGGACGCGGCGGGGAGTTTCTGAAGACATACGCCGGGAATTCGGTCAAACTCAGTGATTCGTTGCTGGAGAACAACACATTCATGTCCGCCCTGGTGCAGCTCATGAGTGACACCCGTTTGATCAAGGGGACTTTCAAGGGAATCATCGACCGGTTATATGCCATAGCTACGCCTGATCGGAATGACTTCAGCTTTCCCACTGCCAGAACATTCCGGGCGCATTTGGAGCGGCTGCGGCCAAGTCTGGAAAAGGTTGGTGTCTTTTTCGAATTTGGCCGGCACACATCCAAGGGATACACCGTCGAATTGTTCAAAAAGGAACCGCCGCCAACATGGGCTATGCTGGCGACTGGCGATGGCTCAGACCAGGCCGCCGGGGGTGTGCCGGATGATCTTATTTTCGATGCTTCCGAACTTCCGGAATAACCTGGACTGATGGCATGAGAATCAAGTTTTTGAAAGAGTTTGCCGCCCGTACCGCCGATGGCGGGAGGAGGCTGATAGAACCCGAAACCGTGCTTGAACTTACAGATGAGAAGGGGAGCCGCCTGGTGGCTGCCGGTATCGCCATGGACCTTGATGCGCTGGCGGAAGCCTGGAAGGCGTACTATGTCTCTGCTGATCAGATATACCGGTCTTCCGGAATACCTGGTAAATCGTGGCGGCGGCACATGGAGCATTTGAACGCCGCTAAGAAGCTGTCACAATCTGGTGATTTGCCCGCGATCCGGGCGGAACTTGATAAGGCTCTTGCCGTCTTGTGCTACGGTCCCATATCCGGCGATTCCTGACCATCAATCTTCTAGACTGTTCCCCTCATACTCCCCTGCTATTATGTGGCCATGAAGATTGTAATCAACTCCGTTTTTATCTTTTAACGTATTGAAATTACTGGCAATTTCTGACATTTTGCTAACTGGTGCTAACCATTTTGACGCAACACATTGAAACTACTGAGAAAACTGAGATTTTCAAAAGTTTTGGGAGAAATAGGGAGAATTCTGGAGACGCCTGGCGCAATCATGTTGCCCATGGCGTGCTGCTCATGTGGCGTTTGGTGTCCAGATACCCTGATTCGTGCCTTTTGCTTTGGGCTTTGTCAATTTTGGGTATACTCCAGGCTTACATAAATATCTGACACTTTTTGTGTCAGATTTAAATGGTTATTATTTTTGTTTGACACAATCAAATAAAGGTAATAGACTTAAATCTGACAAAACGAATATGCAGGAGGTCAGATATGAATGGAAAAAAAATCGGATATATCAGGGTATCGAGTGTTGACCAGAACACCAACAGGCAGCTTGAGGGCTTGGAGTTTGACAGAACGTTCATAGATAAGGTTTCGGGCAAAGATGTTAACCGGCCCGCGCTGGCTGAAATGCTGCGCTATGTTCGTGAGGGGGATCATGTTACCGTTCACTCGCTTGACCGCCTAGCGCGGAACCTGGATGATCTGCGCAAGCTTGTATCGGATTTGACCGGGCGGGGCGTATGCATTGAATTTGTCAAAGAGAAGCTTGTCTTCTCGGGGGATGATTCGCCCATGGCAACCTTGCTTTTGTCCGTAATGGGGGCTTTTGCGGAATTTGAACGCTCATTGATCAGGGAGCGCCAGCTTGAAGGCATTGCCATTGCCAAGCAAAAGGGCGCCTATAGGGGACGGAAACGTGAGATGACGGATGATCGCATTGCGGAAATCAGGCAGCGTGTCAACAATGGTGAAAAGAAATCTTCGATTGCGCGGGATCTGGGTATCAGCCGTGAGACGCTGTATCAGTATCTTCGGCCGCAAGCGACGGGGTAGCCTTCCCGGTCGCGGGCATAGGGAGGAACCATGGCAAAGAAATCGACCGGAATTTACAAAAGAGGGAAAACATTCTGGATCACTTACACGGGAATTGACGGAAAACAGCAATGGGAAAGCAGTCGGAGCAAGCTCAAGGCCGATGCGGAGTACTTGCTTGCCTGCCGGAAAAAAGAGATTGCCGAAGGGCTGGTTCCCATTACTTCTCACCGGAAGAAGTTTGCCACAACCTTTAACCAGCTCGCAGAGAAATACCTTGAATACTGCAAACCGCAGCGGGACTATAAGAGCAAGGCCGGGCGGATAAAAGCGCTGCAACGGACGTTTGGAGAAACAAAGCTGATCGACATAACCCTTGAGGCTTTGGAGACTTACCAGTCCGTAAGGCGGACGGAACCAAAACAGCCCAAGAAAGAAGGCGGTTCTTCACCTGGAACGATTTCACCCACAACTGTGAACCGTGAACTTGCCGTGTTGAAGAACATGTTTTCCAAAGCTGAACAGTGGGGGTTGATTCCGGATTCGTCATTGAAGATTGTAAGAAAAGTCAGATTGACGAAGGAAAACAATAGCCGTCTGCGGTTTTTATCCGTTGAGGAGATGGCCGCGCTTGTCGAATCATGCGCAAAAGGTTTGAGAGAAATCGTAATTTTTGCGCTGAACACCGGCTGCCGCCGCGGCGAGATATTTTCTCTTACCTGGGATCATGTTGATCTGAAGCATGGTTTTATCAGGATAGCGGACAGTAAAAACGGCGAATCCCGTGACATCCCTATCAACACGATTCTCGCCGGGATGTTCAGGGGCATTATTCGTAGGATCGACTCTCCGTATGTTTTCACGAATCCTGATACCGGCACACGATATCAGGACGTGAAACGTTCCTTCGCCACGGCCTGCCGTAAAGCTTTGATCAGGGACTTCAATTTTCACGATCTGCGCCATACGTTTGCAAGTCACTTGGTAATGAGTGGGGTAGACCTGACAACCGTATCCCGGCTTTTGGGACACAAAAGCCTGTCCATGACCCTTCGTTATTCTCATCTGGCGCCGAACCATTTGAAGCGCGCCGTGGAGGTGCTTCCATGGTCGGAACAGGCGGTGTGCAAATCCGCGTGAAACTTAAATCCTGCTCTCGCAAAAAAACCGCATACCAAGTTATGCGGTTTTTTTGTGGTATGGCAAGTGTGCACTTACGATATTCTGAATTCACATTTGAAAAAACAAATCACACGCTTTGTCAGCATGTAACTTTTTGTTTTCATAACTCTTTTGCTGTAATTGCGCACTTGTGAACTCTGAGGCTACATATATTGGGGTAATAAAAAAATAAATAATTATTCTGAGGTAAAAAGATTAATTATTTAAATGTGTTACGCGGCAATATTTTTTTGAAAAATATCTGGAAAATACCAAATAACCAGGAATCCTCGCGACGCGCTACAATGCTGAGACGGCAACGGTATTGATATACCGTTACATGACATTTTACATGACAATCAACGAAAAAGGGGTTAGGCAAAATGCCTAACCCCCTGAATTTCTGGCGCGCTTGGAGAGATTCGAACTCCCGACCTACGGA
>CAZRPI010000087.1:0-15899 GCA_964601865.1 uncultured Pelobacter sp. | reverse complement strand
TTAGTATAGCTGCTGACGGTGAAATACGCCGGTTTGTCCGCCGTCGACGGGACAAGATAACGCGTACCGCAACCAGACAGTATCAATGCAGCCAAGAGCACGGACCATTTTTTCATACTTCCCCCCTCCTCGTCTTCAAGGTTCTTGGAACTGATCTATACCACACATAAGAGTTGTCGGAGCATTTTTTAATTTTGACGGCTTTCATCCACAAAAAAAGGCCAGCCCGTCGGCTGACCCTCTGATTTTTTTGGTGGGCGCTACTGGGTTTGAACCAGTGACCCCTGCCGTGTGAAGGCAGTGCTCTCCCGCTGAGCTAAGCGCCCGTTGAAGTTACTTTGATAGCAGACCAGACCGCGTCTGTCAAGCTCCTGAGTGTTCCCCGGCCCCTGCACACCCCACAACGGCGCAACCCTGCCGTTGATTCACCGGCGCGGGCGGCTCCGTTCCAGCCGTTCCTCCAGCTGCTTCAGGCGGGGCGCGATTCCCTTTCCCACGGAAATCAACGGGTGGGACGCCTCGTCCCCCTCCTTCCTCTCCCGCTCGGCGATGGCCGCCGAAGCCCTGTTGAAGGCGGTGACGAAGGAATGGGTCCGCCGCAGCTCCTTGTCGAACAGGGCTTCACCAAACCAAGTGAAGTCCGAGTCGTTGCTGCAGCCGAAGGAACTGCTCGTCGCGTCGGAGGCGGTCATGACCAGCGTGTCGTCATTGCCGAGGCGGTCCAGGAACGCGCCGGAATAGCAGGCGGAAACGATCACGATCCGCCAGCGGATGCCCGACTCGTCCAGCATGCGCCTGAGCATGGCGGGATAGATGTCGTGAAAGGTCATGGGCTGAAGTTCCGCTGAAATATGGCTGTCCTCGAAACCGTGAGATGTCAGGTAAAGCAGCAGGATATCCTCCTCCCTGTTCATGACCTTGCCCACCCGCTTGAGAACGCGCTCCAGGGCAGTGGCGGTCGCCATGGGGTACTTTGACAGTGTGCCGGGATTGTTGACCAGCAGCAGCGACCGCCCGGCCGTATCGAAACGCCTCCGCAGGATTCCGTCAATAACCTCGACTTCCTTCTTGAATACATCCTGACCACCGAAGCCGGCGAAACCGACGAAGTAAAGATCCCCGACCCCTCTCCTGCCCGGCAGGAGGCGTTCCATGGCGCTCTCCAGCAGAACCGGCTGGCGGTAAATTGCCTCCTCGGCATCTCTTGCAACCAGGTGATCGGAAACGGCGTCATCCCGATTTTCACTCCACAACTCCTCTCTCCGGATAATCCACAGGGGCAGAACCAGAACAGCGCCATAAATCGCGATCAGGCCGAACCGGCGTACTCTACGCGCCCCGGTCATGCGGATGACCGCCACCAGACTCGCCAGAGCCCACCAGCCGAAGAAAGGATGGAAATGGTCAAAATCCGGGGAGAACAGCACGTCTTTCAGGCTATAGGTATCAACAAGGAGATTAAAGAGTTCGGCGAGAAGAACAATCGGAATGCCCGCAGCGAGGCAGGCGGTGGCAAGGGCGAGTGAGACGTCTTCCCGGCGTGTCAGGCGGCCGATCCAGAAACCGGCGGCGAGGACCAGGGGGATATGTGTGACGGCATAGGGGAAAGAATAAAAGTTGAAACTGCCATCCGGTCCGACCCTGGCAACGGAAAGGGCCAGATGAAGTGAGAGTTCGAAAAGCACCAGGGCGGAGAATGCGGCCGGAGTCGCCACGAAGTCCGAGGGATCTGCGTACCTGAAAAAAATGAGACGGACGGCGACACGGATGTTGATCAGGATGCCGGAGAGCCACCCCCGTGCGTCCGGTCCCGGGCTTGGTGACTCGTTACACCCCCCACTACCCCCCTCAGGGTTCGCCTCCCGTACGGACTCCTGCGGCGCCCAGCCCCCCGTTACCGCCTCTTTGCGGTCATTCTCGTTCATCAAACGTACGCCTTCCCGGATTCAAAACGGAGAAACAGCCGAGAGAATGTCCATGCGCCCTGAGCCTGTCGAAGAGCAAAATACGGCTTCGGTATGCGGCTCGATTGTCAATGGAATCCCCCTCCGGATCCCGCTTCCCCTGATCATGGATTGCCATTCCCTTCCCGTTATGCCATAAATGCTAACCATCATGGAAAATGTACTAAAAAATTACCGCGATCTGGTGGCACGCGTGGATGAACTCTGCGCGGGCATCGCCAATACCCTGAGGGAGCGGATCGCCTGCGCCGCGGGGTGCAGCGGCTGCTGCGCGGCCATTACCATCTTTCCGGTTGAGGCCGCCGCGCTCAGGGAGACGCTGGATTCCCTGACCGAGGCGGAGGCTTCCGTCATCCGCCGCCACGTCGAGGAACACGCCGGCGAAGAGGACTGTCCTCTCCTCTCCAACGACCGCTGTCTTCTCTACGAGGCCCGTCCCATAATCTGCCGCACCCACGGCCTGCCCATACTCTTCACCGAAGATGGGAATCAACGTCTGGACTGCTGTCCGCTCAACCTGACCAAGGGGGAATCGCTGCCGGGCTCCGCAATCATTGACCTGGACAGACTCAACACCGTTCTGGTGGCGGTCAACGCGCTCTATCTCAAACAGACCGCCGGGGCTTCGTCCGACCTTCCCCAACGCCTGTCAATCGCAGCGGCGCTTCTGGGGCAGGGAGGGTAGCCCATCCCCGGTTCCCGACCGGGCAGGGTCCCGCGCAGCAGTCAAAGATCGTATCAACGGCAGCCTGAACTCAGGATTCAGGCCTAACGAAGTATATCACACCTCCCCCTCTTTTCTGCTTGCATCAATTTCCATACATTGCGATACTGACAAAAAAGGAGGTGAAAAATGGACGTAAGCACGATCGCAAGCGCAGCCATGATGGTGAAGACCTCCCAAGCCCAGCAGACCCTGGGAGCAGCCATCATCAAACAGGCGACGCAACAGCAGGCCATGATCGCCAACATGCTGATGCAGAATACCCAGCTGCCCCAGCAGTCGGCGGGAGTCAGCGGCTTCAGTTTCTCAACCTACGCATAAAGCGGAACCTTGATCCAACACATCAACAAAAACCGGCCTTCCGGCCGGTTTTTTATTGTCCGCCTCACCTCTCCGCCAGGGCCAGTCTGATCCCCAACGACGCGAAAACCCCGGCGGTCAGCCAGTCAAAGTACTTCGCCACCCTTGGTCTTGCCAGGATAAAAGCACCGATACCGCCGGAAAAGTAACCGATCAGGGTGAAAATAACGACCGCCTGCGCCATGAAGATGAGGCCCAGAAGCAGCATCTGCAGGGGGAAATACCTGGTTGTGGGTGAAACGAACTGGGGCAGGAAAGCCAGGAAAAACATGGCCACCTTGGGGTTGAGCACATTCATGATGAACCCGCGTTTGAACAGTTCGGATGCGCTCCTGTCATCGGGACTGGAAAGCCGTATGGATGAACGCTCCCTCAGGGTTTTCCAGGCCAGATAGAGCAGGTAAGCCGCTCCGACGTATTTTACCGTGTTGAAGGCGACAATCGAGGAATAGAACACGGCCGAGATGCCGAATGCCGCTGCCGTGGTATGAACGCTGACTCCGCTGCACATGCCGAGCGCCGTGACGATGGCCGGTTTTCTGCCCCGCGCGATTCCCTGGGTCAGAACGAAGATGTTGTCCGGTCCGGGCGCGAGGGTAAGCGCAACCGACGCGCCCAGGAAGTAAAGCAGTGTTGAAATGGTCATTCTATATCTCTCTCCTTTTCCGTAACCACGCCGGCTTGCGCTCCGTACTCATTTCCCCATCCCCTGCAGGTTCCACCGGTCCGTTGCATACCTGTCCCTCCTGAGGGTATTAAAGCGCACAAGTTCGTCGGTGGACAGCTTTTTTTCTTCAAACTTCACGTCAAAGGCGTCACGGAACGCGCCGGCAAGCTCCTCGCACAGGGTATTCCTGACGGACTTTACTCCCAGTTCGGCAAGGCACGCAATTCCCCGTTCACACCCCGCAAAACTCTTCCGCATATCCATGAACAGCCAGTTTTTTGAAGAAGAAGTCATGGTTGCCATTCGTCGTGACGGGACAGCACGGATCTCAGACAGCATGTTTACGCGGAAAAATCAGCGCGTTATCCGGAAATCGCCCTCTCCGGGCAAAAAAATATTGCTAATCCTTAAAGAAAAGGTTATGTTGCAAACATTAACAAATGCAAAGCAAAATTCGCCTTCCATTATGATAGCTGGCGTACAAAGTGTAAACAAAAGAAACTCTTGCCATCACAACGATCTGGAATACGGACAATAAGTTACCGTATATTCTGGAGTCAAAGCAATTTCTCTTCCCCTGGCGTCCACAAGAGGTAAAACGTGACCCGTTTTTCTTCAACTATCGGCGCATGCCTGTTTATTCTCATCTTGCTTGTGGTCATCCCCGCTTGGGGAATGAACAAACCGAAGCTGGTCATCGGTGGCGACCGGAACAACCCGCCCTACGAGTTCCTCGATAATGGAAAGGCAAACGGATTCAACATTGAACTGATGCGGTCAGTGGCGGAAGTCATGGGTTTTGATGTCGAATTCAGGCTTGACCCATGGAACAGAGTTCGCCATGACCTGGAGCAGGGACGGATCGACGCCGTAACCGGGATGTTTTATTCCAAGGAGCGGAGCAGGCTCATCGATTTCTCCATTCCCCACACCATCGTCACACCCGCGCTGTTCGTGCGCGGAAATTCATCCTTCCGTTCATTGGACGACCTTCGCGGCAGGGAAATTATCGTCGAGGAAGGTGACATTCTTCACGATTATCTGCTTCACAACAGGGTCACCTCCCACATCGTGGCAGTGGTGGATCCCGGCGAGGCGATCAAGCTGCTCGCTTCGGGAAGGCATGACTGCGCTTTCATGGCCTCCAAGGTACAGGGAGAGTATTATCTGAAATCGCTGGGACTGTCGGCCATCAGACCGATCGGCACGGAACTTCCCCAACTCCGATACTGCTTCGCGGTGCGCAAGGGAAACCAGGATCTCCTGTACCGGCTCAACGAGGGACTCAACATCCTCAAGATCAACGGAAGGTACCAGAAAATCTACGACAAATGGTTCGGGGTCTACGAGCGCAGAGCCCTGTGGGAGACCACCAAATACTACGTCCTGGCGTTGGCGATTGTCGGTGCGCTGTTGATGGCGAGCTTTCTCTGGTCCCGCTCCCTCGGGAAACTGGTCAGGACAAGAACGGCCGAACTCCTCGAAAACGAGCGTGAACTGCGTAAAACCCATGTCGAACTGGAACAACGGGTGGCCGAGCGTACGGCCGAGCTCGACTCCCTGAACAAAACCCTTCTCAATGAAGTCGCGGAGCGCAGACAGATCGAGGAGGTGCTGCGCTCAAGCAATCAGCAGCTGGACCTGCTGGCGGAACTGGCAAGCCAGCTGTTGAGAAGCGAATCTCCCCAGAAAGCCGTATTTTCGTTGTGCAGCAAGTTCATGGATTTTCTGGGATGTGATGTTTTCTTCAACTACCTCGTAGACGAGCAGAAGCGTCGTCTACATCTGAACGCGTGCGGCGGTATTCCGTACGAAAACGCTGAAAAGATGGAATGGCTCGATTACGGAGTCGGACTGTGCGGACGGGCAGCCGCCGAGGGTTGCCGCCTCGTGGTCAACAACCTGCAGGACAGTGACGACCAGTACAGCGCACTGGTCAAGCCTTTCGGAATAATGGCCTACGCCTGTCATCCCCTCATCTCCCATGCCCGCATACTGGGAACCCTCTCATTCTGCTCGCGCAGCAGGGATAACTTCAGCGAGGAGGAGCTTTCGTTGATGAAGACCGTGGCCGACCACGTGGCCATCGCCATTGAACGCAACCAGGCTGCGGAACAGTTGAGGCAGCGCCAGGAACAGCTCGAAGAACTGAACAGGACCCTCGACATGCGGGTACGCGAGGAGGTGGCTCAGAACCGCCAGAAGGATCTGATGCTCATCCGGCAGAACCGCCAGGCGGCGCTGGGCGAGATGCTGGATCACATCGCCCACCAGTGGAAACAGCCGCTGAACTCCATCTACCTCATCATCCAGGATCTGGGTGAATCGTTCTCCGGCAACGAAAGGGAGGAGAGGAATATCCGGGAGTCAGTGGAGAAAATTATGGAACTGGTGGAGCATATGTACCAGACCATCAATGTCTTCAGGGACTTTTACCGCCCGGAGAAGGAGAAGACAACCTTCAACATCAGGGAATCCATCGAGAACGCCCTCGCATTCATCGCGCCGACCCTGAAAGCCCACTCAATTGCGGTGGAGCTGAATCTGGAGCAGGAACTGACGGCATTCGGCTATCCAAAGGAATACTCCCAGGTGCTGCTGAATATTCTGGCCAACGCCAGGGATACGTTCAAAACCAGGGAAATCAAAAACCCCAGGATCGCCATCGACTCGTTCGGGGAAAACGGCAGCGCCACGGTCACCATAACGGACAATGCCGGTGGCATCCAGGGATCGATAATCGATGAAATCTTCAACCTCTATTTCACCACGAACGAGACGAACGGCGGCAGCGGGATAGGGCTTTACATGTCCAAAAACATCATCGAGAACAGCATGGGGGGGACGCTGCGCGTCGCCAACACGGACAGCGGCGCCCAATTCAGGATAGAAGTCGGCGCCGCTTGACGCTTTCCCTCACTCCTCACTCAACCCGGACCTTCATCTCCCGGGCAGCCCTGGTCTCGTCCAGGCGCGACACCGGCGTAGTCAGCGGCGCGACCCGAAGGGCGCCGGGATCGCTTCCGGCCAGTTCGGCCGCCCCGATCATCGCATCGACAAACGCATCCAGGGTTGCCTTGCTCTCGGTCTCGGTGGGCTCGACCATCATCGCTTCCCTGACGATCAGGGGGAAATAGATTGTCGGAGGATGAAAACCCCGGTCTATCAGATATTTGGCGATATCGATGGCGCGTACGCCTGAAGCGAGCTGACGGGAAGCGGAAAAAACGCACTCGTGCATGCAGGGCTGATCAAAGGGGAGGTCGTAGTACCCTTTCAGCCTTTCCCTGATGTAGTTGGCGTTCAGCACCGCCTGTTCCGATACCCTGATCAGGCCTTCCCGGCCGAGCATGATGATATAGGCGTAGGCTCTGGCCAGAACGCCGAAATTGCCGAAGAAATGGGCCGTACGCCCAATGGAGAGTTCGTTCTCCGTTTCCAGCGTCAGGCTTCCCCCCACGTCCATCCTGATCCGCGGGACCGGGAGAAAGGGGATCAGTTCCCTCTTGACCCCTACCGGCCCCGCGCCGGGACCGCCGCCGCCATGGGGGGTACCGAAGGTCTTGTGCAGGTTGAGATGCGCCACGTCGAAACCGATATCACCCGGTCTGACCTTTCCCATGACCGCGTTCAGATTGGCGCCGTCGTAATAGACCAGCGCGCCGTGGGAATGGGCGATGTCGCAGATCTCCGAGACATGGGGATTGAACAGTCCCAGGGTATTGGGACAGGTCATCATCACCGCGGCCACCTCGTCGTTCATGGCACGCCTGAACAGCTCCAGATCCATGTCGCCATAGGGGGCGGTGGGCACCGTGACGATCCCGTAGCCGGCCATGGCGGCCGAGGCGGGGTTTGTTCCATGGGACGAATCGGGGACCACGACGTACCTTTTCCTGCTCCCCCTGGACCGGTGATAGGCCGCTATCAGCATGATACCGGTCATTTCACCGTGGGCGCCGGCCAGCGGCTGGGTGGTGACTTCGTCCATACCGGTTATGTCGGCCAGCAACTGTCCCAGGTCGTACAGAAGCCCCAGCGCGCCCTGGCAGAACGCCTCACCGCCGGGCAGCAGAGCGGTCATGGGGTGAAAGGGCGCGAACAGCAGGGCGGCGTCTTCCAGTACCCTGGGGTTGTACTTCATGGTACAGGAACCCAGGGGGTAGAAATTGCCGTCCACCGAGAAGTTGCGACGGGAGAGGCTGGTGAAATGCCTCACCAGATCGAGCTCGGAGAGTTCGGGGAGCGCCGCGGGCTCACCGCGCAGCAACTCCTTCGGCAACTCATCGGCCAGAGAGACATCGGAGTCGGGCAGGCGGACCCCGCGCCGTCCCGGAACGGATTTCTCGTAGATCAGTTGCATAACACCGCCTCCAGCGACCTGGCGAAGTAATCGATCTCTTTCCTGCTCCGCTTTTCGGTCACGGTCACCACCATCAGATGTTCCGAATCCCGGTAGTAGCCGTCCAGCGGCACTCCGACGGCAATTCCCCTTTCAAGCAGTGAAGCCACAACCAGACTGGCTGACCCGGGAAGGGAAACGGTGAATTCGTTGAAGACCGGCGCCGACCCGAGAATCCGTACCCCCGGAATCTCCCCCAGACGCCCCCTGGCGTACCCGGCCTTGTCGCGGTTCAGACGGGCCAGCTCCATGAACCCGGTTTTGCCGAGGGAGGCGAGGAAGATGAGCCCGCGCAGCGCGCAGAGACTCTGGTTGCTGCAGATGTTCGAGGTGGCCTTGTGGCGTCTGATGTGCTGTTCACGGGCCTGGAGCGTGAGCACGTAACCCCGCCTGCCCTCTCCGTCCGCCGTTTCTCCCACGATTCGTCCCGGCAGGCTGCGGATGTGGATCTTCCTCGCGGCGATGAAGCCGAAGGATGGACCGCCGAAGGAGAGGGGGTTGCCCAGGCTCTGACCGTCGCCGACCGCGATGTCCACCCCCATCTCGGCCGGTGTCCTGAGCAGGGCCAGGGATACCGGATAGACCGAGGAGATCAGCAGTGCGCCCATGGCGTGGAGCTGGTCGGCCAGAGCCGAAAAGTCGTCCACGGTCCCGAAGAAGTTGGGATTCTGCACCAGTACGGCCGCCACGCTGTCGTCCAGAACCCCGGCCAGCTCCGGCCGGTTGAGGAGGCCGTCCAGAGGGGGGATTTCCACCACCTCCGTGCCCAGGTTGCGGAGATAGGTCCGCACCACTTGCCGGGAAAAGGGGCTGACGCAGCCGTCCACCACGATCCTGCCGCGTCCGGTCAGGCGCAGCGCCATCATGGCCGCCTCGGCACAGGCCGTGGGGCCGTCGTACAGCGAGGCGTTGGACACATCCAGGCCGGTCAGGCGGCAGATGGCGGTCTGGTACTCGAACAGCGCCTGCAGGGTTCCCTGCGAGCACTCCGGCTGATAGGGGGTATAGGAGGTGGAGAACTCGGACCTCCCCGCAAGATGCGATACTACGGAGGGTATCAGGTGATCGTAGTACCCCCCTCCCACGAAGGGGACGATTCCCGGCGCGTTTTCCCCCGCCATGGCCCGCATCGCCGCCAGGCTCTCGAACTCGGATCTGCCGGACGGGAGGTTGAAAGTCCTTGCCCGCAACACATCGGGAATCGACGCGAAGAGATCATCAACCCCGTCAACTCCGATTGTCGCCAGCATCTCCCGGATCTCCTCCGGCGTGTGAGGGCAGAAATGGGCGTCATCCATAACGGGACTCCTACTGGCTTTTCAGATATTCCGCGTACTGCGCCTGGGTCATCAGCCCCTTCAGTTCGTTCAGGTCATCCGGCTTTATCCAGGCGATCCAGCCGTCGTCCAGGGGACTCTGGTTGATCAGTTCCGGTTCCGTCTCCAGAGCTTCGTTAACCTTGATCACGGTTCCGGATACCGGAGCGAAGACATCGCTGGCAGCCTTGACCGATTCGACGCACCCCAGCAGAGCGAACTGGTCAATCGAATTCCCGACCTTCGGCAGTTCCACAAAGGTCACGTCTCCCAGCTCATGGGCGGCGTAATCGCTGATGCCGACCACGGCAACCCCATCCTCTATTCTGACCCACTCATGCTCCCTGCTGAAAAAGATCTCCGCCATGACCTCCCCTCCCCTTTCCAGTTGACATTCCACGCGTTCAGCGTTTCCCTCAATAATAGTCCAGTAAACGGAACAGACAAGCCCGGATACCGAACCCGCTGTTTTATAAGAGCGATCCGCCAGAGGATTTCTTCACGCCATGCCCATTGCCATTGTCGTTTTCGGATCTCAAATCAAAAAAAATTACCTCTTACATCAAATCACTAAATGATGTAAGCTCGATAAGCATGAAGAAGGAGAGCAAACCTGTCCCGGAAATGAGGGAGATACGACATGAACAGCATCATGAACATCGCTTCGAGCGCGTTGAGCGCATTTTCAGTCCAGCAGAGTGTTTCCGCCAACAATATCGCCAACCTCAATACCGATGACTTCAAGGCATCCTCCGTACGGATCAGTGATAAGAAGAACGGGGGCGTGAGCGCCTCGGTTCAGCAGACAAACGATTCGGTGGACATATCCCAAGAGGCGATCAACATGATTTCCAACGGCAACGCATACACCGCTAACCTTAAAAGCATAAAGACCGGCGACGAAATGCAGAACACTTTGTTCAGTACATTCAGCACAACGGCTTAAGCTTCATAACCGTATCAATGAACTTCACGAACTATCTTCCAATTCCATTTTATTCCCCATTGAAAACAGGCATTTGAACAAGCTCTGGACGCACCGGGGCAAACATCTTACTGAACCCTGAACAGCATGCGAGAACCGCGTATGACTGGATTCCGTTCAACCCGCAAGAATTTCCCGTACTCCGGACTTTCCTTTTCAGAGGATGGCGCTACCGTCTGGATGGATGGAAGGTCGTACCGGGAAATTGTTTTTCCGGAGAAACGTGAAAAGCAATTCAACAGGATTGTTATCATGGTCATACTGGTTACCTTCTCCGGTATCCCGCTGCTGGCCCATATGGGGTTGCGCCACTCACTGTTCATCTTTGCGGCTTTGATGTTCATACCTTTTCTGCTGTTCTACCGCAAAATCCACAGGTGCCCGCAGTGCGATGCAACCACCAGGCAAATCAGTACGCCTTACATGAACTCTCCCGTGCTTTTTTTCTGCGACAAATGCCGCATCTTCTTTGAACATGGTCACATTGATGGCGGCATTCCTTTCCCCCCGAAATAAAAAGCAGGAAGCCCGAACTGCCAAGCCGGAACCGGAATCATTTGGGTATTCAAGTTATATCTTGACAGACCGATTACTTTGCGATAAACAAACCAAACGTTAGGTCTGTTTTCTTGGAAAGGGGGCTGTCATAAAGACCAAGGGTGAAATCACACGGGGAAAAATACTGGAGGCGGCCAGGGAACTCTTCAACACAAAGGGGTTCAATGCGACCTCGATAAGCGACCTGGTTGAAGCCACCGGGATGCGGAAGGGATGCCTGTATTTTCATTTTCCCGGCAAGGACGCCATTGCCCGGGAAGTATTCAGGGAAGCGGCGGACGAATTCATGGGATTCCTTGACAGCGTACTGGACGGCGACAATCCGGGAGCGGCCCTCGACGGGTTCTTCCGCTGCGCCCTGGACAAGCACGTCTCCAGTGGCTTTGTGGGGGGCTGCATCTTCGGCAACACGGCTCTGGAAATGAGTGACTTCAATCCGGAATTCACCGCCATGGTAGCTGATTTTTTCGACGCATGGCTGAGCAGGATAGCTCTGGTGGCGGCTAAGGCGCAGCGAAAATCCCAGATAAGAGACGACATTCCGCCGGAAACGCTGGCTCGGCTTATCATCGCCACCATTGAGGGGGGCATCATGATGTCGCGCCTCAAAAAAAGCGAACAACCGCTGAAGGATTGTCTGGATACGTTGCGCACAACACTGGAAATCGGAACCAGCTAATTGACATCTGCGGCTATTAAGGAGAGCGCATCCATGGAACAGATCATCAGGGATGAAATTCGCGACTTCGTGCTTGAAAATCCGGCTAACCGCTTCCCGGATAGCGACAAGAGGTATTTTGACGAGCCGCTGATCGGTTTTGCCGCGGCCGATGACCCGCTGTTCAACCGGTACAAGACAATTATCGGCGACTTCCATCTCACTCCGGCGGAAATCATGAGAAACTGCTATGGCTCGGTCTTCGGCGAGGCCAGAACCGTCATCTGCTGGGTTCTCCCCGTCACCGGATCGACAAGGGAGGCGAACCGGCTGCAGGAACAGGCGCCATCGCTGGAATGGGCGATGACGCGCAGCAAAGGTGAGGAGTTCAACACCCTGCTTCGCATGTATGTTGTCGATCTGCTGCGGAGCCTTGGAACCCAGGCAGTGGCGCCGCTTCTTTCCGGAATGTGGCGACCGGTCAGGGAAGAACGCTCCGGACTGGCCTCAACCTGGTCGGAACGGCATGCGGCCTATGCGGCCGGACTCGGCACCTTCAGCCTGAATGACGGACTGATCACGGAGAAGGGGATTGCCCATCGCTGCGGCAGCGTCATCACCGATGCGGTCATGGCGCCAACGCCCCGGACGGAGGGCGATCACCGCGGCAACTGTCTCCACTTCAGGGGAGGCGGGTGCGGGCTGTGCATTCGACGCTGTCCGGTGGGAGCCATTTCATGGGAGGGGCACGACAAGGAGAAGTGCCGGCAGCATGTTTACGATGATTTGCGGGCTTCGGTCGGCCAGAGCTACGCCATCATGGAAACGGGCTGCGGCCTCTGCCAGACCGGGGTCCCCTGCGAGTCCCGCATCCCGTAATGCCGTTAACGCGGAAACGGTAAAAGCGGGTGGCGGCGTAAGAGGCCGGGCCTTTTCCCCTGCCGTTGAGGGGGGCTTGTCCCCTGACCGGCGGACGCTACTCCTCGGAAATCTTGAGCAGCAGAATGCCCAGGAAGGAGGAGGCGATGCCGTAGAAAAGCATCTGGACCGCACGGCTCCCGTCATTGGCCCCGCCGTTTTTGGGCATCATACCGGCGGTCATCTCCTGGATAGCCGTCATGTCCACCATAGTTCCGTTCATTCCGCTTTTCAGCGAGTCGTTCCGGCGACCAGCCTCCCTGGCGCCGCCGTGAAAACTGATGGTACCCAGCAGTCCGAGAAGAACACCGGCAATTATGGCCATTTTTCCCAGAAGTACGATTTTTCGCATACGTGCCTTTCGAACCGTTCCGGCAGAATATCGAGGAGTACGCTATCGGGAAATCACGGATCACGACCGCAGCGAACCGCCGCGGTAGAATGGGAGAGCGCAGGCCACGGCTTCCATGCTGACCCGATCATGACAAACGGTCAGCCTGCTGCCGACCACGGCCGTTTCAGGAGTGACGAGCCCCATTCCTATGCCCCGGCCAAGCGAAGGGGAGAACGCCCCGCTGGTGACGATGCCAACGTTCCGGCCGGAATGCAGGATGTCATAGCCCTGACGCGGCGAGCGCCTCCCCTCGACCTCAAAGGCCACCCTGCGCCGGCCCGCCCCAGACTCTCTCTGCCGCAGCAGAGCCTCTTTGCCCACAAACCCCCTGTCGTGCCTGACAAACCCTTCCAACCCGGCCTCCAGGGGGGTGATGCTTTCGTCGATATCATGACCATGGAGGGAATAGCCCATCTCCAGCCGCAGCAGGTCCCGCGCGCCCAGCCCCGCCGGCCTGACCCGCTCGTCAGCCAGGAGCAGATCCCACAGATCGCCCACCCTGGCTGCCGGGATGAAGATCTCGTACCCCAGTTCACCGGTGTATCCGGTGCGGCTCACGATCGCCTCGCAGCCGAGCAGCTCCATGGTGACAAAGGCAAAATAGGGTACGCCGGCAATCCGCTCGCCGAAGCAATCAACCAGGACCTGGCGCGCCAGCGGCCCCTGCAGGTCCACCTTGCCGGTTTCGGCGGTGACATCCCGCAGCGTTCCACCCCGCAGACGGCTGTTGATGACGGAAAAGTCCCCGGCAATGGTGGCTGCGTTTGTTACTATCATGGCCCTCCTCCCGTCCAGGCGGAAGACGATCAGATCATCGATGATGCCTCCCCGCTCGTTGAGGAGAAAACCGTACCTTGAGCGGCCGATGGGAATGGATTGTACCGAAAAGGTAAAAACCGTCTCGATTCCGCTCTCCTCCGGATCGCCTTCGAACAGGAACTCGCCCATATGGCAGACATCGAACAGGGCGCTCCTCGTGCGGCACCACCCATGTTCCGCTATGATACCGTCGTAGCGGATCGGCATGTCCCACCCGCCGAAGGGCGCCATCTGGGCCTTGAGTCTTCCGTGACGTTCATGAAGAGGCGTCGTTTTCAATGTTCCGTCCAAAGCATTTCTCCTGGCGCGGCGGAGTCGGCAGCCCGGCCTCAGCGATGGCGCGACTTTCCCTTTTTACCGCTGACGCCGGCCACGGCTAACAGATCGTTCAACCGCATCTTCCAGACTCCGTCCTCAAAGCGCATCCGGAATTCCCGCGTGCAGCGCTCCGTGGAACCGGCGGCCCCCTCCAGACCGACGGTGACGTAAACCGTTGCCTGGTTCCGCTTTTCATTCAGAACCCTGAAGTTTTCCATCTTCTGAAAGCAGCAGGCCGGCCGGAAGGCAGCTCCGTTCATTTTTTTCGCGAAAGCCTCCCGGGAGGTTCCGCCACGATGTCCGAGACGCTCGAAGAGCTGCTCGTAACGCCCCTCCCGCCAAAGATCCAGGGCATCGGAAACGGCCTGCTGGAGCTCCGCCGGAGAGGTTTCGGCTCCGGAAAAAACCACCGGAGACAGGAGCGAAAACAACAGGAAAAGCAGCACAACCTTTCCATTCCCCATGCGCACACCTCCGTCGGAATTCTGGATAAACAATAGCTCAAAAAACGGAAGCTACAATCTCTTGCCGGAAATTTCCGCGTACAGTTTCAGTTTTTCCATCATCTCGGAAAACTTTTCCGGCTTGAGCGACTGGGCGCCATCGCTGGAAGCGTGTTCCGGATCGGGGTGCACCTCCACCATCAGGCCGTCCGCACCGGCCGCAACGGCGGCGAAACACATGGGGGCCACATAGTGGTGATTGCCGGTGCCGTGGGACGGGTCGATGACAACGGGAAGATGGGTTCTCTCCTTGAGGACCGGTACGGCCGACAGATCGAGGGTGTTGCGTGTGGCCGTCTCAAAGGTGCGGATGCCCCGTTCGCACAGGACAACCGACTGGTTCCCCTCGCTCATGATGTACTCCGCGCTCATCAGGAACTCCTGGATCGTCATGGACATCCCCCGTTTGAGCAGCACCGGCCGTTTCAGCTGGCCCACCTTTTTCAGCAGGGCAAAGTTCTGGGAGTTGCGGGCTCCGATCTGCAGCATGTCGGAATATTCGGCCACCAGCTCCGCTGTTTCGGGGTTGATCACCTCGGTCACGAAGGGAAGGCCCGTGAGTTCACGCGCCCTGGCCAGGAGTTTGAGCCCCTCCTCCTCCATCCCCTGGAACGAGTAGGGAGAGGTCCGGGGTTTGTAAGCGCCGCCGCGCAGCATCTGGGCGCCGGCCCTCTTGACCGCCTCGGCCGACTCGATGATCTGCCGTTCGTTTTCCACCGAGCAGGGGCCAGCCATGACGACCAGCCGATCACCGCCAATGGAGAGATCTTCGGTTATCCGCACCACGCTCGGCTCCTTCTTGACCTCTTTCGAGGCAAGTTTGTACGGCTGCAGGATCGGCACCACATTCTCCACGCCATGCAGGGATTCCAGCTTGTGCAGTACCGCCTTGCCCCGCTCATCTCCGATGGCGCCGATGACGTTACGGGTCGAGCCGCGGATAACATGGGGCTTGTAACCCAGCTCCCTGATCTGCCTCAGCACCTCGTCCTTTTCTTTTTTCGTAGCCCCTGCCTTCATGACGATGATCATTCCCTTCTCCCTTTCCCACAAAACAAAAAGAGCCGGAAGGATTACCCCGGCTCCTGATACCGCGCCCGGCGCGGCAAAAACGGAAAAGGCCGGGGTAGACTTCCGTCTGCCCCGGCCTTGTGGTGTGTAATGTCGTTACTTCTCCTGAGCTTACACCCCTACCTGGGCAGACGGCTTAAAATAAAAGCCGAACCAGAAGTAAAAGGAATAAGCTGAAAAGAAGCGATTCGAATTCATGGTGAACACCTAATCACAACCGGCAAATACTTGTCAAGAAAAAA
>CAZRPI010000086.1:0-15925 GCA_964601865.1 uncultured Pelobacter sp. | reverse complement strand
CCGTAGCGCCACTCGAAATTTACGGCCTTGCAGCCCGAGACCTGCAGCCTGAAATGGGCCAGCCCCTCCTCCGTGACCCGGGTGCCGCTGCATGTCAGCCACTTCAGCTCCCTGAGGGTCGAGAGGTTATCCAGCCCGGCGTCGGTAATGGCCGTATGGTAGATGGAGAGCCGGCGGAGGCCGCCGAGATTGGCTACGAGTCGCAGGCCTTCGTCGCTGACCCTGGTGTTGGCGAGGTGGAGTTCGTTGAGGCCGGCAAGATGGGTCAGGTGTGCCAGGGCGCCGTCATCGATATCGTAAAGGTAAAGCGCCTGAAGGTCGTCCGGTTTCAGGTCGTCCAGAAAATCCAGCACCGTTCCGCTGTCCCCCCTCACATCCAGCCGGACCGCCTTGCCCAGCAGCACTTCCCGGACGCCTCTGGCGTTTCCGAGGCGTTGCCAGTCACGGTAATCCACCGATCCGGCGCTTCTCTCGTACAGCACGCCGCAGGAACGCTCCGTCGGAAACACGAGGAAACGCCTCGCTACGGGTGGGGCGTCGTTTTCCCGTTCGTCCACCTCACCGCGCAGGATGGCCAGGCGCCGCCTGGCCATTGAAATATCCTGGTCCACCCTGGCGGCCATTTCCGCCATCAGGTCGAGGCCGTCCGCCAGAGCCTCATCCACCCGCAGTTTGAAACCATAGATGTCGGTTGCCTTCAGCTCTTCGATCTGGCGGATGATCGCGTGTATATTCTGCTGGGCCCGGGCGATCAGGCGGATGACCCGCACCAGTTCCATGGCCACATCCGGGACGGACGCAGACTCAGGCCCCAGTTCCCAGTCGCAGAGGATCTCCTCCAGAGCCGCACGGTTGCCGTCGCCGTAAGCCTGATTGGCAAATGCCATGAGCTCCTGACGTCGCAGGCGCTCCTCATCGTCAGTTGCCAGATCCGGGTGTATGGCCTTCGCGACTTCGCGGTACAGGCTCTTGAGGCTCTTGCGCGGTTCATCAGATGCGGCGGTGTCCTCCTCGTCCAGGAGGTCGGTCCGATGGTTGAAATGGGTGACGGTTTCCCTGTCAGCGGCCGTATCGGCGTAACCGGTGACAGCGTCGCTCTCCAGGAGCCCTTTCAACTGCCATTCCAGATCCTCCAAAGTGCGGATGCGTTCTCCCAGGACCCTCTCGTAGGTCTGCTCGAACTGGCGGATCTCCGCTTTCAGAGCAGTGTAGGACTTCTCCAGTTCGGACAGATGCCACTGAAAACCGGACAGCTCCTCCCGCTTCCTGGCCAGTTCTATCTCTTCGGGGGTTTTGAGACGGTTGTGGTACGGACCCATGCTAGGACACCCCCGAACGGATCCGGCCGCGCGCCTCACGGGCCAGCGGCAGGGTGATCCTGCGCTGGGTGGCCAGGGAATAACGGTAGATCGTTTCAAAAAATCGGATCAGCTCGCCAACTTCGCGGCTCGTGGTTGTCAGGATATAATTGACTACTTCTTCCGGGACCCGCACCTGGAGATCATCCGCGATTTTCCTCAGGATCATGCGTCGGGATGAGTCGTCGGAAGCGTCTACCCTGGCAACCAGACCCCACAAAAGGCGCGACACCAGGTGATCGTCCAGGTTCGGCAGCATGCGCGGCGCATCCGCTCCCGCCATGACCACGGGGCGACCCGCGACATGAAAGTCGTTGAAGAGCTGCCACAGGGCGGCCCTGACCTCAACCATATCGGGCAGCAGGTGAAGGTCATCCACGATCAGGGCCGTTGCGCCGGAAAACGCTCCGGTCAGGCTCCCGGCGGATGAAACCTCACGGCAGGAGAGGTACGGCCCGGCCGGGGAACTTCCGCGGGCCATCCTCAGCCCGATTGCCTTCAGGAGGTGGGTTTTGCCGGAACCGGAAGGACCGTACAGGTAGAGGAGTCTCTCCGGTTCCGACGGATCGGTGATGCGGCGCGCGAAATCCAATGCCGCCGAATTTCCGTCACAAAGGACGAAATTCTCCAGGGTGCAGGATGATGGGATGGGGAAATCAAAAATCTGCTGCATGTTCAGAACAGGGTCGTCTGGGGTGATGCTGGCGCCGGACGCCCGAAATGCCGGTAGGCGGCCGGAGTTGCCACCCGCCCCCGCGGGGTGCGGTTGAGGAAGCCGTTCTGGATCATGTACGGTTCATAGACATCCTCGATGGTGTCGCTCTCCTCGCTGATGGCCGCGGCAATGGTATCCAGACCGACCGGACCTCCTGAAAACTTGTCGATGATGGTCAGTAGAATCATGCGGTCCATCTGGTCGAAGCCCATGTCGTCTATCTCCAGGAGTCCGAGGGTGTCCTGCACCACCCTGCGGGTGATGACGCCGTCGGCGCGTACCTGGGCGAAATCCCGGACCCTGCGCAGGAGACGGTTGGCGATGCGCGGCGTACCGCGGCTGCGACGTGACAGTTCCTCGGCGCCGTTGGGTTCGATCCGCATGCCCAGGATGCGGGAAGAGCGGGTGATTATGGTGGCCAGTTCGGCATGGGTATAGAATTCCAGGCGCGAGATGACGCCGAAACGGTCGCGGAGGGGCGATGACAAAAGCCCGGCGCGGGTCGTGGCGCCCACCAGGGTGAAGCGCGGCAGGTCGAGTTTTATGGAACGGGCGCTGGGACCCTGGCCAATGATGATGTCCAGCTGGAAATCTTCCATGGCCGGGTAGAGTATCTCCTCGACCACATGGGACAGGCGGTGTATCTCGTCAATGAACAGAACGTCATGGGGCTCCAGATTGGTGAGGATGGCCGCCAGGTCACCCGGTCGCTCGATCACCGGACCGGACGTGGACTTGATGTTGACCCCCATTTCACTCGCCACGATGTTGGCCAGTGTCGTCTTGCCCAGTCCGGGAGGACCGTAGAGAAGGACATGGTCCAGAGCCTCTCCCCTCCCGCGGGCCGCGTCGATGAACAGGCGGAGATTCCCCTTCAGCTTTTCCTGCCCGACGTAGTCATCCAGAACTCTGGGTCTCAGGGTGTTGTCGAACTGGGAATCGTCATC
Source organism: uncultured Pelobacter sp. (assembly GCA_964601865.1). Lineage (GTDB taxonomy): Bacteria > Desulfobacterota > Desulfuromonadia > Geobacterales > Pseudopelobacteraceae > Pseudopelobacter. The sequence continues at coordinate 12,905 of CAZRPI010000086.1, read as the reverse complement.
ACGTTTTTCTGGCGTTATGGCGCGGGTCTGCATCTGATCTCCGGTGGATGTGGCTCAAGCCGTACGGGTGAAGTCCCGCCCCGGTCCGGTACGACCCGGGGCCGATTGCTTCCGGTTTGGGGGGGTGGGGGGCTCTGATCCGGTGTCGGGGAAAAAGTATACCTGCACAGGGTACACAAAATCAATGGATTGTATCTGATGCTGCTCCCAATGAGCTGATCGGCGCCAACAAAAAGAGGAAGGGTCCCCGAGGCCCTCCCTCTTTCGACGGAATCTTCCGCATCTGGATGTATTCAGGGTCTGGAAGTAGAGCAGGCTTCCATTGCCCGATCAAAGCCGCGGTTGAAGGCTTTCCGGTTCAGGTCGATAAAAGCTTCCGACATGCTTGAGGCAACGGCCTTTTCAGCGTTTTCGCGTGACACGACACCGGTTATCGCCACCATGGCGCCCAGTGCGACCATATTGGCGGTGATGACGCGCCCCACATCAACCTTGGCAATATTCAGGATGGGAAGGGTTATGGTCCTGAAATCACCCTGGGGCGGGGTGGTGACCAGATCGGAATCGATCAGCAGCATCCCGCCGCTCTTGATGTCCGGGCAGTACTTGTCGCACGCCTGCTGGGTCATGGCCAGGAGAACGTCACATCTGGTGACCTTGGGATAGTCGATCGCCGCCTCGGAAATGATAACCTCCGATTTCGCGGCCCCCCCACGGGCTTCAGGCCCGTAACTCTGGGACTGTACAGCCTGTTTGCCCTCATAGATGGAAGCGGCCTTTGCCATGATGATGCCGGCGGTTATCAATCCCTGGCCGCCGGCGCCTGAAAATCTGAGTTCATATCTGGACATCCGTCAAGCTCCTGTTCGCGATGCATCCAATTTATTCGGAAAGCCCCTGGGCCCGTTTGATGATCCTGCCGTACTCGTCGCAGTACTCTGGCCTCTCTTCCTGGTGGAAGATCCCGGTTATGACCTTGCCCTTGAGCTGTTCGGGGGTCATTCTTTCAGCCGCCTTGATGGGAACGGTCATTTCCTTGCGTCTGGTCATCATTTCCACCGCTGACCTGAACTTGTTGCGCCGACCATAGGTGGTGGGACAGTCGTCGAGTATTTCCACGACCGAGAACCCCTTGTGGCGGATGGCGTCTGCGATGATTTTGTCCAGCTGCGCCGCGTGAAAGGCGGTGCCGCGCGCGACAAAGGTCGCTCCGGCGCCGATTGCCAGCTTGACGATGTCGAAGTTGGGGTCGGGATTGCCGTAAGGTGTGGTGGACGCCTTGTGACCGGTGGGGGTGGTTGGAGAGAACTGGCCTCCGGTCATGCCGTAGATGTAGTTGTTCATGATGATCAACGTCATGTCGATGTTGCGGCGGCAGGCGTGGATGAAGTGGTTGCCGCCGATTGCGGTCACGTCGCCGTCACCACCCACCAGGATGACCGTCATCTCGGGCCTGGCCAGTTTTATGCCGGTGGCAAAGGCGGGGGCGCGCCCATGGGCGGTGTGGAGGGTGCAGCAGTCTATGTAGCCGGGGAGGCGGGAAGCGCAACCGATCCCGGATACGACCGCGGTATTGTTCTTATCCAGGTGCAGCGAGTCCATCGCCCGGATGAGTCCCTTCATGACGATGCCGTGACCGCAGCCGGGACACCAGATGTGGGGAAGTTTTCCCGGCCGGAGATACTTTTCGTAGTCGAATGCCATGGTTTATCTGACCCCCTTGACCTTTTCCAGGATCTGGTCCGGTGTGATCGGTTCACCGTCAACACGGTAAATGCCGTGTACCGGCGCCTTCCCCTCGGCGCAACGCTGTATTTCAAGGGTACACATGCCGAGGTTCATTTCCGGGGCGATAATCGCCTTCACCCTTGTTGACAGGGCTCTTACCTGTTTGTCGGGAAATGGCCACATGGTTTTGATGCGGAACATGCCGACCCTTATGCCCTGTTCCCGGGCGACGTTGATGGCGTATCGGGCCGAACGGGAAGTTGAGCCGAAGGCAACGACGGCGATTTCGGCGTCATCCAGAAGGTACTCTTCAAAGGAGACGATGTCGTCGATGTTGGCGTTAACCTTGCGGATCTGCCGTTCCTCCTCGGCCTGGACGATCTCTGCCTTGGTGGTCGGAAAACCGTCCTGCATCTTGTTCAGTCCGGTTACGTGGAAGCGGTAGCCCGATCCGAATGCGGCAAGGGGAGGAACATCACCGAAGCTCGTGTCGTACGGTTTGTACTGCTCGGGCGGAACCGACGGCCTCGTGCGGTTGATGACTTCCAGTTCCCCCGGTTCCGGTATTTCGATGCGTTCGCGCATGTGGGCTATGATTTCGTCCGGCATCACCGTTACCGGTGTGCGGAACTTCTCCGACAGGTTGAAGGCCCTCACGGTTTCCTCAAAGAGTTCCTGTACCGAAGCCGGTACGAGACAGATGGCCGGGTGATCTCCGTGGGTGCCCCATTTTGCGCACATGATGTCCGACTGGCTTGGGCCGGTGGGCATGCCGGTGGATGGGCCGCCACGCATTACATTGATGATGACGCAGGGGATTTCGGCGATGCAGCCGTAGCCGATGAGCTCCTGTTTGAGGGAAAACCCGGGGCCGGATGTGGCCGTCAGGGCCTTGGCGCCGGTGAGTGACGCGCCGAGACAGGCGGCCATGGCACCGATCTCATCCTCCATCTGGATGAACCGGCCGCCGATCCTGGGAAGTTCGGCCGACAGGACCTCGGACACTTCCGTGGCCGGTGTTATGGGATAGCCGGCAAAAAACGTGCAGCCTGCGTAGAGAGCTCCCCGAGCGGCTGCCTCATTGCCCTGTAGAAATGCTACGTTCTTTGGCACTCTCATACCCTCCCGTCATTTGAAGCCGCGGTCACTTTGATGGCAAAGTCCGGGCAGCGCAGTTCGCATTGCATGCATGCAATGCAGGCCTCCGGTTTGTCAACGGAAGCCACCATTCCCTTCATCTTCAGAACCTTCGCCGGACAAAACTCGATGCAGATGTAACAACCCTTGCAGTATTTTTCGTTGATCTCGATCGTGGGTAGTGCGTTCCCCATCTCGCGTTGCTCCATTCCCATGGTGATGAAACAGCAGAATACGATCCTCGTCCATCGGCGGCCGATCAAATCCCCCGGGTCCCGATCCCCCCGACGTCGCAAGGCGCAATCGATCGCACGGAAAGGGTGCTGAGGCTTCCCGCATGACTGGCATCAGGTCTCTTGACTCTGGATCCTTGATACAGGTGGGATGGGGGACGACAAGCGGTGTATTCTCTGTTGTAATAAATGACGTACTGACAGCGCCGGACAGCCGGGTGAGCGTCCGGCCCGTCGGCAAATGCTTTATTTCAGGCTGTCCACCAGCTCTTTGACATGGGCGACCGAGTTGTTGAACAGGGCCTGCTCGGTTTCGTTCAGATCGATTTCGATGATCTTCTCGACACCGTCCGCACCCAGGATGCAGGGGACGCCGACATAATATCCGTTTACTCCGTACTCACCCTCGAGCAGGGTGCAAACCGGAAGAACCCGTTTCTGATCGCGCAGTATGGCTTCGGCCATGCAGATGGCGGATGAGGCGGGGGAATAAAAGGCGGAGCCAGTTTTGAGCAGACCCACGATCTCGCCGCCGGCGTCGGCGGTGCGCTTGACCATGGTGTCCATGACTTCCCTTGCCTTCTCGGCGCTCTCATATTTCTTTTCCAGGAGGTCCATGACCGGAATGCCGAAAACGTTGGCGTAACGGACCAGGGGGACCATGTCGTCACCATGCCCGCCCAGAACCATTGCCGTGACGTCTTTCACGGATACCCCCAGCTCCCAGGCGATAAAGGCTGCGAAACGGGCTGAATCAAGCACTCCTGCCATGCCCATGACCCGGTTCTTGGGAAAACCGGTTATCCTCTGGCAGAGAGTCACCATGGCGTCCAGGGGGTTGGAAATTACGATGACGAATGCGTCGGGGGCGAACTGCCTGATGCCCTCGGCGACGGATTGCATGATCTTGGAGTTGGTAGCGATCAGGCCGTCGCGGCTCATGCCAGGTTTGCGGGGCAGACCCGCTGTTATGATGACCAGATTGGCGCCGGAAATCTCTTCGTAGGAATTGGCTCCCCTGAGGTGGACGTCAAAACCTTGAACCGGCGATGCCTCGGCAAGATCAAGTGTCTTGCCCTGGGGAAGCCCCTCCAGGATGTCAAACAGGACGACATCGCCAAGTTCACGCTGAGCGCAGAGTTGGGAAAGGGCGCCACCGATTTGTCCTGCTCCGATCAGCGCAATCCTTTGACGAGCCATACCGCCCCTCTCCATCCGGAAAATAAAGACCGGCTCAATATAAACCAAGAACCTGCATATATCAAGGATGCAAATGCCTCCTTTAATGTTGATCCGGCTGTTTTTTCATTCCGGCGAGTTTTCCCGCCGCGACCGGTATCAGGGATTGCGCAGTTGCAAAACGCGGGTTGCGGGATTTATGGGGGGGAGGGAGAATGGTCTTTGTTGGCCTGTCGTAATGAGGCGATGGGAAGAGACGGACCTGCCCCTGCGGGCAGATCCTGGATAGAAAGACGGTCGGTTACCTTTTTCCTGAATAACGTTTTGCCTCCAGAGCCTCTTCACGCGTAAAACGGCGGGGGATTCTCAGTGACTGGCCGGGCCAGAGGCGCTTGGGATCGCGGATCTGATCCCGGTTGGCCCGGTAGATGAGGGGCCAGAGGGAAGAGTCGTTGTAGATCTCGCCGCGCGCGGCGATCTGCGGGAGTGTTTCGCCGCGGCGGACCGTGTAGGTTGCCGGCTGGGATGGGGCCGATTCCCTGACGGGGGCGGATGATCTGGCTGCGTGGGCCGCCGCTTCCTCGGCGGCCCGGCGCTGTTCCAGGAGGCGCTGACGTTCCACGGCCTCGGCGGCTTCACGCGCCAGGCGCTCCTCTTCCGCTCGAGCGGCCTCCTTGGCGGCCCTTCTTCGCTCTTCGGCAAGGCGCTCTTCCTTCAGGGTTTTCAGGTCTCTCAGCAGAACCGACCCCTTCTGGAGTGTCATCAGATAGAACTCGTCGGCCTTGCGGTCGTTTTTCTGGACAAAGAGTACCGCCTCGCCATGCTCGTAGGTTTCCAGCAGGTTTTGGTACTCCTGGGAGAGCAGTTTCGGCGCATCCTGACGGTTAAGTTTGTCGACCAGTTTCGCTGCCTGCATACGCCAGGTTGGCGCCGGCGCGGCACAGGAAACCAGCAGGAAGCCGGACAGAACCGCTATGGCAGGAACTGGGATGCGCATTCTGCGACCGGTTAGACCAGTTTTTCAGCCAGCCTGATCCCCAGTTCCCGAAGCTGTTTGTTTTCGACCTGTGAGGGGGCTTCGGACATGAGGCAGGTTCCCTTCTGGGTTTTGGGGAAGGCGATGACGTCGCGTATGGACTCGCTTCCGGTCATCAGCATGATGAGGCGGTCCAGTCCGAAGGCAATGCCGCCGTGCGGAGGAGTGCCGAATTCCAGAGCGTCCAGCAGGAAGCCGAACTTGGACCGTACCGACTCTTCCGACATGCCGAGCAGTTCGAACATCCGTGACTGGACCTGTTCCTGGTGAATCCTGATGGAGCCGCCACCGATCTCGTTGCCGTTCAGCACCAGGTCATAAGCCTTGGCGCGGCAACGGGCCGGGTCCGATTCCAGGGCTGGCAGATCCTCGTCCATGGGGGCAGTGAAGGGGTGATGAACGGCTGCCCAGCGTTTTTCCTCGTCATCCCACTCCAGCAGGGGGAAATCCGTTATCCAGACGAAACGGTAATCGTCATTTTCCGCCAGCTTGAGGATCGCTGCCAGATGGTTTCTCAGTTTTCCCAGCGAGTCGTTGACAACCTTGGGCTTGTCCGCAACAAAGAAGAGAAGGTCGCCATCCTGGGCGCCGAATGCGTCGTTCATGGCTGCTATCTCTTCAGGCGTGAAAAACTTGGCGATGGGAGAGCGCCACTCGCCGTTCTCGATCTTGACATAGGCCAGCCCCTTGGCGCCGTAGATTCTTACGAACTCGGTCAGGTCATCGATCTCCTTGCGGGAAAAACCCGCGCATCCCTTGGCGTTGAGGCCCTTTACGATGCCGCCCCGCGCTGCCGTATCGGCAAAGACCTTGAAACCCGAGCCCTTGACGATATCCGTCAGTTCGCACAACTCCATGCCGAACCGGAGATCGGGATTGTCCACACCGAAGCGGCGGATGGACTCTTCGTAGGTGATGCGCTGGATGGGAAGCTGGACGTCAACACCCTTCGACTGTCTGAAGATGGTGGCAATCAGTCCCTCCATCACTTCTATGATGTCTTCCCGGTCGATGAACGACATCTCGCAGTCTATCTGGGTGAATTCTGGCTGCCGGTCGGCGCGCAGATCTTCGTCCCGGAAACAGCGGACCACCTGGAAGTAGCGGTCAAATCCGGAGATCATGAGGATCTGCTTGAATATCTGCGGTGACTGGGGGAGGGCGTAGAAGCTGCCGGGATTGATGCGTGACGGCACCAGAAAGTCACGCGCCCCTTCCGGCGTCGATTTTGTCAGGAATGGAGTTTCTATTTCGATAAAGCCTTTTTCGGTCAGGTAGTTGCGCGTCAGTTGCGAAACCCTGGAGCGAAGTATCAGGTTCTGCTGGAGCTGCTGTCTGCGCAGATCCAGATAGCGGTATTTGAGGCGGATATTTTCGTTCACCTCGCCATGTTCATCCAGCATGAAGGGGAGCGGCTTGGAGCGGTTGAGCAGTCTGCACTCCATGATCTGGATCTCCACCTCGCCGGTTTTCATGGCCGGGTTGACGGTTCCCTCCGGGCGCGGGATTACCTTGCCCCTGATGGCCAGGACGAACTCGCTGCGCACGGTTTCGGCCATTCCGTGGGCCTGGGCGCATATTTCCGGATCGAATACAATCTGGGCTATCCCCTCCCGATCACGCAGATCTATGAAAATCAGACCGCCGTGGTCGCGGCGGCGAAGCGCCCATCCCATCAGAATTACTTCTCGACCGATGTCGCGGCCTGTCAGGTCTCCGCAACAATCCGTGCGTTTCCAGCTTCCCAGACTCTCCATCACATTCTCCATTTCAATGTAATTAATATGTTAATCGATCAGTTTGCCGATGCTTCCCAGTCGTGGCCGGAAGCTGTCGTGGTCCCATGACCAGTATTTGATGAACGCCAGCCCCTTGATCTTGTCCCGCGTGACGAAACCCCAGAAGCGGCTGTCGTAGGAGCGATCCCGGTTATCCCCCATGACGAAATAGGAGTTGGCGGGTACGGTCACCGGGCCGAAAGAATCGCGGGGATTCATCTCCTTGGGTATGACATCCCTTTCCTTGTGGACCTCGTGGGGGTTCTGGTAGAGCACGCCGTTGACATAGACCTGTTTGTCCCTTCCCTCCACCACGTCGCCGGGTGTTCCTACTACCCGTTTTATGAAATCCTTGCTCGGGTCGACCGGATACTCGAACACGATCACGTCTCCCCGGCGCGGATCCCGGACCTTGATGACCTGGGAATCGGTAAAAGGCACTTTCGTGCCATAGATGAACTTGTTCACCAGCAGGTGGTCGCCTATGACCAGGGTGTCCTCCATGGAACCGGAGGGGATCTTGAATGCCTGCACCAGATAGGTGCGAATCACCAGCGCCAATAAGAGGGCGATGATTATGGATTCGGCGTATTCCCGTACGATGCTCTTCTTTCTGACGGCCGGCTCAGCCGACCCTGTCGCTGCATTCTGGGCCATTTCGATTTTCTCTTCCATGTTGATTCCTTTTGGGTTGAAAGCGGGTGGGGCCGAATTCAGCCGGTTTCCGCTCTTTGGATGATCCGAGGGGTTTTCAGTCCACCTTCAGAATCGCCAGAAACGCATCCTGGGGCAGCTCCACGTTGCCCACGTTTTTCATCCTTTTTTTCCCTTCCTTCTGTTTTTCCAGCAGCTTGCGTTTGCGGGTGATGTCTCCGCCGTAACATTTGGCGAGCACGTCCTTGCGCATGGCCTTGACCGTTTCCCGGGCAATGACCTTGTTGCCTATGGCGGCCTGGATAGCCACCTCGAACATCTGGCGCGGAATCAGTTCCCTCATCTTGGAAACCAGATCGCGCCCGCGGTAGTAGGCCTTTTCCCGGTGAAGTATCAGTGACAGCGCGTCCACAACCTCGCCGTTGATCATGATGTTCATGCGCACGAGATCGCTGCGGCGGTAGTCCAGATGCTCGTAGTCCAGCGAAGCGTATCCCTTGGTAATGGATTTGAGTCGGTCGTAGAAATCGAGAACGATTTCGTTCAGCGGGAGTTCGTAAATGATCATCACGCGGTTCTGGGTTAGGTATTTGATCTCGCGCTGCACGCCGCGTTTGTCCTCGCACAGGGCCAGAACGACTCCGACGAACTCATTGGGGACGTGAATGTGCGCCAGGATGAAGGGTTCTTCGAGATAGGCCACATGTTGCTGCTCCGGCATCTGATTGGCGCTTTCGATGTTCACGACCTCGCCGGTGACATGGTGGACGCGATAGACGACCGTCGGCGCGGTGGTGATCAGATCCAGTCCGAATTCTCGCTCCAGGCGCTCCTGGATGATCTCCATGTGGAGCAGCCCGAGGAAGCCGCAGCGGAAACCGAAACCCAGCGCCACCGAGGTTTCGGGGTCGTAGGAAAACGACGAGTCGTTCAGTTTCAGTTTTGCCAGGGCGTCGCGCAACTGCTCGTACTGGATGGTGTCGATGGGGTACAGACCTGAAAACACCATCGGTTTCACTTCCTTGAACCCCTCCAGGGGGCTGGCGCAGGGGCGGTTCGACAGGGTGACCGTATCCCCGACCCTGGCGTCCGCCACTTCCTTGATGCCGGCGATGACGAAGCCGACTTCGCCTGCAGTCAGTTGGCTGGTTTCCACCATCTGCGGCGCGAAAACGCCGATCTTGAGCGCCTCGAAGGAGCTGTTTGTGGACATGAGGAGGATTCTGTCCCCTTTTTTGAGGGTGCCGTCAAATATGCGTACCAGAATGATAACGCCCTGATACTGGTCGTACCAGGAATCGAACAGCAGAGCCCTGAGGGGGGCCGAAGAATCGCCCTTTGGCGGCGGAATTTTTTTGACTATTTCCTCCAGGATTTCATGGGTGCCGATGCCTTCCTTGGCGCTGGCCAGAACCGCGTCATGGGCGTCAATGCCGATGATTTCCTCGACCTCCTGGATGACGCGTTCGGGGTCTGCCGCGGGAAGGTCGATCTTGTTCAGAACCGGAAACACTTCGAGGTTATTGTCAAGGGCCAGGTAGACATTGGCCAGGGTCTGGGCCTCGACACCCTGGGAGGCGTCCACGACCAGAAGGCCTCCCTCGCAGGCGGCCAGCGAGCGCGACACTTCATAGGTGAAGTCCACGTGTCCGGGGGTGTCAATCAGGTTGAGGACGTAGTCATTGCCATTATCGGCGCGGTAATTGAGTCTTACCGTCTGGGCCTTGATGGTGATGCCTCGTTCGCGCTCCAGTTCCATCTTGTCGAGGAACTGGTTCTGCATCTCGCGTTCCGTCAGTGCGCCGGTATATTCCAGCAGGCGATCGGCCAGAGTGGACTTGCCGTGGTCGATGTGGGCGATAATGGAAAAATTGCGGAGTCTGGTAATGTTCATGAAATCCTTGAGTTTGGGCGAAAGTGTAATATTGAACAATAAATAATTACCGTTTGATTGTAAAGAGGAAAAGGGGACGTCGAATCGGGCGGTTCCGCAATTTGGCCCTGGTGTTGGTGAGTTACGAAACGGGTCATCTCACTGGTGAGGGGCGGTGGTGAATAATGAGGTTGCATAAGGACGATCTTGGGGAATCGTTGTGATCGGCAGTTGCAATATTGAAAATTGTTGCTGTGGTGAAGGGTTGAACAAAATTTATGCAATTCGATGGGGCTCTTGCAAAAGGATTGTATTACAGGCAGATGTGAATCCGGCATGCCGGTTATCCACACACCGGCGGTGAGTTGTCCCAAGGTTGTCAACATTTTGTGTTTAAAACCCTCCTGAACCACCGTATTCGGTGGTTCAGGAGGGCCGGTTTCAGGTTTGCGGATTTTCCCGGGCTCTCATTTCCTCTGCTGGCTTTAATTGTACGAAGCCAGGTAAACCATGATCTTATGGAAATCTCTGCGAGGAATTTTGCGGTCCCGATTGACATGCTCCCCCGGGATGATAGATTTTATTTGAATGAATTAAAAATTTACCAGGGGAGTGGCGTCATGAAAAGTCAGTCAATAGTCAACAGCATGCGTATCGGGGGCATCACGGTTGTTTTTGCGGCGGGTTTTTTGTGCGGTTCAATGACGCAGCACAATGCGAATGCGGGACTCTCGGATTTGGGGGGGGACGTCATCAAACAGGCCGGGAGTAGTGGGGGAACCCTCGGCACCGTAACCGAACTCGGGACCACGATCACCGACATGGAGAAACATATCAGCGGCCTGCAGAAAAACCTCGACACGATCAAGAAGGTCAAAAGCATGCTTGGTGGCTAGAGAGGAGTTTCGTGGCTTGTGATATGAAAATTCCGATTAGAAGGTAAGGGGGGGCAGGGGAGGTTGTGCCGGAGCCGGGAGTGCGAATTCTGCCATATCACCTCATCAAAAAACCGCCTGTGTTCCAGGCGGTTTTTTGATGAGGTGGAGAAGGAATGCCTGTTCCGGGTTTGGTTCCCTCACATCTCAGCATTCCTGAATCCAAGGGGTGACCGGGGAAGAACGGTGTCCGTGATATCGTCCGGTCGTTGGAGACTCTCCACCGTTTGGCGTCATATCTTAGCACATACTTTCCCTAGATACCAATGGGCGCACAGCGATTGATTACAGCTTGTTTTACGATGCAGGTTTTTGAGAACTGGATGAAGAATCCAAAGGCTTTACCGGCGTGTTCGGCGTGGTTTCGGATTTCTTGAGGGTGTTGCCCACAACCGTGACCCTGTCTCCGACCTTGAAATCGGCGGCATTTTTTGAGGATATGGTAAATGTTTTTCCTTTTTCAGCGGTTGACTGCAGGGTAACGTTATTCTGGTCAATACTTACAACAACTGCCTCTTCCTGTTGGGTTTTCTGAATGATGTTTTCCGGCGGTGCGGCTGTTTCCGAGGCGATGCAGGGAAGGGCGAATCCGATCAGCGTAACGCAAAACAGAGCAGTTTTCGTGATAATTCTGCTATTCATGGCTTACCTCCTGTAATTTTCCTGCGTGGAATGCCCGGAACGGGTTTGTGAAGAGGGACATTCGCACAGACCAAACGCGTATTCCTGTTTATCAAACGATCCTATGTACAAGATATCTGACGCGTGCCGGTTGTATCAGATGGCAGCCATGCCGACAATCGGTCAACAGGCTATTTTTTTCCGCAGAGGATGTACAACCTAAGATGTAAAAAACAGAGGTGATTTACGGTTGTAGATCCCAGAGTCATGAGAACTGTTCGGTTTTCAATTTGATTCCCAAGGGGACCAGCTGCGTACGCCGGGTCATATTCAGCTTCTTGAAAATGCTGTTGATGTGAGTTTTGACCGTTTGTTCGCTGATGAATAGTTGTGAAGCGATTTCCTTGTTTGTGAGCCCGTTGGATATGTTGACAACAATCTGTCGTTCCTTGTTGCTGAGACTTCCTGCAATTACCGGATTTTTCGTGTTATCTGCGAAATTGACCAGAGCCTTGATCTTGCAGTTGTCGATCCAGATCTGTCCCCTGCTTATTGCCTGGAATGCCTTTAAAAGCAGCCGAATATCGGCATCGGTGGTGATTATTCCGTCAATTTTATTGCCGATTATCACCGACGCTATCGTGTCCTCACTCAGGCCGTAATCCAGGAGAATCGTTTTGGCTTTGTTCAGATGGTCCGATTTCTCCTGCTTTATCATATGGATATCGGTGATGATGAAATCCGGAATGAACGAACCGGTGTCATTCATGGGATCGAGCATGACGACTTCAGCCGATTCCTGCTCCCGTTGCAACTGTTCCTGTAATGCCTTTCCCAGAAGGTAACTGCCAAGACGGATAGCTATTTTCATGTGAACCCCGTATGGCCATGTCGGATATGACGTAAATTTTCAAACTATCACATGGCTCTTTAAATAAATGAACACTTTGAGACTTATGCAAAAGTCAAAAAAACTCCCTCCCACTGGTGGGAGGCGCCGCCTTTCGGCGACTATTGCAGGAGGCTCTCGCTCTGTAAAATTAAAAAATTTTGGTTTTTGTAGCAGATTTTTTCCCGAAAGGCAACATGGTTGCGGATTCGGCTGGGATGATTCCCTGGATAATCCATGAAATTATGGATTGATTTGTCGGAGGATGGAAAGAACGGCAGGCATATGTGGGGTTTGGTCCGGCGGGTCTGAATCGACCGGTAAGCGGCAGCGGGATAGACAGTACAGCGCCTGCCGGTCCCTCGGGTTTAACGGGGAAGTGTTTCCCAATCCCTGAATGCCGCCTTAACCAGCCGTAGCCCTGAATACGTGACGCCTCCATGCCTTCGCTAGCCCGGAAGGCCTCAGCCTTTGCGTTTAAGAAGATTACAGACTGGCCGGCGGAGGACCGGCAAAGTGAGCGGTTTTCCGCGACACGGCGGCGTACGGGCCCCGGCTCTTCCGGAAACTCACGGCATTCCACCGTCACGGATTCAGGGTAGCGTTTGTCCGCGTGACCGGCATCATCCGTCCGGGCTGCAGAGAGCCCGTCCGTCACGGATAGCCGTCACTGTAACGGTTCGTTCAACGTTCAGATCATTGCGTGAACCGTGGAACTCTGCCTGGATATACTCCCGCGAAAGCCCTCTGACAATACCGGTTGATTCATCGTACTGCTGCCCCAGGACCCTGATGGTGCGACCGACTGCCCGTTCCAGGAAAAGCTCGTGTTTGCGCGCCGC
>CAZRPI010000085.1:0-16369 GCA_964601865.1 uncultured Pelobacter sp. | reverse complement strand
TTAGCGATCTGCTGGCACTTTTTTCTGTTATCGATGTCCTGGCACTCAACAACTAGCACCCGTATGCATCGTTTGCAGTCATATTCAGCAAAGAATATTTGTCATTCATGAATTAATGTAAAATGGTTGCCCGCTACCATGAATACACCAGGTTCGCCTCAATCTGATCGTTACGGGAAAACCTGCCGAAGAGCGATTGGGGATCCCCCTTCAGGACCGCTGCGCCCACCCCGCCTTTCCAGGAATCCGTCAACACGTACGTCACATTCGCCCTTGCCATGAAGCCGTTGTGCTCCGGGTTGTAGGCGATGTTGACATTGGTCTCCAGCCTCTGGTTCATCCAGCCGTTCTTCAGGTTGCCCCAGAGGAGAGTCTCGAACTTCCTGTTGTACAGGGTGTCCGGCCTGTTCATGATGACGGTCTGCTGCGCCTGAACGGTGAGGAGACAATCCTCGAAGAGCCGGAAATCCACGCCGACTCCGTAGTCGAGCGCGTCGCTTCTGTGCTCGTTGGGTTGCAATGGGAAGGTGCCCAGGCCCGGGGTGGAGGGATATCCCCATTGTTCCCATCTGGTATTGAAATAGCGCCCGAACGAGTACGCCGCTTCCGCGCGCAGGCTCCAGAAGTCTTTGACCGCTGCCGCCTCCACACCTATGGAAGTCATTTTATGAAAATCCGGCACATAACCTGGGTTGACCAGCACTTTCCCGTTGGCGTAACGGATGTCGAGTTCGGTCGTTTTGAAGAGCGGCTGAAGGTCGTAGCCGCGGAACAGGTTGATGCCCCATTCGACGGTGGTGCCCAGGTGGAGCAGGCGTATCCCGAACGAACCGTTTTCGAAGCGCAGTGGCGGCAGGTCCGGTTCACCGGGCCTGATCTCGATGCCGCGCATTCCGGTGTATCCGGATATTTCCAGGATTTTCGACCATCGCTCGTTCGGCATCGGGAGGCGATAGGGTACGAGCACGGGCACCCAGGCCGCCTCGAATCCCCAGTCGTTCCTGCTGACCCGCATGGAGAGTGACGGCACGCCGATTTTCCGCTCTTCCAGCGGCCTCGTGAGGAAATGGGTGTAGTCCCATGGATTCAGGCGGTCGTTGATGGGATACTCATCGAGCCTCCCCCAGGCGAAGCGCTGCACTCCGGCGCGGAACTCGAATAAATCGGACGAATACGCGCCGTACAGTTCCTTAAATTCCAGGAAAGGGGTATCGCTCTGATACACCCTGTCATAGGTTTTCAGAATCTCATGGTTTCTGGCCGGGAGATGCACGCTCCCGTCCCATCCCCCTTCCAGCCACGCGTGCAAGCGCCATCTGGGATGCGAGGTATCGACCTTCAGTAACCCGTATAATCCCGGATATTCCGTCACACTGCCGTTGTTGAGCGGAATGATCCCCCGAAAATCCAGTTTCCCGGATGCGGACAGCAGGCCCGTGTCCGCGAACGTCCCGGAAGCGGAAACGAACAGGAGCAGCGTCATGGCAAGAATTGTTCTCACGGCATTCTTTCCGATACCAGGCCGATGGCTTTCAGCCCGAAAACAGCTGCTGATCCGCGAGTGCGCAAAGAACGCAAAGAGTTACCTGCCTCCCCGCTCCAGGGCGCGCTGCGTGAACAGCTCGTTCCGGAAGGCGGTATGGTAGCGAATGCCGTCCACCTTGAGGACTGTCCTGTGCCTTGTCTTCAGGTTCTCCATCTCCAGTCTGAACGGCGTCGGGATGCCGTTGACAGTCCGTATGTCCCTGAAGCTCCCCGCCCGATAGATCTCGTTATCACGGTAATACACGATTTTTGTATAAACCCACAGATCCCTGGCCACCCATGCGATGAATCTGGAATACTTGCGCCGGACTTTCGGGGTGACTTCAACGACGTAGCACGGTTTGCCGTCAACGGCTTCTTCCCTGAGGATGCGGTACGAGTAGTCATTGAGCTGCATCGGTCCGCTGAAGTCATCGTATGAGAAGTCCGAGCCGAAGAAGGAGTCGTCCTGCGACGAGGTGGGAATTCTTCTGACGCGCTTGTATTCCGGGAAATACGCCCACAGGTCGCGGTCGGCGAAGGTGTGGGCGTGAATGAGAAGGCCGACCCCCTTCAGGTCGTACGGTGAGTTGAACACCACCAGAACCCTGTAAGCCTCGGGCGAGGCGTTTCTACTGTACTCCGTCAGAGTCCTGGTGCGTTTGGCGCCGTCCCTGTCGTAGAGCTCCATCGTGGCCTCGGTTTTCCGGTCGAGCCCCTTCTGGCCCACATCGTGGACCTTTTCGAATACCTCCCGGCCGTTCAGGGCGCAGGCAGCGGATGGCATGAGAAGAGTCAGGAAGAGGATAAATCCGATATGCAATCTATTCATACGCCAGTGCCTCCACAATTCCCGTTTTTGCGGCCCGCCGGGCTGGGATCGAACCTGCCAGCGCGGAGAGTAACGCCGAGATGATCAACGCCCACAGTATCGAGCCGATGGGGATGTAGTATTTTGCCGCCGAGCCGTAGTTTGCCACAAAAAAACCCTCCAGTTCGAGCCATCCGGTGACTATTCCTGTCGCCGAACCGAGAAGACCGCCCGCAAGCCCCATGAGAGAGGACTCCAGAAGCACGACCCAGGAAATCTGACTCCTGAGCATCCCTATGGAACGGAGGATGCTTATTTCCCTCGTCCGTTCCAGTACCGAGGAGAAGAGCGTGACGATGATCCCGAGACAGGCGATCGTCAGGGTGATTATATTCAAGGCGTAGTTGAAAATAAACATGCCGTCGAGCGCCTTCCGGATCTCGTTCTTGAACTCACCCGAAGGCAGGACGAAGAGCTTCCGGTCCGCCCCGAAACGTTGCTCGATCGCCTGCCTCACATCCTGAATCTTCGCACCTTTTGAGAGATGCACCGAAAATGTGTCGGCCAGCACGTCCTTCCAGTGGCGCTCGTAGGTATGGATGTCCATCACAATGGTACCGATATCCGAGGTGTAGTCGACAACAACTGACACCACGGTAAAGGGTACCTCCCCCGACGGCGTCGGCAGCAGGATCCGGTCGTGCGGCTTCACCCCGAATATTGTGGCAAAAGACTCGCTCACGGCCACATTATCCCGGTTCGGTAGAAGATCGCGCATGGGTCTTTCGTCGCCATGGGCCACCGGGATCAGATGGCTGCCGTATTGCGCGCGGCGGACGATGTCGGCGGACGAGAGGAGTACGCGTCTCCCCCTGTAATTCATGAAAAGTTTGCGCCAGGGATCAGCGGAGAGCACCCCCGGAATGGCTTCCAGCTCCCGTCCCATGCTTGCCGGCATGAGTACGTTCGGAGCGTTGGAACTCGACATGGGGTGGCCGGAGGTAATGAGGAGGTCGGCGCGGTTGACCGCTTCCACCCAGTCGATGATCGACTCCTTGACGCTCAGCACCAGCCCGGCGGTGCTCACGAAGATGGATATGCCGAAGGAAACGGCCGCAACCGCCACGGCGTTGCGGGTGATGTTCTTCAGGAGATTCAACCCCGCCAGCCGGCCGGTGACGCCGAGACGGAATGAGAAGAAGCGGTGAAACAGGGTGATTAAGCATTTTAGAAAGGCAGGGGTGAAAAGCGATATGCCTAAGATAAGCACGAGTTGGGCCGAGAACAGCAGCGTCATGTTGTTTGCGAAGGATGAATGTCCGGACAGGTGGCGGATGGCGAAGATCGAGGCGGCAAACAGCACGCAGACAACGGCGGCGATGTTCATGCGCCTGGAAGTGAAGATGCCTTCTTCGGTGAAGGGAACTGAGCGGATGGCTGACAGCGGTGAAACGCGGCTGCTCGCCCGGGCGGGGAAATATGCGGCCGCCAGGCTCGCCAGGATGCCGATCGTGAAGCCGGCAAGCGGATAGAACCAGGTGAAGTGGATCTCCGTAACCGCAGTCTTTGCGTAGACACCGGAAATGATCCGGGCAAAGGCGCCCACCATGGCGTCAGCCAGCAGCAGGCCGAAGCCGACCCCGAGCGATGCTCCGATGATGGAAAGCACCAGCGTTTCGCTCAGGAAGAGCGCCGCCATATCTCCTCTGGAAGCACCCAGGGCGCGCATGACGCCGATCTCCCTCTTGCGCTGGACAACGGAAATGGCGACCGCGTTGTAGATCAGGTACATCCCGGAGAATATGGCCAGAAAGCTTATGAGATTGCAGCCGTTCTGGAATTTCGAGAGCATCGTCTCCACCTGCCGCGTCCTTGCGGCCGGGGTGTCGACCAGGTAACCCTTGGGAAGAGCGGCAACAATCCTCTCCCTGACGGATTCAATGTCCTCCCCCCGTCTCAGGCTCACATCGATCCTGTTGATGCTGCCTGCCATGCCGAAAGCCATCTGGGCCGCATAGATATCCATGATGGCAACGTTCCCCCCCATGGCCTTCGCGGGACCGGTGGGGTCAAGAATGCCGCGGACGCGGAAGGTGCGAATGCCCCGAACGGTCTGCAACCGGATTTTCTGGTCAAGCGAAATGCCCTCCCTTTTGGCCATCTCCCTGGTGATGAGGATGGAATCGGGTCTGGCGAGGAACAGGAGGGGATCGGGGATATCGGCACTGTCACCGGAAAGGCTGTAGTCGCGCACCTGGGTGTCCACCAGGACATCAACGCCCAGGATCATGATTGAGCGTTCTTTGCCCTCGGCCAACAGGCCGTCGGTTTCTATTGCCGGTACGGCGTATTCGACGCCGGGGACGGCCCCGACTCTCTCGACCAGGGTTTCGGAAAAACCGGACTGGGCGCCGGTGACCTGGAGAGAGGCCCGCCCCGTCACCTGGATGATGGATTCCTCGAACGAATGAAGAACACTCTGTTTGATAATACCTATGGAAACGATCGCCGCCACGCCCAGGCAGATTCCCGCGCATGACATGAGCATCTGAGCCTTTCTGAGGCGCAGGTGACGCAGGCTGATTTTGCGGAGGAGGTTCGGGAGATTCATGTTGCCTTTGTTGACGACGGCATGAGAGAGGAATAACGATCGGCGTTTCGGTGGGTAAGGTTGTTATCATCAGGGCCGACAGCTGTCAAGCCGGCTTTGACCATAACCTTGTTTTAAAATTTCCGGACGGCGCTGAGTCTCTCTTGACTCCATGAGAGACACTGATATATTTTAACAATAATGCGAATGCGTGGAGCGTGGCTTGGGGGATTCAAATCAGAAAGCCCGGCGGAGTTGAATCGGGACCGGAGGATGGTTTTCCCGGAAGGCCGGTATGGCTGAGCCGTTCTTGATTATGGCGGATTGAAGGGGGTGGAAGCCCTCAAAATATCTTTTTATTGTCCGTAAAGCGTTCTTGACAAACAGCAAATTAACTGGCTAAATCGTGTAAAAAATGTGCATTACCTCACAAACAAAAGGAGGAGATATGAAAAAGCTGTTATGTGTCATGCTGGTAATCTGTAGTGTCTTCGCGTGGGCCGGAATCTCGATGGCCGCGGCCGCCCCCAAGTCCGCCGAGGGGGTATGGAATATCAGCGGCAAGTTGACGATAAAAGGTGACGCCAATGTTGTAATTGGGAAAAAGACCATAAAGGCGGCGTCCGTTGTTGTCACGGTGCCCAATCTCAATGTCGGTAATCTCGGGTTTTATCTGGAACAATTCACCTTTTACCCGGCAACGGCCACGGGAACAACGAATATGGTAAGCGGGAAGTTCGAAGATGCGATGCTCGGCATTTCCGATGAAGACACGAATGATGATGGTGTGGACGATCTCTTGAACCACGGAGTCTATACGTTAAACACGAAATCAGGCGCTTTTACGGTTAACGTCAATACCTGGCTGGTATATATTGAGGCGGAGCTCAAGAAAAGGATTAAGGAAGAATTCGATATCGATTTGAGCGACGTTGATTTAACTTATACCAAGAAAGATCTCAAGGGAACGGTGTCGTCGGCAACCAAGATGTCAGGCACCATTAATGTACAGTTTTACGCTGCTATGCCCATTTTCGAAAGCGTAAATATTGTCGTGCCCGTATCCGTTCAAGCCTCGCTGAAAGGCGCTTATGATGAGGCGGTACCGGCCGAATCCGCTCAGAAAGCATCATCAACAAGCGCGAAGGCCATTGCCAACCTCATTTTCGAGAACATCATCAGACCCGCTGTTAAAAGCCAGTTGAAGGCAATGAAGAAATAAAAATAGTTGGAAACGGACTAAGCCGGGCAGGTGGTTGATGCCCGGCTTATTTTTTTGTTGCGCCCGGCAGGGCGCGTAACAACTCAAGCTATACAATTTTCCAGATCTGTAGGGACGAGGCGGCGCCTCGCCCTGTTGGCATGCTGACGTCATTGCCATCAGAACCGGGGCGACCCGCCGGGATCGCCCCTACGCGAAAACGGTATATCGGTAGTTCCCTTGTCCCTAAGTCTCTGCTGATAGCCGGAAAAGTTGAATGCCTACTCCCCGATAATCTTCACCAGCACCCGCTTCTTCCTCTTGCCGTCAAACTCCCCGTAGAAGATCTGTTCCCAGGGCCCCAGGTCCAGCTCACCTCCGGTAATGGCCACCACCACCTCCCGTCCCATGACGGTCCGCTTCAGATGGGCGTCGGCGTTGTCCTCGTAGCCGTTGTGACGGTAGCGGGAATAGGGCTTCTCGGGGGCCAGCCCCTCCAGCCACTCTTCAAAATCCGCATGCAGGCC
Organism: uncultured Pelobacter sp.; assembly: GCA_964601865.1. Lineage (GTDB taxonomy): Bacteria > Desulfobacterota > Desulfuromonadia > Geobacterales > Pseudopelobacteraceae > Pseudopelobacter. Next base: position 9,716 of record CAZRPI010000085.1, on the reverse strand, counting down.
GCTTTCGTCGTCGTTGATGAACACGCTGGCGGTGATGTGCATGGCGTTGCAGAGCATGAGTCCCTCGGTGACGCCGCTTTCCCGCAGGCACTGGTTGAGCTGCCCGGTTATGTTGATGAATTCACGGCGGTTTCGTGTTTCGAACCAGAGTTCGCGGCGGAATGATTTCATGGATTGTCTCCTGATGGCGAGATGAGGCAGTTGTTGTCTGAACGGCAGTCTTCTGCCGAGAGTTCAAGTTCTATATCATAATTCATAATGAAAGTTGAATGACTGTTGTCGGGTCGGGATATCCGATTCTGATATCTGGATGCCATGATACCTATATTTCCGGGCATGGTGCAAATTGGATTTGGGGTTGACAAAGGAAAATGTGGAAAGCTCTTCTGGATTGTTATGTGCGTTCCGCCAATCAAGAATCCGCTACAAATGCAGGTCACGCGCTTCCCTTTTGAAAAAATCACGTTAAGATTTTCCTGATGGTTCACATTAAAGCAGGGACGGCAAGTTCGAGCGGGTCGCATGGGGGGCGGAAATGAAGATTGGACGACTGTTCAGCAGGATGAGGCTGTTCCACAAGCTTTTCTGGGCAATTACCACCCTCAATCTGGTCACCATAACCGCTTTTACTTCATACAGCTACCTGAACCAGAAGAAAACGGTGATGCGGGGGATAGACAACAAGCTGCTTGGCTGCGCCGAAGGGCTGAAATTCTCTCTGGATCGCTTTCATGAGCGGCTTGCCAAGGGGGAAACCATTCCCCCGGCCGAATTCAGGAAGGAGTTGGACAGCCTCTCGGCAATGGTCAACGAGAGTGGCATCAAATACGCCTACACGGTCATAATGAAACAGGAGAAGGTGCTCTTCACTCTCTCCAGCTATACGAAAGAGGAGCTGGAGAAGGGACAGCTTACAGCCCTGTTTGAGCCGTACGAAGATGCATCGGCAGGACTCAGGAAGGCACTGGTGGGCAATGCGGCGGTTTTCGATCAGTATACTGATCAATGGGGAACCTTTCGCTCTGTATTCCTCCCTTCACGCCTGCCGGGCGGTTTTACCTATGCCATCGGCATAGACATAGGCGTTGACGAAATCAAGGCGGCCATGCGCACGAGCCTTGTCGGCTGCCTTTTGATCGGTCTGGGCGTCTTCGTGGCCGGTACCATTATCGCTTTCTGGGTGGCCTGGTCCATCTCCCGGCGGATGGGACGGCTGGCCTCTCACCTGAACCACATCGCCAACGGTGATCTGGGGGGTCTGGTCAGCAAAACATCGGATGACGAGCTGGGAATGCTTGCGGATGACATGAATCGCATGGTGGAGAAACTCAGGTCGCTTCTGGAGAGTGTCCGTATTGCTGCCGACAGCGTGGCGGCCGCGGCCCGCCAGTTTCACGTCACAGCCGCCAGCATGTCGAGCGAGGTGGAAGCGGTGGCTTCCCAGGCGGTGGTGGTGGCTACGGCAGCGGAGGAGATGGCAGCCACTTCTCAGGAAATTGCCGGTAACTGTAACAGTGCCGCCCGCAGTGTCAAGGAGACAGAAGAAATCGCCCGAAGTGCGGAAGGGGTGGTTCATCAGACCGTGCGGGTGATGGCTGATATTTCGAAAATGGTGATAAAGTCTGCAACGACAGTAAAGGAGCTTGGGGCCAGTTCAGACCAGATCGGAACTATTGTTGGAGCCATCGACGAAATAGCCGACCAGACCAATCTGTTGGCCCTCAACGCGGCCATCGAGGCGGCCAGGGCCGGCGAGCAGGGGCGCGGTTTCGCGGTTGTCGCAGACGAGGTGCGAGCACTCGCAGAGAGAACCGGCAGGGCGACTGGCGAAATTGCCGGGATGATCGGTTCAATCCAGCGCAATATCCTGGATGCGGTCCGCTCCATGGAAGAGGGGGTTGTGCAGGTGGCCAGGGGCACCGAAGACGCCGCCCGGTCCGGCGACGCCTTGCAGGACATCCTCAGGCATTCCGGCGCCATCACTTCCCAGGTCTCCCAGGTGGCCCTGGCTGCCGGCGAGCAGACTGCCACCACCGGCGAGATCAGCACCAACATCAATCTGATCACCACGATAGCCCAGAAGACCGCACATGAGGTTCAGAGTTCGGTGACGGCTGCGCGCCAGTTGATGGATCTGGTGCAGGTACTGCAGGAACAGGTCGGACAGTTCAAGCTAACCCGAGAGACATGAAGACTACCACAATCACCTGCACGTGTTTCTATGTTCTTCTCGATTCAGGATACCCCTCTCCCCTGGTCCCGGAAACAAGGTGGAAATATGGAAAAACAGAGGAAAGACAGGGTGGGATAACAGCTTCTTAAAGATGGTTTAACTATTCCATTCCTGGGCGCACCTCGCCATCCATTTTCCAGTCTCCTTGCAAGCAGGCGCCGCGTCTCAGCCGTTGCTGCGCCGAATGTGTCATAAAACCTTTCAATATCAGTAATTTGCCTCTGGGGGCTCTGGATTTAATGTGTTTCCTCACGTTACGCCCGTCGTATGCTTGGTCCTGTGGCGCACATGGCTACCATTGGTTTCCCCGCGTCCGGTATATTCTTATTGAAATTCCTTTGCCGCTCATTCATTATTGGTGGTATACGGTATGCATGTTTATGGAACCATTTCCACCCTTTTGACACTCACCTGAGGAGGATCATATGAAGAAGAATTTCCTGTTTTTGACTCTCCTGGCATCACTCATGTTCATCTTTGCGGCTACGGGGCAGGGGGCCCCTCCGTATACGCTGACCGTGACCAAGACGGGAACAGGCACAGGTGTTGTGACCAGTTCTCCCGCGGGGATCAAGTGCGGTGATGATTGCTCGGAGGTGGTTACGAAAGAGGGGAAAAGGTTCACCCTGAAGGCCAAACCCGCTGCAAACTCATACTTCGCGGGCTGGACGGATTCCTGCACTGGCAGCATGCTGACTACCTGCAAGATTGTCATGTCAGCTGACGTGACCGCCACGGCTGCTTTCCAGCTCAAACAGGCCGATATGGAGTTCTCCTCGGATACGCTGGATTTCGGAACGGTGGAGACCGGAGACAAGGAGACCCAGGTATTCCAGATCAGCAACAAGGGGACGGGCGACCTGTATGTGGCTCTATCCGGGCTTGAGGACGACTTCAGCTTTGTGGGGAAATCGACCGCCAAAATCAAGCCCAAAGGCAGCTACAAGTTCAAAATCAGATACAAGGCGCCGACGGAGATTACCGGCAGCGCCCAGCCTGAGTCAAGCACCGAAGCCGGTTCTGCCGGGCCCGCAATCGACGCGCCGTCCGTCAAGATCATAAACTTTCCCATGAAGGTCACGTCGAACGATCCCAAGAAACCGTCGGTCGAGGTGCCGGTTCTTGCCGACCTGGTCGTGAAGACGAAGTATGGTTTCAAGATAGACTCGAACATCAAATTTAAAGTTCAGTCACACGTTGACATTACCTACAAGGAGAAGGGGGAAATTCCCTTCAACCTGGTGAGCCATGCCAGACCGGGATACGAGCCCACCAAGTATGTTGACTGTACGCCGGGTGGCGACAATCCCGATCCGTCCTACTGGGCGTGCACGGGAAACAGCACGTTCACGGCAACAGGTACCCTGCAGGGCGAAAATGGCGACTGCCCCACATGTACCGTCAATGGCTCGGGGACGTACGATTACAAGCTGGAAGGCCGGGACGCGGGGGGCAACCTGTCCGCAGACCTGAGTATTACCGATATCAAGCAGGAATGGATCGTGTGCTGTGGAAAATGCGGGTGCGCGGCGAGAGAGATTCCCTACTTCGCGGCAATCTATAACAAGAGTTCCAAGTTCAACCCGGAGGTCCCCCTGAGGCCGGGCGGCAAGCAGACGAAACCGATTGATTTGTATACGTACACCGGCTCCATCATCTGGTCCATCATTTATAAGTAAGAGAATTACAACGGAATTGAGGGGCGTTACAGTCGCCCGCGGTAAAGAGCGATAAAAGGCGTCCCGCCCCATTCTAAATGCCTCCAGAACCCGAATGCGGGTTTTGGAGGCATTGCTTTTGATCTGTCGCGTAGATTGCTTCAAATGGTCCTTCACGCATGTCCACATCCGAACCCGTTTCCAGACCCCATCCCCGTCCATTGACGAACGGATCCTAAGGTTCGGCGCGGCCGGTTGTATCCGCCGGGCTACTTCCTGAACTGCGACTCCGGTTTGACCCCCTCATTCAGAATAATCGCCTCGACCCTTCTGTTCTGCTGCTTGCCGGCCGCGGTGGCGTTGCTCGCAATCGGGTATTTCTTCCCGTAACCGATTGTGGCAATCCGTTCCGGGGCAATGCCGCGCTGGATCAGGGCCTTTTTCACCGATTCCGCGCGATGTTCGGAAAGCTCCAGATTGTACTCGTCACCACCGACACTGTCGGTGTGCCCTTCCACGAGCAGACCGCGGTTCTGCTTTTTCTGCAGAAATTCCGCCAGCTTGTCCATGCTGTGTTGGGCGCTGGCATTGAGACTGGATTTGCCCGTAGCAAACAATACATCGCCTATGGTCAGAACGATGCCGCGATCGGTCAGTTGTCCCTGCAGTTCCGACAACTCTTCCATTAACTGGGCCAGTTCGGCCTGTGCCTTTGCAGCCTGCGCTTTGGCCAGCGCCGCCTCCTTGGCCCGGATATCGGCAAGGATATTGGCCCGCTCCGCCTCGCTCGTCGCCTGACTCAGCTTCTGTTTTGCCTGCTCCAGGGAGGAACCCTTCTCGTCCAGATTCTGCTTGAGCAGCTTCTGCTCCAGCTGACTTTTCCGCAGTTCTACCTCAACCCTTTCCTTTTCCAGGGCGACCAGTTCGTTACGAGCCACCACACCTTCCGCCATGGCCTCGGAACCCTGGGATTTTCGTTCCGAAATGTAGGCAAGTCGGGAGATATCTTCCAGATTGAGTTTGCGTGCCGCGGGATCATTGGCCTTGGAATCGCCGGGACCGGGGGAGTAGACCTTCTCCCTGATCTGTTCCGCTTCCTTCAGGGTTTTCTCTGCCTCAAGCAGCGATTTCAGGGCGTATGATTCAACAATCGGATTGGCTTTTGCCTGGGCGTAGGCCGCGCGAGCCTGCTCCAGTCGATCCTTGGCAAGCTGTTCGCCTGGATCCATTTCTCCGCACCCTGCCAGGACAGCTCCGATGAAAAGTGCAAGGCCCGCGGCCCTCATCTGACGCGAATAATAGCTGAAATTCATATCAACGCCTCCTGTGGGATGTGTCGGTGGGTCGGTGGATTCAATGGGCATCGGGCATTTTCTTGATTTCTTCGCGCAATGCCTTGATCGCTTCACGCAGATCCTGCGCATCTTTTCTGGCCTTTTCGGTCGGAGCCTTGATCCGCGCGTAATCGGCATCCGCCATGGCTTCATCCACAAGTCGGGAAGCCAGAACCATGTCGCCGGCCGCGACAGCCGTTTTGGCGGATTTCAGTCTGGTCTCGGCCGATTCGAGCGGGCCCGGCGCATAGACATCGGCGCCGGCTGCTCTGGCGGAGTTGATGCTGTCCTCCAATTGGGGGAATCGTGAACTGACGGTGTCCTGGGTTGCGCATCCCGTCACCATGCATATTCCCACGGTGGCGAGCATTGTTGCGATATGCCCCGAAATTTTGATCATCTTCATCGAACAATCCTCCTGTACATCGGATTTTCTGACCATACATACCTTTTCATCCCGACAGATGCAATGATGTTAATGGTCCGGACTTGTGGATGTTAGTTGGCGGTACCCGTTCTTTTTACCGGGTCAATGGTGACCGCCTTGCCTTCTTTTGCCGGTGACGATTCCTTTAGGGGACATTCTTCGCCAATCTCCTCATGGGTGCGCATCTTGAGCCAGACCAGGCTTATGTCCGTCAGCATCGACATCAGTTCTTTCCCTCTGCACAACGGATACCGTCTGTAAAAGGAATCGACGTCATTTACATAGAATTCGACTGAATTGGTTAACGAATTTCTGGCATGTTTGGCCGCGGCTTCCAATATGGGTTCCCTGTTTTTGTCAATGCTTGTTCCGCACAACGAATAATCCTTGAATATTCTTACTCCGTATACCGGCTTTTTGCTCAGATCTTTGAGTAATTGGGATGACTTGTTAAGCCCGAAATCGGAGCCATAAACGGTTCCGTGCCGGAACCCATGGATGTAGCCGGTCACAAGAAGATATCGGTACGACTCATCCATCCGTTCCCAGGAATAACCGTTCAGGTCGTCGCAATAGACGCGTTGGGGCGTGAGCAATACCATGATTATGAGAATATGAATAACCTTGATCATCGATATCCCCCTTTGCGCATTATCCCTTCCGCCGGGAAACGGACGGGTCGGCGGCGTCAGTTGGAAACAAAGGGTCAGCCCCGGACATTGGACAAAAGCTTGTTGATCTCTTGCACTTCTTTCTGTAATTGGATGTCGTCTGCCATCTCACGGATAAACCTCTGATACATCTTGGCTGCGGCCTCGTACTTCATTCCGCCCAGTAGTTGGCTGATCTCTCGCGTTGTTGCCGCTGTGTGCTTTTTCAACAAATAGAAGCAAATCTTTTTAAATCTGGCATGTGGCGTTGTTGCCGCTTCTTCGCGAGTGACTCCATAACGCCTGCATACTGTCGAAAGCACTTCTTCAGGTTCGAATGGTGAGCGCAATGCTTTCCGATGGGAGGTGTGTTCCTTTTCAAGCCGCTCCTCTGCAATCTCTCCCAGGATACGCTTGATAAACTGTTCCCCACCGAGGATGATACCCCCATATACATTCCTCAGTGGCGTTTCCGTTGCTTCACAGCTTTCGGCTTCCACAAAAGATCTGTACCTTTCCTTCGCCTCCTTTTGCTCCCCGTTGAACATCTCCAGAATGGTTTCGCAGCTTGCCAATTGATCTCCTTGAGCGGAAATGAACGACTTGTAGCTGCTGTGGGGATAATCCCCCGGTTTGTCAACCATCTTCGCTCTTACTGGGTTTAAGTGCAAGTAGCGGCTCAATTCAAGCAGATAGCTGTCTTTATCGACCACGATCGACTTGAATCTTCCTTGGAAAAGGTGGCCGCTTCTCTTCTTCTTCACGTTTGTATATGTGGTGTAGGAGCTGTTTATGTAATGCATGATCCTGCTCAGATTCTTTTCAGGTGTTTCAATGAGCAGATGATAGTGGTTGGACATAAGCACATAGCAGTGCAAGATGAAACGATACTTCTCTTTGGCGTCTCTGAGATACTCTTTGAATTTTTTGTAATCTCTCTTGGTGGAGAATATCTTCCGCCGATCATCTCCCCTGGAAGTTACATGATATAAAGCCCCCTCAAACTCTATCCGTAATGGTCGCGCCACGGCCGTCACCCCCATTCGTTGGCATTACGGATAATGTATCATGTGATTGTCCAATGTCCAGGGCTGACCCCTTTCACTCTCTCTTTCACTCTTTGAATTGGGCGATGCAGGCCGGTCCATCAAAGCGTGGGCTGTTGACCTGGTCGGATACTTTATGGGTTCGCAGCAGTTCGGCGGGGTATGGCCGGTAGAGTGCCCTCAGTTGTCCGGGATCGTGCATTTTTTTGTTCAGCCAGAGGAGATAATCTTCGGGGTTGATTAAAACCGGCATGCGGTCATGGACCGGCGCCCGAGGTTCGTTGGACGTGGTGGTCAAGGACGGTATGAGGTTTGTGCTGAAGTGGCAATAAAATATATAATATAAGCATTAGGGCTTAATAAAATACCAAGTAGGGTATATCTCTTTTGTAATTTTAAATTCAATATTTAAATTTTGTGCAAATTCATTAACAGCACTCTTAGCTCCATAGCTAGTCAGCAAGTTCGGGTCTGCGTTATCACAGAATATTGGTTCTAGATGATTATCAGCAAAGGCATCGAAATAGTCATGTCCAGCAAGCAAACCACCTTTCTTTACTTTTGGATACCATAAATTGAGGTCGTTAGTTACATGTTTATAGCTATGGTTAGCATCAATGTAGACAAAGTCACACGATTCGTCTCTGAAATAAGTTACAGCATTCTCACTACGATCACGCAAAAATTCTACCCTTGAAATCCAACTAGCTAATTTTTTTTGAGTAATTAAAAATCTACGTTCCATTATCTGGTCTGAAGCATTAAAACTATCAAGGTAATCACTTAAATGTATCCATGGGTCCACTAACCATAGCTTTTGGCCTTTCCAAGATTGAAGTAATTGCCTACTAAATTGACCTGTATGTACACCAAGTTCAACGCCTATATTGACTAGATTTAAAGTATTAAGGTAATTTCCAAGCTGGCTTCGAAATCTCATAATAAATGTCCCTTAAAATATTTTTTTAAAAGCATTTACTAAATCATCTGCAAGTAACTTGTAGACAGAGACAAGTCCACAATAACTGATAAAAATAGAGTAACCTAGTGTGCTATCTGGAAGTAATAAAGGTGTTAAATCAGCAAAAATCTTTGCAATTCCCAATGCAAAAGTGAGTGCTAATGCAGTTTTTAAAGTGATAGATACAAATCTCATGATGGATTCTGCTGAGACTGCTCGAAAATATTTATGTACATGTGTTTGATCTTTAAATCCGTTATCTTTTATATTTTCAAATACAGATTTTATGAATATTTTTGATATGATTAGTTCTGATACTATAAACACAATAACTAATATAGCTTGTATGAGTATTATTATATGCCGTTCATCAAATATTATCTGCTGCTGTTGCATTTTTTGGTCTCCTCCTAATCCCAATCAAAAGATTTAATATACCAACCAAAAAGGCAATAACCGGTGTTAATGATAACCAGTCAACAGGATTTAGACCGAGTACTGATGGTATATTTTGTTGTGATAAGATCCAAAACCAAACACCAAAGACAAGTGAGATAAGTACGCTTAGCCATATGGAATTAAAAACAGAACGCGCAGGTATCCTAAAACGGTTTCTCAAGCATGAAAAAACCATTGGTGCGAGAAGTGCAAATTGAATGGAATATGCTATAAAGAAAAAACTGAGTGGATCTTTGAGTAGTCCGAAAATATTTAATATGACCCATGTAAAAATAATGAAAACCCCCATACCTATAATCGAACTTCTTGCAATAATTACGAATATTCGGTTTTGCTTATCAGTTAATGAATGAATATCTGTGTGTTTAGATACAGCCAGCAATAAGTCACTTATGAATGAGTGCCCTGATACAATTAAAAAAGTATTTGCTGTTGACATTGCAGCAGCAAGTAAAGCTATACCAGTAAGAGCATAACATATCTGATCTATTCTTGATATTAATGAAGAATTTTGTGCAATGATAAAATAATTAATAAGAGGGTTATTGCTTCCAGTATGTAATGAGGCAATAGCAGGGTTTAAGCTAGGTAAAATCGATGCGTGATCAACCATCCCCATTAATCCATAAATAATTGCAAAAACAGAGATTGAAATAAAGTACCAAATCATCCCCTTTTTTGTGCGTTTGGAATCTCGAGTCGCACATGTTCTCTGCCACTGGTCCATGGCTACTAGAAACCACCCGCTGCCTATTATGCAGATTCCCAAAACACTGGGCCATCCAATTAACAAAGAGTTAAATTCAATTGGATAAGACTTGAATAATTGATCTTTTGTGCCCAAACTTAACAAAATTGGTATTACAGCAGCAGTACCAATGAACATGAATAGTGATTGTATTACATCAGTAAATACTAATGTATGAAACCCTCCAATACCACTATATA
>CAZRPI010000084.1:0-16445 GCA_964601865.1 uncultured Pelobacter sp. | reverse complement strand
TTTTTAATTCAGGGCAACGCCTGCGACTGGAGCATGCCGGAACAGTCACCGGAGGTGGCCTCGAAAGGGCCGCCTCCGACGCATCGTCCGTCGGGAACGGACTTAATCCCGTCTTCCCCTGCGCACATCTTCCTTGATCCGCTGGATATGTCCGCGGCCAAGGGCCTTTACCTCGCAACCCAGTTCAAAATAACGGCGGATAGTCTCGTCGGAGAGAATTCCGAAGCAGTCTATCACCGCCAGCGGATTGCCGGCCCAGTTGACTATATCTTCCGGCTCCAGCTTCAGATAGGGGGAATGGGGCACGGCGAAGATGACCGCCTCCACACCCTTGAGCGCCTCGGCCAGGTCGTCCTGGACACGGATCTTCTGCAATCCGGACTGGTTGCGGAAGAAACGCTTCCAGGAGTGTCCGGGCGCGGGATAGAAATCCTGGTTCTCCAATTCATACCAGTGCTCCACGTAGGGGTCGTGCACGCGCATCTCCGCGCCCATCTCCGTAAGCTTTCTGACAACCATTTCGCTGCCGCTGTAACGGGTATCGCCAACGTCCTGGCGGTAGCTCGCCCCGCAGATCAGAACTTCCGCGCCGGCAATGTACCTTCCCAGATTGCGTAACGCGTCCCGTGTCAGTTCAGCCACGTGCAATGCCCGTGTGTCGTTGATATCGATTGCCAGGGGTGTGATCTTGAATATGCTGTCTCCGTCCTCGAAGCCGAGGATGTGGCGGTAGGACCAGTAACCGAGGCCTCCGTCCTTCGGCAGGCAATAACCGCCGATGCCGGGTCCGGGGAAGATCATGTTGCTGTGGGTGGGGCGCATCCTGATGGCGTTGATCACTTTAATCAGGTCCACGCCGTTTCTTTCGGCAAACAGGCTCCATTCGTTCAGGTAGGCAAGAATCGTCGCCCGGTAGGAGTTTTCGACGATCTTGGTCGTTTCCGACTCGATCGGCCGGTCCATGACCGTCAGCGGATACTCTTCGGTGTTCAGTATCTCCTTGAGGAATTTCACCACCTTCTCGCGCGCCTCGGCGTTGCAGCCGGAGCAGACCCGCCAGAAGTCACGGATGCTTGAGACATAGTTGCTGCCGGGCATGACCCTTTCGAAGCTGTGGGCGAGAAGCGGCACGGATTTGATGCCGCGTTCGGCAAACGCCTTTTTGAGGATCGGCCAGGCGACGAACTCCGTGGTTCCCGGTGCGACGGTCGTCTCGATCAGCACCAGGCAGGAGGGTGGAATCCTCATGCCGATGGTGCGCATGGTCGCGTCGAGGGCAGCCATATCCGTTTCGCCGGTGCGCATGTTGCCGAGTTCGGTTTTGCTGTAATCGCACTGGACGTCCACCACGACGCAATCCGCCAGTTTGAGGCAGTCGCTGTTGTAAGTGGCAACAAGGGTTTTGTTCTCCAGCACGCCGCGTTTTATGATTTCGTCGACCTCGGGATCTTCCGCTTTAACGGGCGACTCTCCCCGGTTGAGAAGCGGGATTTTCCAGAAGCTCCGGGTGCTGGGTCTCTGGCAGCCGATGACGAATTTGGACGGTTTTCCACCTTCGTCCCTGGTGTCGGCTATGATGGCGGCCATGACCGCTCCCACAAATCCCACACCCATTACCACTACGATTTCCTTGCCTTCCGCCCGTGCCTTGACTACGAGTTTTTCGATGCGCTTGAATTCCTTTGCGAACTCTTCCCTGCGCGGAATGGCGAATTTTTCTCCTGCCGGACTGACTGAATACTCTTCTGCCGTTTTGGACTCATCGGAAACAGTTTTTTTTCCCATCCTTGGATACCTTCCTGATAAAAATGGAACGATCCCGTCAAATCAACCTGAACACGTTTTCATTGTGATTTGGAAACCATTCAGGGTTTTGGGTGAAGATCGAAACAGTAGAGACGTTTAATTGGCGGGTAATATAATCCTGCCGTTCTGCAATGTCAAAGGAGATCGCATGCTTCACCTGCCGAAGGCGGTTTTTCTTCGTAAAGCATCCTGCGGGGTGTATGGAGGGACCGGGAGGAGCCGGATACGATTGCCGCACGAAATGGGTGGGTTGCTATTGTCTGGGAAACTTAAGGGCGCGTGTGCTGTTCTTGCCGTTGTGCTTTGCCAGATAGAGCGCCTTGTCGGCGATGTCAATCACCTGTTCGCCGGTCTTGTATCCGACGGTGGCTACGTAACTGGTAAGACCGAGGCTGATGGTCGCCCTGATGGTGACGTTGTCGACGCTGGTAATGAGCGATTCAACCCGGGCGCGGATACTTTCCGCAACGTTAATGGCGTTGGAGAGGTCGGTTTCCGGCATGATGATGACGAATTCGTCACCGCCGTAACGGGCGAAAATATCGGTGACCCGCACGATGTCATGGACCTCCCTCGTGATGTTGATCAGGACGAGATCACCGACGGTATGCCCGTAGGTGTCGTTGATGATCTTGAAGTCATCCACGTCAAACATTGCCAGGGAAAACTGGCGTTTGTAACGCTGAGCCCGCATGAGTTCGTTGTCCAGGGCTTCCTGGAAAAACCGGCGGTTGTAGATTCCGGTCAGCCCGTCCCGGAAGGCCAACTCCCGGTGCATGGCGTTGGTTTCCTGGAGTTCCTGGACCCGCTTCTCGGCTTTTTCCTGGGCCTGCTTCAACTCGATGGCCTGCAACTCATAGGAGTCGTAGAGGTTGCTCAGCGCCTGGTTCGCCTCCTGCAGTATCAGTTCCAGCGGTCGCATGGTGTCGGGCGGGATGTCGAAGGAAGAGAGGGTTTCGGAGGTTCTGGTCGCAACCGTCTCGATGAGGGTCTCTACCTCGTGTCCCAGAAGGCTGAATGTATCGTAAAGGATGTGCTTCGCCTCCTGAACCTTCCCGTTGTCACCGTTCCCGCAGTAGAGTGAGGCAAGGCAGTCCGCGACGAACAGGATGTCCCGCTGTTTGCTGAAGGCGTCCGGCACCGTGTCGCCGGAATGATGGCATTTTATGGGCTGGTATATTTCCTCCGGCAGATTCCAGCTCTTGAGGAGTTCCGCCCCCAGGATCTGATGATCGAAGCCGAAGACCTCCCGCTCCGCCTCGCACACCGGCATCCGGCGCTCTTCCCGCAGCTGGAAAACCTTCTGGTACTCCTGGGGGGTGCCGGCATGCATGACCAGGATGCCGATATCCTGAAGCAGGGAGATGATGTAGATGTCGCGTTTCGGGCTGCTCACCAGGGTTGAGATCATTTCTGCGGCGACGGCCGACGTAAGCGCTCTTCTCCAGAAGCGCGTGGTGTCGAAGGTGGCGCTGAACTCGCTCCGCAGTTCGGAAACGATGATGAACGAGAGGGCGATATTGGTTACGGTGTTGGATCCGAGCAGGCTCAGGGCCTTTTCGATGCTGGTGACCTTGTTGCGGGGGTTGTAGTAAGAGGAGTTGGAGGCTTTCAGGATGCGGGCCGTCAGCGCCGGATCGGACTCGATCAGATAGGCCAGATCCTGAAAGGTGAAATCATCCCTCCGGACCGTTTCCAGGATCCTGATCGCGATGAGTGGCGGAGAAGGAAGTTGAAGCTTGCCTGAAATCATCTCCTGGATGGGCTGCATATACTCTACTCCTCCCGGCCTTTCCCTAATTTATAACCCGCTCAGCTCAAGTCGTCAAGAAAGCTTCAACCGCGTCGGTCAGGGCCGCCAGGGTGGGTTCGGAAGGTTCGATATCTACCCTGAGCCCCAGTTCCCGACAACTGCGTGAGGTTACCGGCCCGATGGACGCGACCACCACCCCCCTCAGCATGTCCAGCATGCGGTCCTCTCCCATCATCTGGGCGAGGTTTTTCACGGTTGAGGATGAGGTAAACGTTATACAGTCAACGGAGCGTTTTTCCAAGGCAAAAACAGCTTCAGGGTTTAATCTGTCGGGCAGGAGGGTACGGTAGATCACCGGTCGGTCCACCCGTGCGCCCATTTTTTCCAGTTCGGTGGGGATGGCTTCGCGGGCCAGGTCGCCTCTGGGATACAGGATCTTCATGCCGTTAATGTCCTGGTTCGAGAATTCGGCTACGACGCCCTCACCCCGGTAGTCGGCAGCCGTCAGGTCGGCGCGGATACCGAAGGATCTGATCGCCTCGGCGGTTCTGGGGCCAACGGCGCAGACCCTGCACCCGCCGAAGGCCCTTGCGTCCAGGCCGATGGCATCCAGGCGCCGGAACAGCGCGCGAACGGCGTTGCCTGAAGTCAGGATGACCCAGGCATAGCCGGAAAAATTTCCGAGAGCCGCGTCCAGGGGATCCCACTGTTCGGGCTCCACGAACCGGATGGTGGGACATTCGATCACCATGGCGCCCCGGCCGGACAGCATGGCGGAAAACTCTCCGGCCTGGGCCGCGGCCCTGGTTACCATGATCCTTTTGCCGAAGAGCGGACGGTCGTCGAACCAGCGCAGTCTGTCCCGCAGTGTCACCACATCTCCCACGACCGTGATCGCGGGCGGCTTGAAGTTGTCCCTCTCGGCACGGTCGGCGATGTCCGCCACGGTTCCGGTCAATACCCGTTGTCTTGGCGTTGCGCCCCAGCGGATCAGCGCCACCGGCGTCCGGCGATCCTTACCGTTTTCCATCAGGAGTTCCATGTTCCGGCGCAGCGTTTTGACCCCCATGTAAAATACGATGGTGCCGTTTCCGTGGGAGAGGCGGGCCCAGTCGATGCTGGATTCATCCTTCTCCTCTCCTTCCCTCCCCGTGACCAGGGTGACGGATGCGGTGTAGGCGCGGTGCGTCAGCGGAATGCCTGCGTAGGCGGCCGCGCCGATTGCGGCCGTAACTCCAGGCACGATCTCGAACGGTACTCCCGCCTCGCGGAGCGCTTCACACTCCTCGCCGCCACGGCCGAACACGAACGGATCCCCCCCCTTGAGGCGTACCACAACCTTTCCCTCTTTTCCCTTTGCAACCAGCAGGGCGTTGATCTCATCCTGTTCCTTGTTGTGGCGCCCACCGATCTTGCCGGCGTAGATCCTTTCGGCCGAGGGAGGAGCATGGTCCAGGAGCCGCTCGTTCGCCAGGTAATCGTACACCACCACATCGGCCCGCTGCAGGCACTCCGCCCCTCTCAGGGTGATCAGGCCGGGATCGCCCGGGCCCGAGCCGACAAGGTATACTATGCCATCAGTCGCGGATTTCATGCCGGTAAACCTCCTCCAGAATTGATCTGCCCCCCTGGTAGAGGAGGCGGTCGGCCAGTTCGGTTCCCAGGGCCTCGCACCGTTCCGGCGGACCGCTGATCCGGTCTCGCACTGAGCGCTGCCCATCCACCGAGGCGATAAATCCCGTCAGCCGCAGTTCGTTTCCAACTACCATGCCATGCGCAGCAATGGGCGCCTGGCATCCCCCCTGGCACCGTGCCAGCAGTGCCCGTTCGGCGCTGACCGTTTGGCTGGTTTTGGGATGGTTGAGAAATGCTATCGTTTCCATGGCCTCCCGGTCGTCCAGGCGGCATTCGATTCCCAATGCTCCCTGACCGACTGCCGGAATGGAGAGATCCACGCCCAGGTATTCGGTCACGATGCCTTCCAGGCCGAGCCGTTTCAGGCCGGCGGCGGCCAGGATGATGGCGTCCAGATTCTCGTCTTCCAGTTTGCGGATCCTGGTCTCCACGTTACCCCGGATCGGGATCATCCGGAAATCGGGACGCAGCCTGAGAAGCTGGGCCTGGCGGCGCAGCGCGCCCGCACCGATCCTCGCATTCGGTGGCAGCCCGGTCAAATCCTGATGGCGCGATATGAGGGCGTCTCTGGGATCCTCGCGCTCGGTGATACAGTGGATTCCCAATCCCTCGGGAAGTTCCGTCGGAACATCCTTCATGCTGTGCACGGCAATGTGGATGTCACCCCGCAGCAAGGCCTCCTCGATTTCCTTGACGAAAAGCCCCTTCCCGCCCACCCTTGCCAGGGGGGTGTCAAGGACCCTGTCACCGAGGGTTTTAATTTTGACCAGCGTGATCTCCATGCCCGGATATCGGCCTTCCAACCGGGCCTTGACCCAGTTGGCCTGCCAGAGAGCCAGCTGGCTTGCGCGTGTCCCTATTCGGAGCTGCCTGGGGGGCATAGCAATTTTTCCTCTCTACGATATTTCGGAACGTTATATGACATGAGCAAGGCTGGTCTTTGATGGAACACGGATGACGCGGATCGGGCGGATTTTCGCGGATCCATTATGTTTGCTCTTTATGATTATCCGTGTAGATCCGCCTTAATCAGATGTGATCCGCGTCCCATTGCCCCTGATTTCCTGTTTTCAGTTTGTGATATGCCCCGTGTCGCTGATATACAACCGGTTCGGTCCCTACAGGATAACCGGCAGCCGCCGCGCCAGGCGGATCTCGTCCGGCGAAACCTCCGCCCGGTAGGCCAGGGCCTCCACACCGCTTCTCAGCGCCAGTCGCAGCAGCCTGCCATATTCAGGGTCAATGGCGTCGGCCGGTGAGAGCGCCTCCGCGTCCCCCCGCTGGACGACGAAGAAGATCACGCCGCGATCCCCCTCTCTGACCACCCGCATCAGTTCGTTGAGGTGCTTCTGTCCGCGGGTGGTGACGGCGTCGGGGAACAGGGCCCGACCTTCCTCCACCAGGGTGACGTTCTTGACCTCCACGAAACAGCGTCCGTTCGTGCCCTCGAGCAGCAGGTCGATGCGGCTTCTTTCGCCGTAGGGGACTTCGGAACGGATGCCGTCATACCCCCTGAGTTCCGGAACTGCGCCGTGTTCGATCGCCTCCCTGATCAGCCGGTTCGGCAGGGAGGTGTTGATGCCGGCCCAGAATCCTTCCGACGCCACCAGTTCCCAGGTCATGGGATAGGCGCGGCCGGGGTTGGCGCTGCGGGAGAGAAAAACCGGGCTTCCGGGAACGGCGCATCCCTTCATGCTCCCCGAGTTGGGGCAGTGAACGGTGACGATGCCGCCGTCCTCCAGAGCCACATCCGCCAGGAAGCGCTTGTAACGCCTGACCAGCGTACCGGCTGTGAGCGGGGGAAGCTTCACTCCTCGTCATCCTCCGATTCAGGCTCGGCGTTATCCTGGCTGGCGGGCTGGAGATCGAAGAGTTGCCGCAGCGCATCGGTGTAGAGGTCCGCCCTCCCTCCCCGGCCGCTTTTCTTGAGCACGTCCGTCGGGGTGTGCAGCAGTTTGTTCATGATGGAGAGGGTCAATACCTCCAGGCGCTCGTCCGCTCCAGGAGGGAGATCCCTCCAGTTTCCCAGGGTTTTCTCCAGCTCTGTCCGCCTGATTTCATCGAATTTTTCCCGTAAGGCCACTATGGTGGGGGTTGATTCCAGCATGGAGAGCCATCTGAAGAAACGGCCGATTTCCTGGTCGATGATCTCCTCGGCCTTTCCCGCCTCCTGGCTGCGCTGGGTCAGGTTCTCCCGGACGATTTCCTGCAGGTCGTCCACGGTGAAGAGGTAGGCCCCTTCCATGTCGTTGACCCTCGGGTCGATGTCGCGGGGAACCGCGATGTCGATGAAAAACATCGGTCTGTACCGGCGGCGGCGCATGGCCGACTCGACATCCGTCCGGCCGACGATGAAATCCGGGGCGGCGGTGGATGAGAGTACGATGTCCGCTGTGTGGAGATGGTTGCGCAACTCCTCGAAGCGCGCCGCCCTGCCGCTGAACTCCTCGGCCAGTTTTTCGGCGCGGGAAAAGGTGCGGTTGACCACCGTCACATCCCCGGCTCCGCAGTTGATGAAGTGCTTGGCGGCAAGCTCGCACATCTCGCCGGCGCCTATCAGCATGACCGATCTTCCTGTCAGGTTTCCCAGTATCTTTCTGGCCAGTTCCACGGCGGCAAATGCCACGGAAACGGCCGAAGAGGCGATCTTCGTTTCGGTGCGCACCCGTTTGGCAACCGAGAATGCCCTGCGCATGATGCGGTTGAGAATGACGCCGGATGTCTTGTATTCGGCGGCATAGCCGTAGGCGGCCTTGACCTGGCCCAGTACCTGCGGTTCGCCGACCACCATGGAATCGAGGCTGGAAGCGACCCGGAAGAGGTGGCGTATGGCCACCTCCGAGTGGTGGCTGTAGAGATGCGGCTCCAGATACTGCAGGGGAAGCTGGTGGTAATCGGCCAGAAAACGCTTGATTCTGGGGATACCTGCCGCCACGTCCCGGGTGGCGGCGTATATTTCGACCCTGTTGCAGGTGGAGACGATCATCCCCTCGACGATGTCGTCCAGGGAGACCAGCATCCGTAGTGGAGTCTCTATATGGTCCGGGTTGAACGCCACCTTCTCCCGAACCTCCAGCGGAGCGGTTTTGTGGGAGAGGCCGACAACGATGATGTTCATGGCGTTGTCCCTGGAACCGTGACGCCGGAATGCCGCAGTGGCCGGAAGAGTTGGGGCCCGCACTCCGCCCATGCCGTAGCAACCCACTCACTCTGCCGGCCCTCCGCCGGGCTGCCGATTATCTCCTGAAACGCAAAGGCAGAGGCCTTCCGGAGTAGCGGAGGCATGGAGGCGTTACGGTTCCAGGTTGTTGCCTTCACGGTGGGCGCAAACGCCTGATGTACGGATACCTCTACCATGAGATGCTGTGTTTCACGCCGATGAAGGTGAACAGCAGAACGATGAATCCGACGATGGAGAGGATCGCCGCCCGTCTTCCCCTCCAGCCGGTTGTCAGGCGTCCATGCAGCAGCGCGGCATAGACGAACCAGGTGATCAGCGACCAGATCTGTTTTCGGTCCGACCAGTTCCAGAAGATTCCCGTGGCCTGATTCGACCAGATGGCGCCGGAGATGATGGCTGCCGTCAGGAGGGGAAAGCCGATGGTGAGGCAGCGGTAGCTGATGTCATCCATGGTCTCCAGGGAGGGAAGCTTGCGGAACAGTGCCCCGAAACGTTTTTTCTTGAGAAAACGCTCCTGGACCAGATACATGGCCGATGTCGCGCATGTGATGGTGAAAGCCGCGTAACTGGTGAAAGCCATCAGGGTATGAACCCAGAACCAGTTGCTGCGGAGTAGGGGGGAGACCTCTCTTATCTCGTCCGGCAGGGCGCTGGAAACCAGGATGGCCAGCAATACCGGCGGGGTGACGAAGGCCCCCAGGATTGCCACCCTGTAGGCGCGCACGAAATAGATGAAAGTACCCACAATGGCGAGGCAGAAGAAGGAGAGGGACTCGCGCATCGTGGTAACCGGCAGTTGCCCTGCAAGGACGAAGCGATGGATGGTGGAGAGCAGATGTGCTGTGAATCCGACGGCAATCAGGCGTCCGGCCCAGTTTGCCAGTGTCTGGGTGGTTCTGAACAGGTAGGCCAGATAGGCCAGCGTGGCGCCCCCGTACAGGACGACTGTGCAGTAGAAAAAAATCCTGCTCATCATGGTGGATCCTTGACGTGGGACAGCGCGGCGATCAGGCGCCGCGCGTGGATACGTGCGAGTTCCGTATTGTAGGAGCCCTCCTTCCCTTCAGTCAACAGCTTTTCGCGTTCAGCGGCCAGTTGCTCAAGGGCCGCGCCGAAATCATCGCCGATGAGGCCGGCAAGATAATCCCGGACCAGGACGGAAAAGGCGGGACATCTGCCGGCGGTGGAGACGGAGATTTCCAGTCCTCCCCTTCGCAGAATGGCGGGGAAATGGCAGGTTCCCAGTTCCGGGGCGTTGGTGACGTTCACCAGTATGCCGCGTTCGAGGGCGTCGCGGGCAATTACCCCGTTCGTCGCCACGCTGTCGCTTGCCGCCACCACCAGAGCGACCCCTTCGAGATCGGCGGCTCTGTAGGTCCCTATACGCGCATCGATGGCGCCCGATACTCTCAGGGCATCCAGTTCCGGGGTCAGGGACGGCGCAACCAGATGGACGCGCGCGCCTCCCCCGAGCAGCGATCTGACCTTGCGGCAGGCTATTTTTCCGCCTCCCACAACCAGCACGGGGCGGTCATGGATCTCCACGATCAGCGAAAGGTGGGGCATGGTATTTGCTCCCTCATGCGAAATAATGTCGCCAGAATAGTCTCTTTTGTGGAATCTTTCAACTAGGCGTATCCACGGAGTTTGCTCTTGATTTTTTCCCCCCCTCGTATATCATTCGAAGTACTTCAACTTGCTAAAGGAGATAAGAGTATATGTCCAGTGACAGGGTAATTGTGTTAAGCGATGCCAATTTTGACCGGGAGGTCCTGCAGTCGGATCTGCCTGTTCTCGTTGATTTCTGGGCCACCTGGTGTTCGCCCTGCAAGGCGATTGCCCCTCTAGTTGACGCCATGGCCGATGAGTACGCGGGAAAGGTTAAAGTCGGCAAGGTCAACGTCGATGAAAACCCGGCTACGCCGGGCAAGTACGGCGTGCGTGGCATTCCGACGCTCATACTGTTCAAGGGTGGCTCCATCGTGGACCAGATCGTGGGCGCTATTCCCAGGTCTCAGCTGGAGGCTCTGATTTCCAGGGCACTCTGAAAACAACATGTCGGACACCCTGGCGCATCGTCTGATCCTCGTGCTGGCGCTTGTCGCCCTCAACCTCGTTCCGGCGGAGCTCCGCGCCCAGCCGAAAGTGGGGAGAGCCGCCCCCGATTTCAGGGTGCTCACTACTTCCGGACAGAGGGTTTCACTGGAAAATTATCGCGGGTATGTTCTGGTGCTTGAATTTTTTGCCACCTGGTGCGAACCGTGCCGCGTTTCGACGCCGCATCTGGTTCAGCTGAAGCGCAAATACGGTAAGCAGGGGCTTGAGGTACTCGGTCTGGGTGTGGGGGATGAGGGGGATCGGGCGATCGCTTCTTTTGCCCATGAGTTCCGCATCAACTACCCCCTCGCGGAGGCGGGTGATAAGGTCCAGTCCGGATACGGCATCAGATCCGTGCCGGTCACCCTTGTCATCGACAGGAACGGCGAAATAGCCGAAACGTTCAGGGGATACAGTGACGAGATCCGACGCTCCATGGAGTTGCTGATCAAAAAGTTGCTCGCCGACAGGTGGCCGGCCCGGGGCCCTCAGTAAATAACCTCCATGAGGCACAAGCCGCAGGCCGGAGCTGTTACTCCGGCCTTTTTTCTGTCCGGATCCCTGAGCAGCGTCTCGATGTGCCCCGCGCCGAACCTCCCCCGGCCGATGTCCACCAGGGTTCCCGCCATTATTCTTACCATGTTCTTCAGAAAACCCTCGCCGATCACATCAATGTAAATGGTATTTTCCCGGCGGCTTACCGTGACTGAATCCATGCGCCTGACTGTTGTTCTTGTGGCGCAGTTGGAGGCGCGAAAAGCCGCGAAATCGTGGCGGCCTACGAAAAATTTCGCGGCTTCGGCCATCGCGTCCAGGTCGAGCTCTTCGCGCACATGCCAGGAATAGAGGCGACGCAGGGGTGATCGTACCGGCGAGTTATGGATCGTGTAGCGGTAATGCTTGAGGCGCGCCTCCCGGATTGGCAGAAAGCCCGGTGTTGCCTCAACCGCGGAGACAACGGCGATGTCGGCGGGAAGAAAACGGTTGCAGCCGCCCACAAAGGCCCTGAGGGGAAGCTCCCTGGTCGTGGTAAAGGAGGCGACCATGGCCAGGGCGTGAACTCCGGCGTCGGTACGGCCGGATGACCGGAGCCGGACCGGATCACCCAGCAGTTGCAGCAGGGCGTTTTCCAGCACCTGCTGCACGGCGACACCGTTGGGCTGTATCTGCCATCCGGCGTAGTTGGTTCCGTCGTATTCTATGGTCAGTCTGATGGTACGCATGGATTTTTCCCTGATACGGAGCATGATCAAGCCTGGTAGAATTCAATGGAGCGCGGATGACGCGGGTGGGGCGGACTTGCGACGTTTTGGCTCCAACTATGCCGGAGAGGTTTTGGAAGGCTTTACCGCTTCGGCCATTCTTTTCAGCTCAAGCGCGTCGAAGCGGTATGTCCTGCGGCAGAACTCACAGGTGACGTCCGCACCCTTTTCCCTGTCCATCATGTCGCGCAGTCCGTCATGGCCGAAGGAGAACAGGGCCCGTTCAACCTTTTCCCTGGAACAGCCGCAGCGGAAGAAAGCCTGCCGCGTCTCCAGGCTTGTGAACTTCACGGTGTCGAAAAGGAGTTCCATAAGACCTTGCGGTCCCCTGTCACGCAGG
The DNA here is from genome assembly GCA_964601865.1 of uncultured Pelobacter sp. Taxonomy (GTDB): domain Bacteria; phylum Desulfobacterota; class Desulfuromonadia; order Geobacterales; family Pseudopelobacteraceae; genus Pseudopelobacter. Next base: position 4,371 of record CAZRPI010000084.1, on the reverse strand, counting down.
ACCTCCGTAAGGGGCGGCAGGGAAGCGATGTTGCCCATGACGGTCTCCAGCTCCCTTTCATCCGCGCCGGGGAGAGCCTGGACCAGAAAACCTCCGCACTCGGCTATCCGTCCCCTCTCATCCAGCGCCGCGCCCAGTCCGACGGCCGACGGTGTCTGCTCCGAATCCGCCAGGTAGTAGGCGAGGTCATCGCCGATTTCGCTGCTGCGCAATTGCACCATGCCATGGTAAGGCTCTCCCCCCAGTCACAGATCCCTGCTTACCGTCAGAAAACCCGCCCGGCCGATGACTTCCGCTACATTCCAGCGGCCGTTCAGCGGCTCGGCCTCGGCGTAGGGGTTGGCAACCGCGGCGCGCAGCGCGCCGTCACTGTCCGCCTCGATGATCATCCTGCGCAAAGGGCCGTTTGCCTCGATTTCAGCGCCAGCCGTTGTCCGGCCTTAAGCAGGGCGCCCATGAGGGCGCCGCCCGCCAATCCGCGTCCCAGGGCGATGCTGACGGTTGGCGAGGCGCCGTGGAGAAGACAGATCTCCCGGGCCGAATCCGCGACCGTGCAGACCAGCGTCCGTATGCCACCGGAGACGCTCAGCCCCCGGATGATGTGGTCATTCATGCGCCCTCCCTGGTTGGTATTATGTCCGACAATAAAAAAGCCGTATCTCGCGATGCGGCTTTTCGACAAGCGGAAAAGAAGAATTGCCTGGCGGGAGCAGGACGGTTCGCTTCAAATCAGTACTTGTATCTCAGCTCAAAGATCGCAATCTGGTTGGTGCGTTTTTCTCCTTCGACCAGATTGAGGTTCCAGATCCGTTCATAGCCATAGGTTGCCTTGGCGTCGATGTCCCCGAATATCGGCACATTCCAGGAGATGCGTCCGGCGTGCTTGCGCTCGGCAATCTGGCCCGGCATAAGCTGGTGGTGAAAATCGCCCCGGGTAGTGTAGAAGTATTCCAGCGCGAGGTTATTGCGTGCATTAAACCAGTGGGAAAACCGGCAATAGTAATCCCTGGTACCCCCCCCCTGGGAGTGGCCGATCGGCATGTTGTTGTAATTATAGCCTTTTGGAAACGTGCCGTTGGTATAGAGGATGTTGTTGCCCTGGAAGAATTCGAAACGGAAATCATTCCGCCCGTCGTTTGTAAGACGTGGTATGTAGATGCCGGCCACGTAACTTTCCACGAGGAACATATCCTCGTCGGAGAATTCCCCGTACAGTTCGGTGTTGCGCAGCCAGGGAATGCGGTAACGTAATTCAATCCCACCCAGGCCATTGGAGTTGTCCGAACTGGTCCCTCCAATCAAGCCACGCAGGGTGGCGCCAATGCTGTTGTTTACTCCCGGACCGCCCACCTGCCTGCCGAGATTGCACCCGATCTCCAGATTATCCGTCGGTTTGAAGGAAAGCTTCAGGGCATAGAACCAGGGCTGTCGTTCCACGCCGCTTGTCACAGTTCTGTCAAAACGCGAAAAAATCAGGGTATACTTCATGTCACCGATATACTTCAGCTTGATCGGCTCCGGACTGGAGAATTTGACCTGGGTAAAGTTCTTGGCGTTGTTGGTCAGGGTGATGTTACCGCGATAGCCAAGCCCCAGCCAGTTTTCGTCCCTGCCCGCCTCCACCTCAAACGCGCCTCCTCCCAGCTTGAGATAACCGCGATTAATGGTTACGGTTGCTGATGAACTTTCCCTTGAATACAAAACCGCTGGTTCCACCAATCCGGAAATCCCGCTGCTGATGTGTCCTTCGGCGGCCCAGCGCAGTTCGGCATTGAAACCTTTGCGGTATACCGTGCCGTTATTGTTTTCGGACAGTGGCGTTCCCTCAGTGCCGTGCTGATTGACGGGCGCCGGGTAAGGATTCTTCGGGCGCAGTCCGGAACCGATTCCGAAAATCCCATCATCGCCGGGGTCATTTACCAGGCGCTCATAGCTTCTGGGTTTGCCGTCCAGATAGATATAGCGCATCCGCATGGATGATTTCAGATCCACATCCAGGAGTTTTGGCGTCAGGTCCGTCTGTTCTTTCAGTGAGATTTCACGCGGTATCAGCTCCCGGATTCTTTTTATCAATTGGAGAACAAAAGGAGAAGCGCTGTCCGGCTGCCGATCGATGTGCTCCTGTGCTTCCAGCAACAGTCGTGCCGCCTCGGCTTTGCTGTAGGGCCTTATTCCCTTGATGTCGGTAGTAATCAGTCCAAGGCCGGCCAGTTTGTCGATATAGCTGTAAACGGGGCTGTCCAGCGGGATGTTGTTTGAAGCCAGGGACCAGGCATTGGGAACCGGTGAAACAGTATTCAACAGGATAGAGGAAGCGCAGCAGATTAAGAAGAGATTTTTGTTCATGAAAATGCTCCCGCCAACAGGAAAAACTGCATGGCCTCAGAAAATACCATAGTCATGTCGTGACGTATAGGATGATTTTCATGGAATTGATGCAAAGCGTGGTTGCGGTTCGTCACTGTCTTCCATTGGGGGGTGGTTTGTGGTCTGTGGTTCACCGTTCCAGCGGGAGCTTATGTGGTACTCAGGTACAATTTCCTTGAGTATTTTGATGATGCCTCGTGTATCCATCTGTTGCGTGGCCAGGTTCAGTTCCTCAAACTGCCGGTTGAGGATTATCCAGTCGCGAATAGTTGCCCTGGCGACCATGATCTTTGCGTGGCTGGTTGGCTGAACGCCCTCACCGGCCAGGAGCAGTTCCTCGTACAATTTTTCTCCGGGACGCAGGCCGGTGAATCGAATGTCGATATCTTCATAGGGACGGAAACCCGAAAGCCGTATCATCTCCTCGGCCAGAGAAAGTATTTTGACCGGATCTCCCATGTCAAGCAGGAATATTTCTCCCCCCTTGCCCATGCTGCCGGCCTGCAAAACAAGTTGAGCTGCCTCCGGAATAGTCATGAAATAACGGATGATCTCAGGGTGGGTGACAGTCACCGGTCCCCCTTTCTTTATCTGCTCCCTGAAAATGGGGATCACGCTGCCGTTGCTTCCCAGTACATTGCCGAAACGCACCGTAACGAAATTTGTCCTGCTTCTCCTGGCCAGATTTTGCACGTACAACTCGGCGGCCCGTTTGGATGCGCCCATTACATTGGTGGGATTGACCGCCTTGTCCGTAGAGATCATTACAAAATGTTTTACCCCGAATTTATGGGCGGCATCGGCAACGACCTTGGTTCCGCGTACGTTGTTGTTCGCGGCTGCCTCGGGATTGGCTTCCATTATGGGCACATGTTTGTACGCAGCCGCATGAAAAATGACTTCCGGCATAAAGGCGTCAAAGGTGGATGTGAGCAGCGTGCGGGCGCGGACATCACCTATTACGGCGGAAAGGTGGATTCCCGGAAACCTCTCGATCAACTCTCTTTCGAGATAGAACAGCGGAGTTTCTGCGCTATCGAGCAGAATCAGCTTCTCAGGGGCAAAGCGGGCAACCTGACGGCAAATCTCACTGCCGATGCTGCCGGCCGCTCCGGTCACCAGGATCCGCTTTCCCGTCAGGTAGCTTTTGATTCGCCCGATATCAAGCGTCACCGTTTCCCGTCCCAGCAGATCGTCCAGGTCAACATCCTTGACCTGTTGCACCATCACTTTTCCGTCAATAAGATCGCCGACACCAGGCAGGGTTTTGAATTTAACACCCGATTTGCGGCAGCGGTCGATTATGGCTCTTACCTGCCTGCCGGTAGCGGAAGGAATGGCGATTATTATCTCCGCGATATCGTGCTCTTCACAGATGAAATCCAGGTCTTTCTGGGTGCCGAGCACCGGAACGCCGTTGAAATGGCGGTTCTGCTTGTCCGGGTCATCGTCAATATAGCCGACCACGGAGATTGCAAGATTGGGATTCTGCCGTATTTCCCGGACAATCAGCTGTCCGGCGGCGCCTGCGCCGACCAGCAGCACTTTTTTCAGTTTCTCTTCCTGAATCTGGGTCATTGGAAAATAATTCTCGCGATAGGCGCGGGTAGCCAGACGGATGCCGCAGCCTAAGAGAAAACAGATTGTTCCGTCCAGCAAAAGTACGGAGCGGGGCATCCCCGCCATGCCGTGGACAAAACCGACATACAGCACAAACAGGGCGGAGGCAAAGACATTCGCCTTGAAGATCTCGATCACGTCGGCAATGGAGGCATAGCGCCACCAGCCGTGATTGAGCCCCATCTTCCAGAAAACGGCGAGCTTGATGATCAGGAGAGGGACAAGAAGCTGCGTAAAGAGTTGCCATCCGGCAGGGGACAGACTGAAATCAAAGCGCAGCATAAAGGCCAAGAGCAGGGAAATGATAATGAGGCAAATTTTGAAGATAAAGATAAGCCAGGAGCGATTTTCCCTGAGCTGCTTTCCGTAGCGCATATAGAAATA
>CAZRPI010000083.1:0-16811 GCA_964601865.1 uncultured Pelobacter sp. | reverse complement strand
TCAGGCGATGATGATCACCAGATCGTCCTTTTCCACCTTATCCCCCTCCTTGAACTTGACCTCCACCACCTTGCCGTCGATCTTGGCCTTGATGTTGGTTTCCATCTTCATGGCTTCGGTCACCATCAGGACGTCGCCGGCCTTGACGGCAAGACCGGGCTTGGCGTTGACCTTGAAAACCTTGCCCGGCATCGGCGCGCCGATGTGATTCTTGTTATTCCTGTCCGCCTTCTCCCGTACCGCGATCCCGCTGGTGGCGAGATTGTCGCGGATGGCCACCGAACGGGTATTGCCGTTCAGGAAGAAATTGACGGTGCGGGTTCCGTCCTCGTGGAGACGGCTGGTGGAACTGAGCGCGATGATCAGCGTCTTGCCCGGTTCGATGTCCACGGATGTCTCCTGCCCCGGTTCCAGGCCGTAGAAGAAGATCGGGGTGGGAATGACCGAGGTGTCGGAGAACTTGCGGCGATGTTCGTCGAATTCCGGAAAAACGTGGGGGTACAGGATTGCGGAGAGCAGATCCCTGTCGTCCACGGGATGCCCCAGCTTCTCCTCCAGGCTGGTGCGTTCCTCGTCGAAATCGATCGGCGACAGGAGTTCGCCCGGGCGGCAGCTGATGGGCTGTTCCCCCTTGAGGATGATGCGCTGCAGGTCTTCCGGCCAGCCCAGATGGGGCTGGCCCAGCATCCCCTTGAACATGCCGACCACCGACTCGGGAAATGCCAGGTCCTCGCTGGAGGTGAAGATGTCCTCCGGCTGCAGGTTGTTCTTGACCAGGAACATGGTCATGTCGCCCACGACCTTCGAGGTCGGCGTGACCTTGATGATGTCTCCGAACAGGTGGTTTACCCTTCGGTACATCTCCTTGCACTCCTCCCAGCGGTCAAGGAGCCCCATTCCCGCCACCTGCGGCTTGAAGTTGGAGTACTGGCCGCCGGGAATTTCCAGATCGTAGACCTCCGCCGTGCCACCCTTGAGGCCCGATTCGAAGGGAGCATAGTAGTCGCGTACCGTCTCCCAGTAGTTGGCCAGCCGCTGCAGTCCGCGGATGTTGACCTTCGGGTCGCGCTCGGATCCCTCCAGGGCGGTGGCGATGGCGTTCAGGCTGGGCTGGGCCGTGAGGCCGGCCAGGGATGACAGGGCCGCGTCCACGATATCCACGCCCGCCTCGCTGGCCTTGAGCAGGGTCGCGCCGCCGTTGGACGAGGTGTCGTGGGTGTGGAGATGGACCGGGATACCGATGTTCTCCTTGAGGGCCTTGATCAGCTTGTAGGCCGCATAGGGCTTGAGCAGGCCGGCCATGTCCTTGATGGCCAGGATGTGGGCGCCCATCTTCTCCAGTTCCCTGGCCAGATTGACGTAGTACTCCAGCGGATACTTGTCGCGCCTGAGATCGGTGATATCGCCCGTATAACAGATGGCGGCCTGGCAGATCTTGTCCGTCTTGCGTACCGCCTCCATGGCAACGGCCATCCCCGGTGTCCAGTTCAGGGAGTCGAATATCCTGAAGATGTCGACACCGGATCGGGCCGCCTCTGCGACGAAGCGTTCCACCACGTTGTCCGGGTAGTTGGTGTAGCCGACGGCGTTTGAGCCGCGTAACAGCATCTGCAGCAGGATATTGGGGATTCTCTCGGACAGCCCGTGCAGACGCTGCCAGGGGTCTTCCTTCAGAAAGCGCATGGAAACGTCGAAGGTGGCGCCGCCCCAGCATTCGAGGGAGAAGAGCTCCGCGCCCAGGTAGGAAGTCGGCTCGGCAATCTTCAGCAGATCGAAGGAGCGCACGCGTGTGGCCAGGTTAGACTGGTGGGCGTCGCGCATGCTGGTATCGGTCAGGAACAGCCGGTCCTGCTCCAGAACCCATTTGCAGAACGCCTCCGCCCCCATTTCTTTCAGCAGGTTCCGGGTTCCCTTCGGCCGCGGGGTCCGCGTATCCACCTCCGGCGGCCTGGCCTCCATCAGTTCGGATGATTTGACCTTGCCGGGGATGCCGGGCAGGCCGTTTACGATCACGTCGCCCAGATAGCTGAGCAGTTTGGTGGCCCGGTCCTTTTTCTCGCTGAAAATCATCAGCTCCGGATGCTTGTCGATAAAGGAAGTGTCGCACTCTCCGCTCAGGAACACCGGATGGGTAACGACGTTTTCAAGGAATTCGATGTTGGTCTTGACGCCGCGGATCCTGAATTCGCGCAAGGCGCGGTCCATGATGTAGGCTGCCTCCTGGATGGTCAAACCCCAGGTGCTGACCTTCACCAGCAGCGAATCGTAGTGGGGGGTGATTCTGGCGCCGGTAGTGGCGTTGCCCGCGTCCAGACGGACTCCGCAGCCGCCCGCCGAACGGTAGGTAGTGAGCACCCCGAAATCCGGGGCGAAGTTGTTTGCCGGGTCTTCGGTGGTAACACGGCACTGGATGGCGTAGCCGCGCATGTCGATGTCGCTCTGGGATTGGATGCCGATTTCCGGGTCGGTCAGGGCATAGCCGCAGGCAACCAGAATCTGCTTCTGCACCAGGTTCCGCCCGGTGATGATCTCGGTTACGGTGTGCTCAACCTGAATGCGGGGGTTCATCTCGATGAAATAGTAATTCCCCTGCTGATCCACGAGGAACTCCACCGTGCCCGCGTTACGGTAATTGACCTGTTTGGCGATTCTGATGGCGGCGCTGCACAGTTCCTCCCGCCTTTCGGGGGTCATGCAGATCGACGGTGCGAATTCGACCACCTTCTGGTGGCGCCTCTGAATCGAACAGTCCCGTTCGAAGAAGTGAACCAGATTGCCGTAGTTGTCGCCTAATACCTGCACCTCGATGTGTTTGGGGTTTTCCAGGTAGCGTTCCAGGAACACGGATGCATTGCCGAAGGCGGTTCCCGCTTCGCTGCTGGCCGCAACCAGCCCCTCCAGGAGTTCCTTCTGGTTGCGGGCGACGCGCATGCCGCGTCCACCGCCGCCGGCAGCGGCCTTGATGATAATCGGGTAGCCGCACTGCTTGGCAAACTTGAGGGCGTCCTCTTCCCTCTCGATGGGGTTCTTGGTGCCGGGGACCACGCTTACGCCGGCCTCCGTTGCGGCCCTGCGGCCGGCGACTTTGTCGCCCAGGGCGCGCTGCATCTCCGCTGTGGGACCGATGAAGACGATCCCGTTGGCTTCGCACTTCTCGGCGAACTCGGCGTTTTCCGCCAGGAAGCCATAGCCGGGATGGATGGCTTCCACTCCCACCTTGAGGGCCAGTGCGATGATCTCGTCTATGCCCAGATAGGCCTCAACCGGTGATTTCCCCTTGCCGATCAGGTAGGCCTCATCCGCTTTGTAGCGATGCAGCGACAGCTTGTCCTCTTCGGAATAAATGGCCACCATCCTGATGCCCAGTTCGGCGCAGGCGCGGAAGATGCGGATAGCGATCTCGCCACGGTTGGCTGCCATGATTTTAGTGAACTTCCTCTTCTGCATTTGCATGACCTCCTGATCCCGATAGTACTCAATTTTAGGCGGAAAATGATGTTGCAAAATCTCCGGAAGGAACGTAACACTTCAAAAGTGCTACACTATTTTATGCATTTATACCTGTATAAACTTGACAATAAACCATGTTTGGCAAGATGTTGTCAACAGGGTTTTTAGTCTTGCCGTAAAGTGGCGTATATGATACAAAAATCCAGATTAACGTTGTCTGGAGGCTTACTGATGGATATCAAGATTCTTCCGCTACCAGCGGAAAAAATGAAGCAGAAAGTCAAGGACGAAACCAAACTGGGTTTTGGCAGACTGTTTACCGACCGTATGCTGCTGGTCGAATGGAAGTCCGATCAGGGATGGTGTGATGCCCGCATCCAGCCATATGGTCCTTTCATGCTCGATCCGTCCTGCATGGTCCTGCACTACGCCCAGGAGATCTTCGAGGGTCTGAAAGCATACAAATGGGCCGATGGTCGTGTGGCCCTGTTTCGCCCGGAGATGAACGCCCGCCGTTTTAACCAGTCCGCCGATCGTCTCTGCATGCCTTCCGTGCCGGAAGAGCTGTTTCTCGGCGGGATCGAGCAGTTGCTGAAGCTGGAGAAGGAGTGGGTCCCCGGCGCCCCAGGGACTTCGCTCTATATTCGTCCCGCAATGATCGCTGTTGAACCGGTGCTGGGCGTCAAGCCATCTTCCCACTATTACTTCTTTGTCATCCTCTCGCCGGTTGGCGCCTACTATGCCGGCGGTTTCGATCCGGTCAGCATCCTGGTGGAGGATCGTTACGTGCGTGCGGTGCCGGGCGGCACCGGTGAAGCCAAAACCGGCGGCAACTACGCCAGTTCGCTCAAGGCGGCATTGGAAGCCAAGAAAAAAGGGTACGATCAGGTGCTCTGGCTGGACGGATGTGAACATCGCCACATCGAGGAAGTCGGTTCAATGAACATGCTGTTCGTCTATGGCAAGAGGATCGTCACCGCCGCCCTGAACGGCTCGATCCTCTCGGGCATTACCCGCGATTCGGTGCTCAAACTGGCGGTTTCCCTCGGTTACGAGGTGGAGGAGAAAGTGCTCGACATCAACGAACTGATGGCGGACATAAGAAGCGGCAAGCTTACCGAAGCCTTCGGCAGCGGTACCGCGGCCGTAATCTCTCCCGTTGGCGCCCTCTGTTACAAGGACGAAGTAGTGAAGGTCGGTGACGGCAAGGTCGGCAGAGTGACTCAGGACCTGTACGACACCCTGACCGGCATCCAGACCGGTAAACGAGAGGACCCGTTCAACTGGGTCAGGTTCGTGGGTTAGCCCTGTCCGCAGACGATTCGATCTGTCCTGTTCCGGTTCCCGGCCCGGTTTGATGGTTCGGGAACCGGAACGGTTTTCGCGCTTCACACGATGTCAATGGATCAAAAAAACAACAGCCGATTGCGGCAACAGCCAAACAAGCTCTGCACATCATGCCGGCGCACCTGCAAACAGGTGTCCGCCGCCATAATCGCGCAGTGCCCCCGCTATTACCCCTATCACCGCAAGCAGAGTCCGGCCCAGTTCACCTGGAAGCAGATGGAACTGGGATTCTAGTTGTCATCTCTGTTCCTTACTTCCGGCCGTTGTTTTTTGATGGCAGAGGTTGACAACCGGCCTGTTTTTCGGGTATGAATACTATTCACTCTCGATCCGGAACAAACCGTTGAGGCCGGATCGGTCATGCCGGGGTGATGGGTAGAGGAGAAAACATTGCCGTTTTAGCTCAGTCGGTAGAGCACATCACTCGTAATGATGAGGTCGTCGGTTCGATTCCGACAAACGGCTCCAAAAAATGTCATAACTCGCTGGAATTCAGCGGGTTTTTTTGTAGGTTTTCGGCCTTTGAGGACCGGCGCTCTTTGCGGGCGCGGTCGCGGAGGCCTTTATGTTGTCAATGGGCTGGGGGGCGGCAAAGCCGGGTGTTGTCGATTGGAAACCATCGCACCGGGTGTGAAGGCTGTTGCCGCGATTGTTGGCATGTCATGGGTGTCCGGGGGCGGAATCGGTTGGGGCCGCTGCTCCTGAACAGATTGCGTCGTCATTGGGGAGGAGAGGGTTTTGGGTGTTTTTCTGAAGAAGTCGCCGATCGTTGTTAATCTTGCCAGTATCGAATCATTAAGCCCGCAGGACGGAAATAATACAGCAACCGATATTTCTTCGCATCTCCTCAAATTCGACCTGTGCGGTGATGCGCTGGAAACCGTCGAAATATTGCACTATTCCATCGATTCCAGGCTGAAGCAGGTCTTTCTGTACAACCCCCTGAAGACGGGATTGGAAAGGGAAACGGTTGCCCCTGAACTGATCAATGAATGTCGGTGGATGTTCGGCCCGGAGCGTGAGGTGGAGCAGGTCCGGCAGGAACTGGCCGAAGAGGCCCAAAAAGCCGAAGAAGATGATGAGATCTGGAGCCTGGATTTTCTCTATCTTTAGAACGGCTCATCCCCTGATTGGTTGAGTGATCGGAAAGTGGGCAGGGGCAAGTGTTGCCACCTGCCCACACTGTTTTTTCAGGCTGTCGGAATGACAGCCTGTTTCCGTTCAATGCTTCTCGTTTCGCGGTGTCGCGGGATTGCAGCCGCGGTACTTCCTGCGGAGCTTCGGTTTCTCGATTTTTCCGGTGGGATTGCGTGGTACCTTTTCGAATATGATTTTGCGCGGACGCTTGTAACGGGGCAGGGCGGCGCAGTACTGCTCCATTTCCGCCTCGGAACAGGAAAAGCCCGGTTTCAGTTCAACGATCGCCGCGGCGATTTCACCCAGACGCTGGTCCGGAATGCCGATCACGGCCACATCCTTGATCGCGTCGTGTGAGCGCATGAAATCCTCGATCTGAACCGGGTAGAGGTTCTCGCCACCGCAGATGATGACGTCTTTTTTCCGGTCCACCAGATAGACGAAGCCCTCCTCATCCATCCGCGCCATATCGCCCGTGTACAGCCAGCCGTCCCTGAGCACTTCGGCTGAGGCCCCGGGGTTGTTGTAATAGCATTTCATTACCCCCGGACCTTTCACGCAGAGCTCGCCCACTTCGCCCTGCCTGACCGAGAGTCCGTTTTCATCCGAAATCCGCAATTTCCAGTTGTAACCGGCCCTTCCGATGGCGCCGACCTTATGGAAGTTTTCGATGCCGAGGTGGACGCAGCCCGGGCCGATGGACTCCGAAAGGCCGTAATCGGTGTCGTAATCGTGGTGCGGGAAATATTTTTTCCAGCGCTTCACCAGACTGGGCGGAACCGGTTGTGCGCCGATGTGCATCAGCCTCAACTGATCGAGACTGTAATTCTCCAGCTTCACATCTCCCCGTTCGATGGCGTCCAGAATGTCCTGCGCCCACGGGACCAGGAGCCAGATGATGGTTATCCGCTCCTGGGATACCGTGTTGATTATCCATTCCGGATTTACGCCGCGCAGGAGAACGGCCCTGCTGCCCGACAGAAGGCTGCCGAACCAGTGCATTTTCGCGCCGGTGTGGTAGAGGGGAGGAATGCAGAGGAAGCAGTCATTGCGAGTCTGCCCGTGGTGTTTCATTTCCACTTCGCAGGAGGTCATCAGGCTGCGATGGGTGTGGAGAATCGCCTTTGGGAAACCGGTGGTACCGGACGAAAAATATATAACGGCGTCATCGTCTTCCGAAAGCGTGATACCGGGCGCCACGGAGGAACAGCACGCGGTCAGCGCATAGTAGTTTTCGGCAAAATCGGGGCACTCCTGCCCCACGTACAGACGGATTTTAACGTTCGGAATGCTGTCGCGGATGGCATCGATTCTCTCGGTGAATTCCGGCCCGAAAATCAGGATGTCGCATTCGGCCAGTTCGAGACAGTATCTGATTTCATCCTCTGTATAGCGGTAGTTGAGCGGCACCGCGATGGCGCCGGTTTTCAGGACGCCGAAATATATGGGGAGCCACTCCAGACAGTTCATGAGCAGAATCCCCACCTTGTGCTTTCTCTCCAGGCCTCTCTCGCACAGAAAGTTTGCCAGACGGTTGGCCTTGTGATCGAACTCGCGCCACGTCATCTCCCGCCGGTACTTCCTTTCGGGATTGGTTTCAACGAGATCGTAATCCTTCCAGCTGGCCTTTTTTTCCGAGATTTGGGGATTGATTTCCACAAGGCTTATCTCTTCGCCGTACAGGTCGGCGTTGCGGGCAAGTATTTCCGTGATCGGCATTCTGATTTCCCTCTGATTCTGATCTGTTTCAATTACGCCGTTTCGCGCTCATGTCGCGCCAGGATTCTTCTTCATTGGTCCGCTGTGGGGAGATGGTGTGAATCGGCCTGTTATGCGGGTGATTGGGGACATGGCGCTGAAACGTTTGAGTTAAAGCATGGGCTTGTGACAATGGTTATAACCGCAATCCGTGCCGGGAAGCAAAAGAAAAAAGAGGCGCGGATGTGGTGGGCGCGCAACCCCGGCGTCACTTGCCGCTTTTCAGGGCCACGGGATTCCTGGTGCTGGCCAGATCAAGCCGCAGTTTTCCCGTCATATCCCGCGGCGCGCGGAAAGCCAGACAGATATTGGCGGGGCTCTTTATCAGGGTTACCACCATGGGAGCACCTTTGGCCTCTCTGCTCAGCCTGATTTCACCGGCGGAAAGAACGCCTAATGATTCCGTGCCTTTGATTATGGCATCCGGGAACTGGAAGAAACAGCGATTGTCTCTTTTGACAAGCCCGATGGCGATGGGCTCGGCCTTCCAGGTCCCGGCCGCCGCTGATCTGCCCTCGAGGATTATTTCTCCGGTTTTAAGTCCCGGCCGTGATGAGTCGAATGGTTTAACCTTCCCCCTGACCACAATCAGGATGCCGTTGTCAGCGGCAATCCGTATTCCCCTTTCCCCCTGAATTTCTCCTACGGTCACCGCTTCCAGTTTCCCGGCCCGCCAACCACTCTTCTGGGCCGCGGCCGCCGTACCGGTAACGAAGTAACAGGCGCAGCAAGAAAGGACGATCAGACCCAGGGCCACCGACGAATTTGTGATGCGCATACGTGCCATTTCCGTTTCCTTTGGATGATAATGTTATTACGGCGGCAACTAAATAAATCGAAGCTAATGCATATAACTGACTGCAATTGCGTATGTTGTGTCCAACAGGATTGTGATGTTTATTTGCCGGAGTAATAAAGCAGCGACTTCCGGAAAACGCGGGGTACTCCCCGTTTTTTATCGGCTCTGCAGATAACTACTGGGAGTCCCTGTTTGCTCAATCATAAATTTTAAGATCCCTATGTTACGAAGATAATCATTTGCACGGTCGTATGGGAGGCATGTTCGCGTGATTCGGAACATGCCCATAGAATTCAGTACCGGGATGAAAGTTACTTCTCCAGATGCTTTCCAAAAAGATTGCTGGTCTGAAAACATCAAGATGTTTTTGCGACTTGAAAAGACGTAAATCAATCTTGTCACCCTGGAATTCATGGTAAGTGACTTGAGTCGTTATAAAATACGCGATTCCATATGCTATCAGGGTACAACCTATCGCAACTGGTATGATGTATTTCAAATAAGTTGTTTTCATTCGTTTTTTTGCTATTTGCCGGCATCCAATATCAAATACGTCTACCCGCATTACCCCTCTGTTCCGGCTTTACTCCAGGGTAAGCCAGCCATCAATGACTCGGATTGGTAGAATCTTCCAAATCCACACTATATCTTTACTTTTTGAGGCTATCAATTAAAATGTCCGCATTTCCGGTCTCTTTCCCGGTCTGTGCTACATTCAATCATGATGCCGCTGTGCAGACACATCGCTCTGCGGCGAAGCAATCTGCATCCCAAGGAGATCCCATGGAACCGATCATTCGCCTTTCCCTGTTGTTCCTGCTCATCGCCTCGTTCATCGCTCCAGCCGGCCCGGCCCGCGCCGGTACGGACGGTTCGGCGGTCAGGGCCGTCAAGTCCCGCGTGACCGCGGTGACCGTCTATGCCGACCGGGCACTGGTGACGCGCACCGCGGCCGAGACGCTGACGGCGGGCGAACACCGCATTGTATTCGACAACCTGCCCATGGCCCTGGATACCGGCAGCATCCAGGTCAACGGCACGGGGAACGCGCTGCTGAGCGACGTCAAGACCTCCGCCGAACGCTACTCCGAAACCACGGACAGGGAGCAGAAGGCGCTGCTGGACGAAAAGACCGGGCTCGAGGACCGGATCGGCCAGCTGGACGTGAAGATCTGCCAGGCGCGCAATGAGAAGGGCTTCCTGGAAAACATCACCAAAAAGCTGACGGGAGTGACGGAAAAGAGCCCTTCCGGGGAGCTTGATCCGGAAAAATGGGTGAAGATGGTGGATTTCTACCGTGCCAGGAATGCGGCCCTGGACCGGGAGATCCACGACACCGAGGTGGCCAAACGGGACGCGAAGGCCGCGCTGGACAGGGTCAGGCGCCAGCTGGACGATATCGGCCGGAGCGAGCAGAAAACCAGGTATCGCGTGGAGGTGCTGGTGCGGATGAAGGAAACCGGACGGCTCACCCTCAGGCTCTCCTACATCGTGCTCGGCCCGGGCTGGCAGCCCGCATATGACCTGCGCGTCTCCACGCGGGAGAAGAAGATGAACCTGGCCTACAATGCCGTGGTGCGGCAGAATACCGCCGAATCCTGGGATGACGTTGCCCTGGAGCTGTCCACCGCCCAACCGGGCATCGGTGGCCAGCAGCCGGAACTCTCACCCTGGTACGTGCATTTCCCGGAGCCGCGTGTCGCCTATGACAGGGGCGGCTTCGGCGCGTCCCGAATGGCGGCGGCTCCGGCCATGAACCAGATGTTCCTGAAAAAGGCCGAACGTGATGAAAAGGCCGCAGAGGAACCCCCGGCGGAGAGCGAAGCGGAAAAGCCGGTGGCGGCGGTCCAGACCAACGCCACCTCAGTGGTCTTCGAAATCGGTGGCAGCAGCACCATTGCCAGCGACAACCTGCCGCACAAGGTTACGGTGCTGATCCGGGATTTTCCCGCCGAGTTCCGCTATTCCACCGCCCCCAAACTGTCGCCCCATGCCTATCTGAAGGCCAAGGTGAAGAACGTGAGCGAATTCCCGCTGCTGCCTGGCAGCACCAATGTCTTCATGGACAGCAGCTTTGTGGCCACCGCTTCTCTTAACCAGGTGGCCCCCGGCGAGGAGTTCTGGACCTTCCTGGGGGTGGACGGCGCCATCAAGGTGGAGCGGAAGTTCGTGCGCAAGCACGAGGAGAAAGAGGGCGTGTTCGACAAGAAGACCAGGGTGGTCTACGAGTATCTGACCGAGATCACCAGCAACAAGAAGAGCGAGGAGGAACTGGTGGTGTGGGACCAGGTGCCCATTTCATCGCATCAGGACATCGTCGTGAAGCTGGTGGAGCCGCAACTGGAAAGGGATACCCCCGCGCTGAAGAAGAACGAGTTCAATTACCTGGAATGGTTCTTCAGGGTGAATCCGGGTGAGAAGATCAGGATCCCCCTGGTGTATCATGTGGAATATCCCGAGGGCAAACAGGTGACGGGACTGGAGTGACCATCATCAAATCTTCACGAGGTTTTCCATGAACAACACCTGTCAATCACTCATGCTTCCGTCCATCCTGGTGCTCTGCGTGACGCATTCGATCGCGGCATACGCCGTCACCAGCCTGGATATCGACAACGCTTCCCGGAGCTACCGTTTCTCCATCAGGCTGGAAAAGGAGTGCGAGCCTCCCCCCGAGGGCGAATCAGCCTCCTGCGAGGGGCCGGCAACGCTGACGGTGACCCGCAAGGGGAAAACCACCCCGGTGCAGAGCATCAGACTGGAAAACATCTTCGTCAGCTTCGCCAGTTCTTCGAAACCACTGGTAAACTCGGCCAAACTGTACGATTACCAGGGAGTGATCAACACGGGGGATTACAACTTCGACGGTTACGAGGATTTTGCGGTTCAGAACGGCAACCAGGGGCCCTACGGCGGGCCTTCCTACACCGTTTTCCTGTACACGCCGCGGACCGGCGGCTTCAGCGAATCCGAGTCGCTTTCCAGCCTGACCATGGAAACCCTCGGTTTTTTCAGGGTCAACACGAAGGGAAAACTGCTGGAAACCATGTCAAAAAGCGGCTGTTGTTACCATGAATTCGTCAAGTATCGGGTGATCGACAATGAACCGGTGGCGGTGTTCAGAAGGATCGAGGACGCCACTTCCCAACAGGGCGATTTCGTACGCATAACCGAAGAGCGGCTGGTCGGTTCCAAATGGAGAAAGGTCAGGGACAGGCGCATCAGCAGGGATAAATACTGATCCGGGAATAAAGGGTTCAGTTCTCCTCTGTCACGGCATCGAGGACAGAAAGCGGAGAAATGCATCCTTGAGCGGGCTTCCTTCAGGTTCGGCAATGGCGTGGGAGACGCGGAGGAGCGGCGTCTCCTTCCTGTAAGCGGCCACGTAGCGTGACTTTTCGGTTTTTGGTGCTGAAAAATCACGCTAAAACAATAAAGCAGCTAAGGCCCGCTTGGCTCCCAATTGTTGATTGGCAAGGAACGTCCCTCTATGTCCCTCCAGTAAATTCGATCCTCAGTGCTCTTGCCATCTCTTGCCACCTCCGATAGCTTTTCAATCCGATCTTAAGCATATCGTGGACTCATCATTTGCCATATGTGGAGCTTTGACCCTTTTATGTTCTCTCTTTCTGTAATTATTCGCCATCGTATTGTTCCGACTCGGTCGGAAATGGACTTCGATGCCACCATAATAATCCCTTTCCCTCGGTTGCCCGCCAACGACTACCAGCTTCCCTTGCCATGTCCAACTCACGACCCAGATTCCGCAATGATTGATAAAAGGAGTAAAAATGCAGTATTTCCTCCAGACCATGGGCTTCAGTCAACCTCGCCTTGCGGACCTCAATTGTCGTTGCCTCCAGTGCTGATGTTGCCAAGGAAAGTTCCCGGTCTGGAAGGGGAAACTCCCAAGATTTGACTTCAACGGCCAGCTTTTCCATGGACGTGCCTATCAAGTTGACCAAGTTACCGAGTTCCGGTTCGTATCTCCTGTTAAGAGTATCGCCAGCGCTTTCCCTTACCGCCAGCTCCAACGCGTCAACTGCGTGAAGTATCCTGTGCGTGTGCATCATAAACAACATCAACAATTCTTTATGCTCCGACCCCAGGCGCGGCTCATATATCGTTTGCGACATAATGTTTTCATTGCTGCGCACAACTGCGGCAATTCGCGCTCGCAACTCATCCGTCGACTTTTCGGTGCCCTCCAGGTAGCGACTGACCGCGGCATGATAGAGGGAATGAAGCAGAACGATTACCTCCACGATCCCCGTATGGAGGTTCTTGCGTGCCCTCGATGGCCATATGAAAACCGAAACCAGAAGCGCAACCACTACTCCCAGGGAAACTTCGAGAAATCGATGGAGAGCGACAATCCATGGCTGATCCGCGGACCCGACCAGCATCACGATTGCCACTGTCACACCGGCCAGGCGATAGCTGTTGAGAAGCCCCAGGAATGTGCAGACAAGTACCGTGATTGTTAACGCAAGCCCCAACGACGGGATGTTTACGCCCCAAAGCATCGCAATAAGCAGCCCTATGAATGCACCCATGGCGGTTCCCGCCATCCTGCTCCACGCAGCACCTATAGATGCGCCTATACTTGATTGCATGACGATAACGGTACTGATAACAGCCCAGTACCCCTCTCGGAAGGGAAAAATCTTAGCTAGACATAAGCACGCTGACCCTGCAAGACCAGTCTTGATCGCATGGCGAAGATGCTCCCTTGCCCATATTTTGCCATGTTTCATATTCAGTATTCCCCAAATGTTGTTGGTCTTGCCCATCATAAGCCCGATGGCTGTGTCTGCTGCCGCTATGGGGCATGCCTGCAAACCCGCATATCGATACAAACAGAAAAGCAATAGGTTGTCATGGCATTTGCAGTTTTACAGGCGCGACCCCATATTTACCCCCGAGGCAGCAAGTGTGGTCCCCGGAAATCCCGGCGTCAAATAGCCTCAGTTTTGCAGCTTGTAAGCCTTGATCCGATCGATGACGTTCTGCTCGATATTGCGGAAGAAAAAGGTGTAGTCGTAGCCGTGATACCAGCCTGGCAACGTATTGTAGGGGGCAAAAAAGTTCTTGTAGCTCGCCGGAGCAGGCAGCGCGGCCGGGTCGATCACCAATGCTCCATTGTTGCTTTGTGCGCCAATGTAATGGTTCGCCTCGTAGGTGGAGCTGCCGTCCGGCTGTGACTGGAAAATTGCAGGGTCTGCCCCTGGCAACGAACCCTTGTAAAAGACCGCCCCCAGATTTGCCGTCGCGGGTGCGGCCGTCGACTCGATGGTGCCAGGGTCAGTGGCAACCCATGTCAAGGGGTTCACGCTATATGCGTTTTTTCTCACCAATTCCATCTTCCCCCGCGAACCGGCTGGCACCTGCGACCAATCCCCTGGAGTTTGCTGAGTGTTATAGGTGACGATGCAGCCGGTCTGAGTCTTGTCACGGCAAATGCCGACAAGCGCCAACGAGCTGGGGTAACTCTTCATATCGTCCGAGGTCACGGACCAACCGATCACATAGGCAGCAACCAGAAGTTTCCGCAAGGCCGGATCCCCAAACTTGTTTTCCAACAAATAGAGCAGCATGTTTGCTCCCTGACTATGACCGGCCAGGATGAACGGACGCGGCTTTCCGTTTGCTGATTTATTGTAGTGAGCCATGTAGTAATCGAACGCATTCGCTACATCAGCATAGGCCACTTGTAACGCCTGGTTTGCGGTGTCGGCTAGTTGCGGGGGGGTGTTATGCCACAGGACAGCGTTCAGTACGTCGAGTCCCGAGCACTGCTGGTAGTAGGGAATGAAAACGTTGGTGCCAGCCTTCGCAAAGACACCGATCTTGGATTTGACTTGCCACTTAATGACAGGATCAAGGTAGGCCTTGGCCAGCGACTGGTTCCATCCCGGACTCCACGTTGAAGTCAAGGGAGGGTTCGACTTTCTGTCGTAGCTGTAAGTGGTCGGATATACGAAGAAGACATCCACTGGTTGTGAACCAGCCGGCAGAGCCAGCCAATTTTGCGTTTTGGAGTAATCGGTGGGGACCGCAGCAGGAGCGGGATTCTCTCCTTCGACACCGTAGGCAGTCAATGACGAAATGATTGAGAAGGCGCACGCAAAAGCCAAGAAACAAAAAACCTGAAGTCGAGTCTTCGTATTGCCATTCAACACGAAATACTTCTTACCCTTGTCCATTATCTCCACTCCTTTTTTTGATGTGTGTTATGCAGCAGTAAAACCCATCGGTTGAGAATATTCACCCCAGTGCTTCATACTCCGTCATCGGTGCGACAGCAGCACACCTACGTAGAGGCAAACAGGGGGACAGTCACGAATGGCGCTAGTTTAAGGTAACTTGCATAAGAAATCGCCCAAAAATATTGGCCAATCTGGCCTGCTGGTCATGCATAAAACAGCACTCAGATTTTGAGTCATTTGTCTGAAACTTTGCAGCAAAAGCCTTTTTCAGACCCGGTTGTAAAATGGCACTGATGAATTCTACGCTTTCAAGGAATTCGGCAATGAAATCGTGCTACTACCGCTTAAACTAGCGCCATTCGGGACAGTCACCAATTGCTCGGCTCCCCTGACCGGTAATCGAAGTAATTAGACCGAATCGTCACGGATCCAAGTTCTATAGCGGAAACTACTGGTACAACCTGTTGCATGGCGACGTCTTTCTGTATCAGTGGATTTGTTGGGGAACAAAGCCATTTTAACCCAGAATACTACGTTCCTTGCTATTTGAGTTTCTTTGCAATTAGTCAAATGGAAAGGAATGTCCCTCCAGCCGTCCCCAGGGCAAAGAGGCTTTGGGCAACAGGCCGTGTAGACATGATCCTTTTGGTTTTTCGTACCGCCCATGTTACTCTACAAGTTCTGTTTGATAAAACCAACTAAGCCTGGCAGGAGAGCATCGAAGTCTTCTTGGGAGTAGTACTCCAAAAAGTTCGCTGATCTCTGGCGCAAAGAGTCATCTGTAAAGAAAGGATCGGCTGGGAAATGCATTGAAGTCTGGGCGCCCTGATCTATAAGATATCCCCACAAGTCAAAGGCTAAACAACGCTCAAGCTGCATCATTTTTATGTTAGATCGGCGATTATACTCATTTGCACCCCGGTAACATTCTTCAACCTGCGTTCTAACTCCAGACATACCGCTTTCATTATATATATCCTTTACCTGAGATAATGCTTTCAATATATTATTTTTTGTGTCCCATGTAGGCTGCTCCCAGCATGACTTGAAATTTTCCATTACTGACAGCGAGTCATTAGTCACAACACCATCGGCCAACACGCGACTCAGGACAACTATTTCAGAGTACTTTTTATCATATGCAAACTCCCAAGATATTTTTGTGGTCTTTTTTGTAAAGCTGTCTTTCTTTTTTGTATGCAATATCCATGCATTACTTGTTTTTTCCCAACTTACAGCATTATCCATATTTTTTAAGCATTTAATAAAATCAGACATGGTGCCGTAACGTTCTGACTGCTGTGGTTTTGATCCTTCTCTCGCATAAATTACTGCTTGCATAAATTGTTTCGGAGGTTGCGCAGCATATACATTGCCAGCAATAAATATCATTATGGAGAGAATAACAATTTGATAATATTTTTCCATTCGATGCATTTGAGCCTCCAGCAGTTAATTGATATTATTGAAACATTAAGCACGGCTATCTTAAGGAGATGCGGCAGGATCAGGACTTGATAACGGTGCGGGAGCTGACCGGGCGGGCTTTTGGCCCGGTCTAACTTCCCTGTTTGGCATGCTCAGGGACGAACTTGATTTCAAGATGACAGCCGACGGCGCGAGCGTATTTCTTGAGGGTAGTCAAAGAAGGGGCGTGCTTACCGACTGCTTCCAGTCTTGAGATGGCACTCTTTGTTGTTCCCATGATTTCTGCGACGGCTTCCTGCGAAAGTCCTACTCTCGCCCGAGCGGCAAGCATCTCTTTTGCCAGGGCATATTCCTCTTCCAAGCTCTCGTATGCCCTTTTGAATTCTTCTCTTTTTTTTGCTTTTTCCAAAAAAATCTTATGGTCATGGGTTACCGGTTGATATTTCAAGTCAGCCATTTTGAACCTCCTTCATTCTTTTCCGGGCTATCTTTAGTTCCTGCTCCGGGGCGGCCTGGGATTTTCTGATGAAAGCATGTAGTATGATTATTCGCTGTCCGACAACAAAACAATAGAATGCCCGGCCGATTCCTTCCCGTCCCCGAGGCCGTACCTCAAAAATGCCGCCACCCATTGCTCGTGAATGTGGCATGCGCAGGTTTGGTCCGAATTCCATCAGTAACTC
>CAZRPI010000082.1:0-17065 GCA_964601865.1 uncultured Pelobacter sp. | reverse complement strand
ATAATCCTTTCACACCACCTTGACTGTTTCGCGTACTGACACTTCAATAAGACTTCGAATCTCCTCGTACAAAGGCAAATCAACATCTTCCTTTACTTCCAATGAAACCGCCAAACCATAAGGCACTTCCACATTCAATGGCCCTGCATCCTCACGGCATTGAACGGGAATCACCAAACATTG
The DNA here is from genome assembly GCA_964601865.1 of uncultured Pelobacter sp. Taxonomy (GTDB): domain Bacteria; phylum Desulfobacterota; class Desulfuromonadia; order Geobacterales; family Pseudopelobacteraceae; genus Pseudopelobacter. The sequence goes on along the minus strand of CAZRPI010000082.1, from coordinate 16,882 downwards.
ACCCTCTTGAAACGCCCGCACTTCTGCCCCCTCGATGATTTCATGCTGTAGGGTTCCATTTCTGACCTGCTGCCATTGAGCTTCAACCCTGCTGCCGCCAACATCCTTTGCCGGTTCGGTAGCCTCAAATGACAGCGCCGCCTTCCTGTACTTGCGGTTATCCACGCTGATGGGTGACAGCCACGCCAGAGTAATAGTCAAACGCCGCCAGCAATCCAAACCACTGAGGCTCGGTGGTAATGGTAATTGGTATTCGTGCCGTTGGTCCTTGGCAATAATGCCAAAACCTATGGCTGTTGCTCTTGAGGCTGTACACTCTATAGCTTTTGCAAAATCTGGACGACCATAGCCAAGACAACGCGCAATCCCCTTTTTTACTTCCGTTGTATGCTCTCCATTCAAAACAGCATTCTCGATAATATCTGCCGCTTCGCCCCACGAAGCGCCATGCACCAGCAATGCTTTAATCAATGCTGCCATGGAGTTTTCGTAATTTTCGATACCATGCTCTCGTAAAACGTCCAGTAGTGCGTCATGGATGAATGAAGCAACTCGCACGGTAAGCGCGTTCGCATTACTAGTCCCGCAAGTGTAGGTTGTGCGGTTTCTGTCTCCAGCCATTACCGGTACAGCGGCGACTTTTTGCCCGGAACGTGGTGTCAATCGAGGAAGATCGTATTCACCGTTACCGAAATAGGTAAAGAATTGGCGGCCACCGGGAACAACAATATCCGGCTTTACAGATGAACGGAAACCATGCCCGAGCGGCGACAATGGAGAGGGAAGGTATGTTGATGGAAGAATATCAAGGCAACCGTCAAGTATTACCGGAGTCGAGGCGTCATCGTGCAGAGCACCAACTGTCAAGGAATTGATCGATTCAGAAGGAGCCAAAAGTCTTCGATTTCGCCGTTCTCCATAACACGCTCTTAAGGCAACGGAAACCTTCTCTTCATCTGTCAGGGTGGAAAATTCTTCGGGTTCGACACTGAGTAAAACCGGTTCCTTGATGTTGCCTGCGCTGACACAAAACAGCACTTTGTGCTTGAAGGAAAGCCAATCTAGTAACCTTGCCGTGGGGCCAGGGAATTGATGAAACATCCGATCCGGATCGGCAACAGAGAGATTGATAATCCTTACCGATGGGGCGGAAGCCGGTTCACCAGCAACCTCGGCAAACATCTTGCGCACGGCACGTTCGACCAAATCTTCAAAAAATACATTCTTTGGAATTCGCTCGGGCCGTCTCTCTAGCGGCGACTCCGTATCAGGTCTCAATATCGGCCGCACATACACTTTTCGAGTGATCGGATTTTCACGCGCATCCAGTTCACCATGGCAGATAAGTGAGACCATTGCAGTGCCGTGATTCATCTCCCGTGGCAGATAATTATCAGTGAAATTATCCGGATCATCGATGATGACAAAACCATCGAGAAGGTTGTGCCGAGAAAATGGCAGACCATCCAGAACCGCCACAACCGGGGGCTCTTCGGGCTCGGGCAAAGGAGACATGTCCTCCGACACTCCGTCCGCAAAGGCATCAGCCGCACACTGGGGAGACGGACGAAAGAACAGAATCCCCCCATCTTGGAAAAGGGCGCTGTAATCCTCACCCAATACCCGCTCAATATTTGCAACAGGGAGTTCAACCTTGATGGCATGGAAATGAATTTCCTTCATATCTAACGAAGCAATGACCGTTCCCCCTTCACGGACAACTAGCGCTTCAACGTGTCGCTGACGCTCCCGTCTGCTAACCTCATCATCTGCGTATGAAAGCTCAATTTCAAAGGAGACCATTGAAGTAGTACCCCGTTTGCACGCGACCTCCTTTTGCCAATAATCAAGTATGCCAGTCTCTGTAACCCTGTCTTTGGCATTCCAGAAACGCATAGTGCGCAAATGAGAAAAAATCTCCCCCCAAGCCCCGGCACCAAAGCGTAAGCGTCCACCCTGCTCCCATGTATCGAACAATCTTTTGATCTCTTGTAACGCTTGACGATTGCTGAGACTCAGGAACATCCTGCCCGGCAGAGGAGAGGCTTTTTCTGCATTGATGGCCGCCACTATCTGATCGGCCTGTTCACTATAATCTTCTGGAATTGCTGCATTTATCTGCTCATCGGAAACATCTTCTCGCAGAATGCTATCCTCGTCCAGGACACCGTTAGTCTTAAGGGCTGAGGTAATTTCCTTGGAATCTCTAGCATCTAAAGCAAAAACCCGATCCTTGAAAAAACGCGACCCGATTTTGGGGCGTTTAAAGAATCGGGCATCAGCTTCAACATCCTGATCAATTTCGGCCAACCATTTGAGCCCAGGCACTGAAGCAACGGCTGTGCGAAAATTTTCAGGACTACCGATTGTTTCCAGGACCAGTATGTTTTCTGTGCTGGTCCCTGTCGGAGCATCTATGACAAAGGCCTCCAACATATTCGCAAACTGCGGTCCAAGCCGTTGTCCCTGGTCCTGCTTTCCAGGAAGTCTCCAGTTGGTTCTGGGAACCGTACGACTCTTTTCACGGGGCATTGGAGCAGAACTCGGCAATAGCAATAGCGGTTTATCCGGCATTGTTTGCCTCCCGCTTTGCAGGAACAAACCTGCGTTCCAGATTCCGCAACCGGCTCTTAATGATCTCCTTCGGATTGTCCTGCGTTTGACTCAAAATGCACCGGCGCAGGACATCCAAGCAAAACTCCTCAATCTCGGAAAAGCTGATCCCAACCAGCTTATCGGCCAATGTGTTGTATGCGGTTTTAAAGCTGAATCTGGTCCGCTCCTCGAAATTCTTAATAAACCGGATGCACTGTTCATTGGTGGGGGGCGGCAATTGAACCTTGATCTGAAACCGACGCCAGACAGCGCGGTCAAGCAGTTCGGGATGATTGCTGGCGGTGATGACAACGGTGTGAGAGGGGAGACGGTCTATCTGCAAAAGCAGTGAGCTGACCACCCGCTTGATCTCCCCAGTTTCGCGAGTATCTCCACGCTCTTTACCCAATGTCTCAAATTCGTCTAAAAAGATGACGCATTTCCGAGACCGGGCGACTTCAAACACTTTTTGTAGTCGTGAAGCTGTTTCGCCCAGATAACTGCCAATAATGTTCTCGTAACGGACCACGATCAATGGATACATCAGTTCGGATGCGATTGCTTCAGCCAAGGTTGTCTTCCCATTGCCTGGCGGCCCGACAAAAAGAATTCGATGGCGTGGTTCCAGTCCATATGAACTGAGCAGATCAGCCCGATAATGCTCTTCTACCAATTCCTGACAAATATCAAAGATGTCCTGATTGATGACCAGATCCGTAAAACGTTTTTCAGGGATCACTTCGTATACCAGATCCCTGGTACCATTTTGTATGAAAGGGGTAGTTTTGTTGGTCTGACTTGTGTGGCTGGAAAGCAGCTCAATCAGACGATCCGAAAGGATATGATGATTTTTTGCGCGTTCATCCGCAGCCAGCGCTTCGACGGATTTCCGCAAAGTAAGGCTGTCGTTGCCGATAGCTGATTTTACTATGCTCAATAATATATCGGCTCTAGCCATATGTGACTCCCATGCATAAAATATTAGGACTTTAGCATAGTTAATTGCTGCATTGAAAGCGATTTCTAGCCGTTCTATCAGGCCATTGAGGACTCAAATTGAGGAAAACCCTGTGCAATTTAAGAGACGTTTGCGCAATTCAATTCAAGCCAACAAAAAATTGAAAAGCCGCCCAATCAGCCCCCATCGCTGATCAAAGCGGCTCCAAATAATCCCGATCCGTTCCCCCGTGAGAATCACCCATCCCCTCCGGAAATCATGGCAATATTCATATGAGCATTTTTTATGCTCCCGAAACCTCCGTACCGTCAACCCGAACAAGTAGCCCAACAGTACGAGATCTACATATTCCGGCATTTCCGCTCACTACATTTGTCCAGAATTTCCTTTCTCTCCGGTTACCATGCTTCTGGCGGCCTTCCTCTAAAAACAAGTGTTCACGCGACGGCGCAACGACGCGACGAGAACTTCAAGAATCATCTAAGCCTCAAACAAAATGTATAAAATTGGTTTCACACGCCTATTCAAGGGACAGTTTGCTTAATTCCTTTCCCGGCACGACACCATGCCAATATACTAATAGAATGTCTGAAAGTTCCCAATCGAGTCTTGAGAAATATAATTCATAGTGCTATAGTTTGTGGTGTCAGGAGGCGCTGTGCGGCTTTTCAAAACAAAATGGTTCTTGCGATACGCACGGCAGGAGCGAATCGAGTTTAGCTATGACAACAAAAAGTAAGAAAACCAGCCGACTAACAGAAGCACTACTTGAAACGGCCAAAGACATGAGAGATACAGGTATATTAGGCGAGGCTGCTTACGAAAAAATCACCATGCGCCATCTCGGCGCAACCGGTAAACCCGTGATTGAACCGTTGACTGGAGAAGAGATTCGTATGATGCGAGAACAAGCACATATGAGCCAATCGGTTTTTGTCCGCTACCTCAATTTGACGGTCGGGTACCTGTCACAATTGGAGCGCGGCGTAAAACATCCGACTGGAGCGGTGCTAGCGCTGCTGAATGTAATTCATCGCAAAGGGATTGACGCTATTCTTTGAGTGTACAGCCTATTCCGGAAACAAGCTTACTTAACTTCGTTTCCCGGCACGACAGCACACTGCATAACCTGCTGAAGCGGAATTCCGGTGACATCTTCCTCAACTCACTCCCACGGATTACAAACCCTCACCCCGCATCTCTCCATGTCCCTGGCATTCTGTGTCACGACAGCCAGGCCATGGGCCGCGGCGGCAATGAACGAATCCATTACCATGCTTTTGACGGTCTTCTTGAAAACAAGCGTTCACGCAACGGCGCAACGACGCGACGAAAAACTCAAGAAATCTCCACGCCGAAACTAAATTGGTTTCACTCGGTTTTCCCCAAAGCTCAGGGCTGGTTTTTGAAAATGCCCATCGGATTTTGTTTTCCGTTGCGTCGTCGCGGCGTTGCGTGAGATCAAAAAACCATGGACATTTCAGCCTATTGCTTCCAGTCCGGCATTTCCGTTCACTTCATTTATCCGAAAACTTCATTCTCACCGCTTACCACGTTCCTGCCGGCCTTCTTGAAAGCAATTTGTTCACGCAACGGCGCAACGCAAACTTCATCAATCCAAACCGTTTACTATCCGCTTGAAACCATCCTTCATCAGGTTTTCACCGAAATTGATCAATAACCCGAGACGGTATCCGGTCAAGCGAAGGTATGTCAGCAACTGCTTCGAATGCACCGGTTGCAGGCGTTCAACCGATTTCAATTCAATGATGACTTTCCGTTCAACGAACAGATCGGCCCGGAAGCCCTCATCAAACAGAATCCCCTGAAACCGGATCGGAACCGGAACCTGACGCTCAACAACCAACCCAGCGTCAGTTAGCTTTCGAGCCAGGATGACCTCGTAGACGCTTTCCAAAAGCCCCGGACCAAGTTCCCGATGTATCTGGAACGCTGCATCCATAACGCTGTCAGCTATCTTGTTTTCAATCGGTTTCATATGGTTTTCACCTAAAGACGGCACTGGTATTTAAAAAAGTTCCTACACAGGTCCAGCCGGAACCGGAATACATATATCACGCGACGGCGCAACGACGCGACGAAAACCTCAAAAATCCTCTGACCTCAAGCTGAATGTTTTAGATTAGTTTCATATGGTTTTCACAAAAGCATGGGGCTGATTTTTTGAAAATGCGCATCGGATTTTGTCTTCCGTTGCGTCGTCGCGGCGTCGCGTGAGATCGGTTCTGGTTTGATCTAGAACTAAGCACCGACTGGAGCAGCCGCAGCAGGGTTTCTCCCACTGATGGAAATGCGGATAGCTCAATCCTTGAAAATTCTTGCCCGATCCTACAATTGATTGCCGGAGATATTGTTTGGCGGAAGCAGGATTTGGTAGTATGACTATGCTTGGCGGAAGGATGATTTTACGTAAAAACGGACAGATGTGTGAGGATGGGATGAACAGGATTGAAATGGCTCTTGAAACCCTGAGAGAAAGCATTGCCCGATGGACAGAATACGGCAAACTGTTTCCGAGCGCGGTCCAGGCCCTGTCGCTTTTTCGTGAGGAGGCGCCCACCGAACCCATGGGCACCGTGTACGAGCCGAGTATCTGCCTGGTCGTCCAGGGGGCGAAGCGCGTGCTGCTGGGCAATGAAACCTATGTCTACGACAATCGCCACTATCTGATCACATCCTTGAATCTGCCCACCTTCGTTCAGGTCATCGAGGCAAGCAGGGAAAGGCCGCTTCTGGGGCTCAAGCTGACGCTCGATATCCACGAGGTTTCCCAACTGCTGGTTGACGGCAGTTTCCCCCATCACCGTACGCGGCAATCCGGTCATGGCATGGCGGCCAGCGAAATCACCCTGCCGCTGCTCACTTCCCTGCAGCGTCTGATCGACCTGCTCGACGAACCGCATGATATCCCGATCCTGGCGCCGATCATCCAGAAGGAGATTATTTATCTTCTGCTGGTGGGGGAGCAGGGGGCACGTCTGCGCCAGATCGCATCGGCGGGCAGCCAGAGCCAGCAAATGGCGCGGACGATTGAGTGGCTGAAAAACAACTTCACCCAACAGCTTCGCATCGATGATCTGGCCTCCATGGCACGCATGGGAGCCGCTTCATTCTATAACCATTTCCGGTCCATGACCGCCTTGAGCCCGTTGCAGTACCAGAAGCATCTGCGCCTTCACGAAGCCAGGCGTCTGATGCTTGCCGAGTCGCTGGATGCCGCGACCGCCGCGTTCCAGGTGGGCTATGAGAGCCCTTCGCAGTTCAGCCGCGAGTACAACCGTATGTTCGGAGCGCCTCCTCTCCGGGATATCACGAAGTTACGTCAAATGGCAGTTAGTGAGAATGTCTAGAAAATGTTTGGGGTATTCATTTATCCGGACAACGCCTGGAAACAGTGCCCCGGTCATGCCAAAACTCGACAATTAATTCGGGCGACCGGGCTCAGCGCTTTGCGGGACCTGACTCCACCAGCTGTCCGGTGAGATACTCGATTTCATCCATAACCTTTCTGTCCATCTTTTTCAGCCAGCGCTGCGGAATTTCGCCCATGCCGTAGTATGCGCCGGCCAGCATGCCGCAGATGGCGCCGGTCGTGTCGGCGTCTCCCCCTTGATTTACCGTTCCCACCAGACATTCCTCGAAACTCCTGCCGCGGAAAAACCAGTGGAAAACCGTTTGCAGCGTATCCACCACGTATCCGGTCGCCAGGCCCCGGTACGGTTCGAAGGAAAAAGTCGGAAAACAGGCAATAAGAGCGTCGGCCTCCCTGCGCAATCTTGTCTTGGATCTGGCGCAGAGCGCCAGGTGGATCATCCTGCCGATACACTTGCATGCGGCGTCGGAGAGGGAGTTGTTGTGGGTGATGTGGGCCTGCTCAAGCACATATTTTTCCAGCAACGCTTCGTCCCCCAGAGTATGGATGGCCACCGGCAGCAGGCGCATGACCGCGCCGTTTCCCGCGTCCCACCTGTTGGGTGGTGATTCCAGGGTTCCGTGCAGCATATAGGCGCGGATGCCTCTGCGGCAGGTGTCGCCGCAATCCACCGGCCGGGATTTCAGCCAGGCGGCGAAATTGTCCGCCACCTGTTCCAGCGACCAGCCTCCGGTCTGGACAATTGCCCTGGCGATGCAGAGGGCCATCTGCGTGTCGTCGGTTACCTGACCCGGTTTGAGCCGCAGCCAGCCCCCGCCGGTGATGTTTTTGAATACCCCGTATTGGGCCTTGATCTCCGTGCTGGTCATGAATTCGACCGTGGCCCCCAGCGCATCGCCGAGCGCCATGCCGTAGAAAGCGGCGAGGGCCCGTTCACGTATGTCGTCAAGAGTGCACTGATGGCGCATGACAGGTTCTTTCCGTTGCGGCGCAGATGGATGTTTCGAATAGTCACATGAAAGCCTGCAATAAACAATCCATGAGCGATGTTGTCCGCCAAACGCCATTTCCGCGCGTTTGCACACCTGATTTGCACATGTCCGTTTTTATCTGTCGAGTGCGGAAAATAATCTTACTGCCTACATTCTGGGCATCACAAATGAAACGGAGCGATGTTCAGTCAAATACGGCGTTGCGCGCTATGAAGCCGGAATATGTTGATTTTTGAGTATTCCTGTTTTTTTGGGCAGTTGGCATGCTCTGTGCTAAACGGAAAACAGAAACCGCTCAGCGACGAGCGTATACATATGAACTTTTTGCTGAGGCAACGGAGCCCGCGGTGATTTTTCCCGCGGGTTTTTCAGTCTGAAAGGAGCACAACCATGGCACAGATATGCGGGATGAAAAATAATATCCAGGGCCATCCCTGTTTTGGCGGCAATCATCAGAAAAACGGCCGGATGCACCTGGCGGTGGCCCCGCGCTGCAATATCAAATGCGGCTACTGCGTCCGGAAACACGACTGCGTCAATGAGTCAAGACCGGGTGTCAGCAGCCGAATTCTGATGCCGAAGGAGGCATTGGAAAAAGTCCGGGAAGTCATGGCAAGCCCCCTGATGGGACCGATCATCAGGGTTGTGGGTATTGCGGGCCCCGGTGATCCGCTGGCCAACCAGGAGACATTTGAGACTTTCGCCATGATCAGGAACGAGTTTCCCCATCTCGTGCTCTGTATGAGCACCAATGGTCTGCTGTTGCCCAATTACATTGATACTCTCCATGAGCTCGGACTCCGCAGCCTCACCATAACCATCAATGCCGTGGACCCGGCAGTCGGCGGACGGATATACCGGCGGGTCGCCTACAACGGCAGGAGCTACCATGGAATTGAAGGGGCTTCGATTCTGATCGCCAATCAGTTGGAAGGGTTGAAACTGGCCGCCGGACTCGGCATGACAATCAAGGTCAACACGGTTCTCGTGCCGGGTGTAAACGATAACCAGATCCCTCTCATTGCGGCCAGGGTCAAGGAAACGGGCGCGTCGGTAATGAATGTCATCCCGCTTATTCCCCAGGGGGAGATGGCCCATATCCAGCGACCTTCCGAGGAGCGGCTGATGGAGGTACGCAAAGCTAATGAAAGGATCATCGGTCAATTCGCCCACTGCAGACAGTGCCGGGCGGATGCGATTGGACTGATCGGCAGAAATGACGCCGGATGCGAACGGAACCTGGCTGTCGCCCAGCTTCCGGTCGTGGGCCATCAACAGCTCTGACCGACTCCTCGCGGAGGAAATTCATGTTACCCGAACCATTTCTAAAATGCGATATTGGAAACTTTCTGAATCTGGCTGCCGCCGAACAATGGATCAGTGACCGCGGCGAGCTGGATTTCCTGTTGGCGGAATTTCCGGGAGGCTGTTTCTGCGTGAAGGACGGTACAGGCGACGCAGTCGGCTTTGTCACCTCCATTCCCCATGAACGCGGGGGCTGGATCGGCAACCTTCTTGTCGGGAAAGATCACCGCGGGGCTGGCATCGGTGAGGCCCTGTTCCTTCGGGCCGTCAGGGCTCTGCTGGATTTCGGCGTGGAGACGATCTGGCTTACGGCATCCGAAATGGGGAGAGCCCTGTACGAAAAACACGGTTTCAAGGGTATTGACAGGATTGTGAGATGGGTTGGCAGGGGAGACGGAAGCGGTGATGGCGTTATATGCGATAACGCGCTCCGTTTTGATGCGTCGTTTGACGGGCTTTGCTGGGGTGACCGTCGGGAATCCCTGTTGAGGTGGGTGGCGGGGAGGGGAACTGTTATCTCCGAGAGTTCAGCCTGCGCGGTTGTTCAACCTTTCCGTGGGGGGGCGCAGATCGGTCCCTTCGCGGCCCTGAACCGGGACGCGGCTTCACGGGTAATTGCCAGGGTCCTGTCAACGGTTGCCGCTTCGAGGGAAGTGCTCTGTGACGCTTCGGCAACGAATTATGGCTGCGTCTCCGTTTTCCGGAAAGCGGGTTTTTCCGTCAGGAGCGAAACGTCGCTGATGTACGCCGGGGTAAAACCTAATTACAGACCGGAATACCTGTACGGGCTGGCATCGATGGGGAGTTGCGGCTGAACCGTGTCAGACTGTGGACGAGAAAACGGGACCTCCGGTTTCGGAGATCCCGTTTCATGTGTAATTGTAGAGACGCATTGCAATGCGTCTCTACGGTTTATTGAATGCTGCTCAGGTAATTCTGCTCCTCGTCGGTAAACATCCGGCTGAGATCAATGATGATCAGCATCCGGTCGCCGTGGTTGTAGACTCCGGTAATGAAATCGTTGGAAATGCCTCCGGAGATAATCAGCGAAGGTGGTGGCTGGATTTCACTGCCGTGGATGCGAATCACCTCGGAAACACCATCGACAACAAACCCGGTCATTCCATCTCCTACTTCCATAACCAGTATGCGGCTGTTATGGTCCTGCTCCGTTTCGCAGAGCCCGAAGCGCTTGCGCAACGATATTATTGGAACCACCGTGCCGCGCAGGTTGACGATTCCATCAACGTAATCCTCGGTATTCGGCATTTTGGTAATGGTGGGCATGCGAATTATTTCCCTTACCGACAGCACATCGACGCCGTATTCTTCCCCACCCAGTTCGAAACTGACCAACTGGATAACACTGTCGGTTGTGGCGCTTTCATTTCTTGTCGCTGGCAGATTATTCACGATCCCCTTCCTCTTGTCTGATCGATATTGATTCTGATCGAGAAACCAGGTTCGCCTGATCAGGCTACCTTGAACCAGGATGCCGTCTGTTCCAGGTCGTTTGACAGTTTGGACAGCAGTTTTGCCGATTCCTCGATCTGGTCCGCAGAGGCTTCGGTCGCTTTCGTCCCGGTGGCGATTTTTTCCACGTTCATGGACACTTCAGAGGTGACTGCCGTCTGCTGTTCGGTTGCCGTGGCAATGCGGCTGACCATGTCCATGCTGTTGTTGGATGCGGAAACAATGTATTCCAGTGCCTGGCTTGCCTCACCCGCCTTGATCAATCCGCCGTCGGCCTCTTTTCTGCTGGTGGTCATACTTTCAACGGCGAAATTGGTATCAACCTGAATCGCCTTGATCATGCGGCTGATTTCCTGAGTTGCCTTTGCCGTCCTCTCTGCCAGGGCGCGCACCTCGTCCGCCACGACGGCGAAGCCACGGCCGTGCTCTCCGGCCCGTGCCGCCTCAATGGCCGCGTTGAGCGCCAGGAGATTGGTCTGGTCGGCCACATCCTCGATGGTGGCAACGATATTGCCGATCTGGGCGCTGGATTCTCCCAGCTTTTCGATGGTAACGGACGATTCCTGAACGGATTTGACGATTTTGTTCATTTCCGCCACAACTCCGGCAACTGCTTCCATACCGTTGTTGGCCGCGGTGCTGGTTTCCTTGGCGGCGCTGGCTGCCTGTTCGGCGCTGCTGGCGATGTCCTGAAGAGTCTGTGACATTTCAAGCGATGCGCTGGCCACCTGGTCGGTCTGGGATGCCTGGGCGTGGGCGTTCTGGTTCATCTCATGGGTTGTCCCCTGCAACTCCCTGGAATTGTCTGCCAGGGTGTGGGTGAGGGTATTGATGTCTCCGGCGACCGCGCGCAGTTTTTCGATGATGGTCTTCATGGCGGAGAAAAGCTTGCCGATTTCTTCATTGCTCTTTACCTGTATGTTCTGGGTCAGATCGCCGTTGGCGATTCTTTCCAGGGCCATCAGGGCATACCAGAGAGATTTGCAGACGACGGTCTTGACGGTGAAGTGGGTCAGCCAGGAACAGATGACGATGCCGGTTAGAATAATGCCGATGGTCAGGTTGCGGAACAGGGAGAACATGCGGGTGCCTTCGGCGATCCGTTCAGGCGCGATGTGATACTGGCGGGCAAGCTCCTGTATGAAGTTCTCGCTGCACCAGAGTTGATACAGCGCCAGGCTCCCCAGGCAGATGGCGCACAACATGACGATGGAAAATGTCAGGAACATTTTTGTGGCGAGTGTCCTGCTGTAAAACCATTTTTTCAACATAGTCAAGCACTCCTTGTTATTGGATTCGCGTCACGTTTATGAAGCAATGTGAATTGCGTCTGTTGCATGTATGTTTCATACGGCGCAGCCGGGGTGTTTGTCAACCATCTCCATGAAAATTTGAATAAAAGTCTCTGAACTCTCCTTGATGGAGTCCTCAGGAATATCAGGGATCGGTGAAAACTGTGGGCGGTTCTTTGTCTGAATCTTCCATCGTTAATGGTGTTGCCCGGAAACGTTCAATATTCATCGGGGACACGCCGTGCCTTCCTCGTGATGTATTGTTACTAATTGGGACAATCCCACGGGGTGATGTCATGTTAACCCATAGTTTTTGCAGACTTTATGCCAATGGCCTGAACGTTGAAAAAATAATGTGTTGCGAGGTTTGCCGGGCTGTCGCGTGTCCCCAAAACGGACGGAGTGTCCCCGGAAGGGACAGCGCGGAGGGGTGACGTTGGATTGCGACTCCGTTGGAGAGGCGTGGGAGGGTGTTGTCGGGGAGAATGGATTTTCGGGTGGTACGACTCGTGCATGCCATGGAGAGCTTTCGGAACCGGCAAAGGCGCCGCCATACATCGGAATGGTGGCGCCTTTGCGCATTCATGGAGGAAAATATGGCCGGACATGTGGATAACGCGATTATTATTGACGATACCACCCTGCGCGACGGGGAGCAGACCGCGGGTGTTGTATTCAGCAGGCGGGACAAGATGGCTATAGCGCGGATGCTGGATGCCATCGGGGTGCGTGAACTTGAATGCGGAATCCCGGCCATGGGCAGGGAAGAGCGCAAGGGGATCAAGGCCCTGGTCGATCTGGGGTTGAACGCCAGGCTCATTGCCTGGAACCGGGCGCTGGTCAGGGATATTGAGGCCAGTATCCATTGCGGAATAGGAGCCGTGGATATCTCCCTGCCGGTTTCGGATATGATGATCCTGAACAAGATCCGCAAGAACCGTGAGTGGGTCAAGGAGCAACTCAGGGTTGCTCTCGGGTTTGCCAAGGAAAACGGCCTGTATGTGTCGGTGGGGGGCGAAGACTCCAGTCGCGCCGATCTCCTCTTTCTGGAGGATCTGATGCAAATTGCCCGAGAAATGGGCGGGGACCGGTTCCGCTTCTGCGATACGCTGGGGATCCTGGATCCGTTCGGCATGTACGACAGGATTCGCGCACTTCGGGAAGCCGTTCCCGATCTTCCCATCGAGGTTCATGCCCATAATGACTTCGGCATGGCGACCGCCAACACCATCGCGGGCATCCGGGCCGGCGCCATGTTTGCCAACACCACCGTCAACGGTCTGGGAGAGCGGGCCGGCAACGCCGCCCTGGAAGAGGTGGTCATGGGGCTGAAACATGCCGCCGGCATCGATACCGGCATTGCCACCCATCGCTTCAGGGAGTTGTCGCTCTTTGTGGCAAAGGCTTCCAACCGGCCGCTGCCGTCGTGGAAAGCGGTGGTGGGGGAGTCGGTGTTTGCTCACGAATCGGGCCTGCATACCGATGGGGTGCTGAAAAATCCAGCTAACTATGAGGGGTTCGATCCTGCCGAGGTGGGATTGAACCGCAGGATAGTGGTCGGCAAACATTCCGGCAGCAGCGCCCTGATGGAGCGTTACCGTGATCTGGGGATCGCAGTCAGCCGCTCCGAAGCTATCCATCTCATGGACAGGGTGAGAAGGGTTGCCCAGCGGACCAGGCGTCCGCTCAGCAACAGTCAGCTTATGGAACTGTACGGAACGCGCCGGGCGCATGATATTGCCTGAAACGCCCGGACCGGGGCATTTAAACCCGCATTCGGCAGTTGGGGGCTGCCTGCGTTCGGCCGGACGGGCTATTTCCGTAATTCCGGGGCTCATTCCGCTCCAGCCGATAAACTCAGCCCTTCGGGCTTCAGACAGTATCGGCTGTTGACGCTCCATTGCGCCGGGAATTACGACGAAATGGCCCTGATGCGCTCTCTCCGGCAGTCCCCGACTACTAAAATGAGTGTCGTCCAGAAGGCGCCACGGACCAGGATGAAGGTAATATGCCCGATTTACGCTTCCCTGTTGTGGGGACTGGTCGTCTTGCGAAAACGCAGTCGCAAAGTGAGAAGGAACATTGCGCCCGGTATTTTCTGAACAGTATGTACTCCTGGCAGACGATTTTGCTTGATATTTGTGCATAACGGGATAGGTTGACCAACAGTTCTCTTTGAAATCAATAGGTTATGATTTGGCACTGCAGATGCAATAAGAAATTGTCATCAGTTCAATACCCCAATAATCAGTATCCGGCAAAGGCGCCGCCATTCACAGAGATGGGGCGCCTGTTTTTTTGCCCCGTAGTAACCCAAAAGCCCCACGGATTGGTGGGCGAAAGGAGCTTCACATGAGACAGATCGCGATTTATGGCAAAGGTGGTATCGGCAAATCAACAACAACCCAGAATACGGTTGCGGGTCTTGCGTCACTTGGGAAAAAGGTGATGATCGTCGGCTGCGATCCCAAGGCGGACTCTACCCGTTTGATGCTTCATGCCAAGGCTCAGACGACGGTTATGGATCTGGTGCGTGAGAGGGGCACGGTCGAGGATCTGGAGCTGGAAGATGTGCTCAAGGTCGGCTTCGGGGATGTGAAATGTGTCGAGTCCGGCGGACCGGAACCGGGCGTGGGCTGCGCCGGTCGCGGCGTCATCACCGCCATCAACTTCCTGGAGGAGAACGGCGCCTACACCCCTGACCTTGAATTCGTGTTCTACGATGTTCTCGGCGACGTTGTCTGCGGCGGTTTCGCCATGCCGATCCGCGAAGGCAAGGCAGAGGAGATCTACATCGTCTGTTCCGGCGAGATGATGGCCATGTACGCCGCCAACAACATCTCCAAGGGTATCCTCAAGTACGCCTCATCCGGCAGGGTGCGCCTGGGCGGACTGATCTGCAATGCCAGGAAGACCGACAAGGAATTCGAGCTGGTCAGCGCCCTGGCGGAAAAACTCGGTACCCAGATGATCCATTATGTACCCCGTGACAATCAGGTGCAGCGGGCGGAGATGCGTAGAATGACCGTCATCGAATATTCTCCTGATCATCCCCAGGCCAACGAGTACCGGGAGTTGGCCAGGAAGATTTCCGAGAACAAGATGCTGGTGGTGCCCAAGCCCCTGACCATGGACGAGCTGGAAGATGTCATGATGGAGTTCGGCATCATGGAAGCCGAAGACGAGAACGTGGGCAAGGCGGAATCAGAAGCAGCCTAGGATCAGCACATCTCAAGCTGTTAAACAATCCTGTCACATAGCGCTTAAGGCTAATTTCATCTGGAAAGAAACGGAATAGATGAGGATGGATAGCTGTACTCAATTTCCGCCCTCAGCCTCCGACCCCGTTAAAGGAGCATTTCCATGTCAGATAATATCAAGAAAGTAGAGGGGATAACCAGGGAATCGACCCAGGAGATGATCGATCAGGCCCTGGAGGTTTATCCGGAAAAAGGAAAAAAGAAGCGGGCGCCGCATCTGGCGCCAAACGACCAGGCGAGCGGTTCGGCCTGTGTCAAGTCGAACCGTAAAACCATTCCCGGCGTCATGAGCGCCCGCGGATGCGCGTACGCCGGCGCCAAGGGGGTGGTCTGGGGCCCGATCGGTGACATGGTGCACATATCCCATGGTCCGGTGGGCTGCGGCTGGTATTCCTGGGGCACCCGGCGCAACCTGGTGTCCGGGATCAGCGGTGTCACCAGTTTCGCCATGCAGTTCACCTCCGACTTCCAAGAGAAGGATATCGTTTACGGCGGCGACAAAAAGCTTGCGCAAGGCCTCAAGGAAGTGAAGGAGCTATTCCCGCTGGCCAAGGCAATATCGGTGCTCTCCGAGTGCCCGGTCGGACTCATCGGCGACGATATCAACAACGTGGCCAAGGCATCCAGCAAGGAGCTCGACCTGCCGATCATTCCCTGCAACTGCGAAGGGTTTCGCGGTGTTTCCCAGTCGCTCGGCCACCACATATCAAACGATACCATCCGTGACTTCGTCATCGAGACCCGCGAATTCGCGGAACCGCCAACTCCCTATGACGTGGCCCTGATCGGTGAATACAACATTGGCGGTGACGCCTGGTCAACAAAACCCCTGCTGGAGGAAATCGGCCTGAACGTCAAAGCCGTGTGGACCGGCGACGGCGAAATTGAGAAAATTGCCGCGACCCACCAGGTTAAGCTCAACATCATCCACTGCTACCGTTCCATGAACTACATGTGCAAGGTGATGGAGGAAAAGTACGGCATTCCCTGGATGGAGCTGAACTTCTTCGGGCCGACCAAGATTGCGGCGAGTTTGCGGCAACTGGGCGAGTATTTCGGTCCCGAGATCGCCGGGAATGTGGAAAGGGTTATCGCCAAGTACGAACCGATCATGCAGGGTGTAATCGAGGAATACAGGCCACGCCTGGATGGGAAGAAGGTGATGCTCTATGTCGGCGGTCTCCGCCCCCGTCACACCATCAACGCCTATGAAGACCTGGGAATGCAGTGCATCGGCTCCGGATACGAGTTTGCCCATGGTGACGACTACGACCGGACCGCCTCGGAGATGCCCGACGCCACCGTGGTTTACGATGATGTTTCAGAATACGAGTTCGAACAGTTCGCCCACAAGCTTAAGCCGGACCTGATCGGGAGCGGGATCAAGGAGAAATACCTGTTCCAGAAGATGGGCATACCGTTCAGACAGATGCACAGCTGGGACTATTCCGGGCCGTACCATGGCTACAAGGGATTTCCGATCTTTGCCCGGGACATCGATATGGCCGTCAACAGCCCGACCTGGCAGCTGGTGAAGTCGCCGTTTTAAAAATACGAATAAATTCAGAAAAAGACTTTAACCACGGAATACACAGAGTTTATGAGTAAAGAAC
>CAZRPI010000081.1:0-17134 GCA_964601865.1 uncultured Pelobacter sp. | reverse complement strand
AAGCCCGGGGCATTTGACGGTTTACCGCTGTCATGCCGTTGTGATATATCCTAGGCCTGCACAGCCGGAACCAAAGAAGAGAAACAAAACCGATGGAACGCGGAACAGGCCGGATTTTTGCGGAGGTACGCGGATATGCCCCAACTGGAAAGATGAATTGCAATCCGAGTATATCCCTCGATCCACGCGGATCCGCGTACCATTGCAGTTCGGGGCCGCCCGTTTTTGGTAATGGCTTGAGTTGTAAGCTGCTGACTGATGAAGCGAACGGATCTTTGCCGTGAAATTGAGGAGAAACATCTATGCTGACGGGAAAACAGAAACGCCATTTACGAGCCCTCGGGCACAACCTGAAACCGCTCATCCTGATCGGAAAAAGGGAAGTGGAAGAATCGCTGATCACCGAGACCAGTGTCGCCCTGGACCGACACGAACTGGTCAAGGTGAAACTCCTGGAGAGCTGCATGCTGGACAGGCGCGAGTCGTCCCGGATCCTGGCCGATGCCTGCAATGCCGAGATTGCTCAGGTTCTGGGCAGAACATTCCTGCTCTACCGCCCCGCCGAAACTCCGGTCATCGTCCTGCCGCGGGGTGACGAACCGTCCGGGGGGACGTCCGAATGAAGGTCCGCGCCGCCCTCTTCGACCTCGACGGCACCCTGATCGATTCCCTGGATGATCTGACCGATGCGGTCAACCACTTGATGGCATGTTCCGGCAGGCCCGGTTTCTCCCGCGCCGAGGTCCGCGGTTTTGTGGGCAAGGGGGCCCGCAACCTGGTGCGTCGGGCCCTCGCCACTGAAGACCCGTCTGAAATCGAGTCCGGGCTGGACCGCTTCCTTGAGTACAACCGACAGCATATCGTCGACAAGAGCAGGTTGTATCCAGGGACGCGGGAAATGCTGGAGACCCTTGACGCCAACGGCGTCTCGCTGGCGGCAGTGTCGAACAAGAACGAGGCCCTCTGCAGGTTGATCCTGGAGGCTCTCGGCATTGCCTCCTTTTTCGGGTGCATCTGCGGCGCCGACACCTTCGAGGAGATGAAACCCTCGCCGCTTCCCCTGCTCAGGGTTCTGGAGCGTCTTGGCGTCCCCCTCGAAGATGCCGCGATGGTGGGGGATAGTGTCAACGACATTCAGGCCGGAATCAGGGCCGGCATGCTGACCGTCGCCTGCGGATGGGGCTACGGCGATCCGGATGAACTGGCTGGGGCGGACTACCTGGCGGCCTCCTGTCCCGACGTGGCCGGATTCCTGCTGGGCGGGGGGGCGTTGAGGTCATGAACGGCTGGGCCGGCCGCATGCTCCGCACCGACCTGACGATTGCCGGGGCCTGCAGGTGGGGGGAGGGGGCGACGGGTGGACCAGCGGCGGCAGGATAACAGGTCCACGGGGAGCCTGGGGGAGAATATCGCCGCTTCCTACCTTGCCGGACGGGGTTATCGGATTCTGGAGCGCAACTTCCGCTGCAGGGGGGGAGAGGTGGATATCATCGCCCGTGACCCGGCTGACGGCAGCCTGGTTTTCGTTGAGGTCAAGGCGCGCCGCGGCCTCTCCTATGGCGCTCCGCAACTTGCCGTCAGCCCGTTCAAGCAGCGCCAGATATCAAAGGCGGCCCTGACATGGCTCTCCATGAAGCGTCTTCACGACAGCAACGGGCGCTTTGACGTGATTGCCATCCTTCTTAGCGACGACGGCGGGCAATCGATCGAGCACATCGTCAACGCCTTTGAGCTGGCGTATTGAGGCTTGACGCTCGTCGGCCGTACTCTATAATAATTGAAATTGTCAGGAGCGGAGCGGATTTTCATGAAAAACGATGACAACAACGTGCTGGTTTACTCCAGCGAAGCCGGCCGGATACGCCAGGATCGCAAGAAGCCGGCGCCGTCAGCGGGGCTGCGTCACCCGCCGGACGGTTGCGTCCGCCTGCGCCGGGAGGTGAAGGGGCGCGGCGGCGGTACGGTCATCGTCATTACGGGCCTGCCGCTGGAGGGGGAACCTCTCAGGGAGCTGGCAGGCGTCCTGAAAAAGCGGTGCGGCTGCGGCGGTACGGTTAAGAACGGGACGATCGAGATACAGGGTGACCATCGCGAGTTGCTGGTACGGGAACTTCAGGATCGGGGGTTCAGGGTGAAGCTGGCCGGGGGATGAGGCGCCGGATGAAAAAAATTCTTGACCGGAGAGAACAATTACCATAAACATAAATATTCTGCTCAATTTACGGGGTATCAGGCCGTAAATCGGGCGGTAATTCCGGCTGGAATTTCGCGAGAGTGGCGGAATTGGCAGACGCACCAGACTTAGGATCTGGCACCGCAAGGTATAGGAGTTCAAGTCTCCTCTCTCGCACCATTTGAAAAATCATCGAGCCGTTTTAAGCCCGTTCAGGTACCAATTCCATTCAGTGAGGTCATTCCCAATGCAGGTTCATGTCGAAACATTAAGCCCGGTCTCCAAAAAAGTCAGCTTTGAGATTCCCGTTGAACAGGTCAATACCGAGATCGCCAATGCGTACGCAGGCATCCAGAAGAGGGCAAAGCTCCAGGGATTCCGGCCAGGCAAGGCTCCCATGCGCTTGATCAAGCGGACATTCATTGATTCCATGCGTGATGAAGTCATGCGGCGTTTCTACGAAAAGACTCTTTTCCAGGCCCTGAGTGAAAACAAGATCGAGCCGATCGAAACCCCGACCATCGAGTGCGATCTCCTCCAGGAGGATGCTCCGTTCAAGTACAGCGCCCTGGTTGAGGTGATGCCCGAATTCGAACTCAAGGATTACGAAGGGTTGGAAATAACCAGGGAGCGTTTTGTTTTCGATCCCCAAAAGGTGGATGACGAGATCGGTCGCATGAGGAACAACATGGCCCAGCTGATCCCTCTCGAGGACGATGTGGCGGTGGAAAAGGGACACATGGCGGTTGTCGATTTCACCTTCACGGTGGAGGGATTCCCGGAAGAAGACTCAAGCTCCGAAGGCTCCATGGTTGAGGTTGGCGCCCACCGTTTCTCGCCCGAATTCGAGGATGGTCTCCTGGGCATGAAATGCGGCGAGTCCAAGAAGATCGGCATCACCCTGCCCGAGGGGTATCGCAACCCGGAAGCGGCCGGCAAGGAAGGCGTTTTCCATGTGACTCTCAAGGAGCTCAAGCGCAAGGAGCTCCCTGAACTGGACGACGAGTTTGCGCGCCAGTTCGGTGATTTCGAAACGGTCGAACAGCTGAGGGAAAAAATCGAGGAATACCACAGAAAGTATGAGCTCGAAAGGATCGAGCACGACCAGAAAACGAACATCATCAAGGCGTTGATTGAAAAGAACCCGATCGAGGTTCCCCAATCCATGGTCAGACGGCAGCAAGATCGGATGCTGGAAGAGCTGAAAAATCGCCTGCAGAGCCGTGGCATGTCCATGAATACCATGGGCATGAACGACGATACTTTCCGTGAGCACGCCCGCGAGAGCGCCGCTGACAAGGTCCGTGGCGGCCTGCTGCTCATGGCGCTGATCAAGCAGGAAGACTTTGCCGTCACCGACGAGGATCTTGAAAAACGCTATGCGGAGATCGCCGCCGGCAACGAGGATCTTCTGACCAGGATCAGGGAACACTACTCCACTACCCGCTCAGCCCGGGAGTCGCTGATCTCCGAGATGAAGGAAGACAAGGCGATCCGTTTCCTGCTGGACAGAGCGGTCATTACGGAAATAGATCCGGCGGCTTCTGAGGCTCCGGAGGCCTGAACCGGTTCAGGTTGCTCCGTTGTGGACCCCGTTCATCCGTGAATGACCGTCCGTTACCGGCGCAACCCGCCACGAAGCAGTAACCGTGCTGTAGGCAGCAACGAAAGGGCATCATGTATATTCCCATTGTAGTAGAACAGAGTGGCCGGGGCGAGCGGGCCTATGACATCTATTCCCGCCTGCTGAAAGAGCGTATCATCTTCCTGGGGGGTGGAATCGATGATCAGGTTGCCAATCTGATCATAGCCCAGCTTCTGTTCCTGGAGGCGGAAGATCCCGACAAGGATATTCACCTCTACATAAACTCTCCGGGTGGCATTGTGACATCCGGAATGGCGATTCTCGATACCATGCGGTACATCAAGGCTCCGGTATCAACCATCTGCGTCGGTCAGGCCGCCTCCATGGCGGCGGTTCTGTTGGCCGCGGGCGAGAAGGGCAAGCGTTCCAGTCTGGATCACTCTCGTATCATGATTCACCAGCCGCTGGGAGGTTTCCAGGGGCAGGCCACGGATATCAGCATTCACGCCAGGGAAATCCTGCGGATGAAGGATGAACTTAACGGTATTCTTGCCGACATGACGGGGCAACCCAAGACAAAAGTCGAGGCTGATACCGAGCGGGACTATTTCATGTCGGCAAAAGAGGCGCAGGAGTATGGTCTGATCGATTCAACCTTTGCCAGGAAGCCGGACCCCGCAAGCGGAGGTGTTTCATGAGCAGACGGGAAACCACGCAGGAAAACCTGACCTGTTCGTTCTGCGGCAAGAGCCAGGAAGAGGTCAAGAAACTGATCGCCGGCCCCGCCGTATACATCTGTGACGAGTGCATCGAACTCTGCAACGATATCATTGCCGAAGAGATGAGGATGGACGACGCGCTCGGTCCGGATATTAAGAAACTGCCAAAGCCCCGGGAAATCAAGGATATTCTGGACGAATACGTGATCGGTCAGGAAAAGGCCAAGAAGGTTCTGTCGGTGGCCGTCTACAACCACTACAAGCGCATCGAGAACGTCAACAAACCGGGTGACGTGGAGATGCAGAAGAGCAACATCCTGCTCCTTGGCCCCACCGGTTCCGGCAAGACGCTGCTCGCCCAGACCCTGGCCAGAATCCTCAAGGTTCCCTTTGCCATGGCCGACGCGACCAATCTGACCGAGGCCGGTTATGTGGGCGAGGACGTGGAAAACATCATCCTGAGTCTTTTGCAGGCGGCCGACTACGATGTGGAACGGGCCCAGAAGGGGATCATCTATATCGATGAGATCGACAAGATCGCCCGCAAGAGCGAATCTCCCTCCCTGACCCGCGACGTCTCGGGAGAGGGGGTACAGCAGGCGCTGCTCAAGATCATCGAGGGGACCATAGCCAGCATACCGCCCAAGGGGGGGCGCAAGCATCCGCAGCAGGAATTCATGAAGGTCGATACGACCAACATCCTGTTCATCTGCGGCGGCGCCTTTGCCGGACTGGACAGCGTTATCCAGCAGCGCATCGGCATGAAGAGCCTGGGGTTCGGCGCCGACGTGAAGAAGCGCGCCGAGAAGAAGCTTGGCGAACTGCTGCTCAACGTTACCCCCGACGATCTCCTCAAGTACGGTTACATTCCGGAGTTCATCGGCAGACTCCCGGTTCTGGCCACCCTGACCGAACTGGATGAGGATGCCATGGTCCAGATTCTGAAGGAACCGAAAAACTCCCTGGTCAAACAGTATCAGAAACTGTTTGACATGGAAAACGTGCGGCTGAGGTTTACCGACGGTTCGCTGGTGGCCATCGCAAGGGAGGCTCTCAAGCGTAACAGCGGAGCGCGCGGTTTGCGGTCCATTCTGGAAAATTCCATGCTTGACATCATGTATGAAGTGCCGTCACAGGCGAATGTCAGGGAAGTGGTCATCAACGAGGATGTCATATACAACCGGGAAAAGCCGATTGTCGTCTACGAGCAGCAGGTCAGTGACGCCGCGTGATGGTTTTTTCCCTTTCATTTTTCAATTCGTTCGTCCCGCTGTTGATCCGGTCGTGGGGCAAAGACTAATGAGAGTCGAAAAAAGCTTTCCATGCCCCATGAATTGTGCATTTGCAAGACATTTTGCTTGACAGCTTTCGATGAAATTTGGTACAAACGCTCTCGCCTTGCAGTACAAAAAACACAGGAGGTGTAGCGTGACCAAAGCGGAACTGATTAGCGCAGTTGCAGATGAGGCTGGACTGAAAAAAGTGGATGCGGAAAAGGCGGTCAATGCCTTCATCGCTTCTGTAACCGCCGCTCTCAAGCAGGGCGACAAGTTGAGCCTGGTTGGCTTCGGCACCTTCTGTACCACGAAACGCGCTGCTCGCAAGGGCCAGAATCCGCAGACCGGCAAGAAGATCAACATCCCGGCCGCAACGATTCCCAAGTTCAAGCCAGGCAAGAATCTGAAGGACGCTGTTAACGAAAAGAAGAAGTAACTCCGGAATAGAACACACCTTGAGTGTTTGCAGTTTGCGGGGGTTGTAGCTCAGTCGGTTAGAGTGCCAGCCTGTCACGCTGGAAGTCGCGGGTTCGAGCCCCGTCAACCCCGCCATAAACGGAAAAAAGAGCATCGGCACTGCTGCCGATGCTCTTTTTTGTTTGGTGCTGACGGTTCATCCCGTGTCCGGCGGTTGGGGCTGCCGGAGCGGGCGCTACTGCATCTTCAGCCTCTTCATCTTCTCCACCAGGGTTGTCCGGTTGATCCCCAGCAGTTGGGCGGCCTGGGCCTTGACCCCCTTGGAAAGCTCCAGCGCCTGGGATATGAGCCGGCTCTCGATTTTTGAGATGACTCCGACCATGTCCATCCCCCTGTCGGTGAGCGTGAGAGAAATGTCGCCGGGCAGCGCCACCTCTCCGGACATTACCGCGGGAAGATCCTCCAGCTGGATGTTATCCCCCTCGGTCAGCGCAACCAGGCGCTCCACCAGGTTCTCCAGCTCCCGCACGTTGCCGGGCCAGGAATGTTTCTCCAGGGCCTCCAGGGCCTGTTTGCCCATACCCATCAGCGGCCGTCCCATGAGCTTGCAGTACTTGTCCAGAAAGGAGGAGACCAGCGGCATGATGTCCTCGGTCCGGTCGCGCAGCGGTGGCAGATGGACCGGGATCACGTTCAGGCGATAGTAGAGGTCGTCCCGGAAACAACCCTGGCGAACCTGCTGTTCCAGATCCACGTTGGTTGCCGATATGACGCGGACATCAAGCTTTATGGGGGTGTTGGAGCCGACCCGCACCAATTCCTGTTCCTGAAGGACCCGCAACAGTTTGGACTGGAGGTGCAGCGGCATGGTGCCGATCTCGTCCAGAAAAATGGTGCCGTGGTTGGCTGCCTCGAACTTTCCGGCCTTATCCTTGACCGCACCGGTGAACGCCCCCCGGGCATGGCCGAACAGTTCGCTTTCCATCAGCGATTCGGGAATGGCGCTGCAATTCACGGCGATAAAGGGTTTGTTTTTCCTGGGGCCGTTAAAGTGCAGCGCGCGGGCCACCAGCTCCTTGCCCGTTCCCGATTCTCCGGTGATGAGCACGGTCGAGTCGGTCTTGACGATGCGCGTCATCCGTTCGAACACCATCTTCATCGCCGGCGATGAACCAATGATGTTGCTGAATTCGAAACGTTCCTCGAGCTGTCTTCTGAGATAGACGTTTTCCGAGAGGAGCTGCTGTTTTTCCAGGGCTTTTTTTATGACGATCAGCAGCTCTTCGAAATTCACCGGCTTGGTGATGTAGTCGAACGCCCCCTCCTTCATGGCGCTGACCGCGGTTTCCGCGGAGGCGTATCCGGTTACCACGATCACCTCCGTGGTGGGAAAGCGTTTTCGCGTGTAGGTGAGGATCTCGATCCCGCTTTTGTCCGGGAGGAAGAGATCCAGCACGATCAGTTGAAAAGGCTCTCGCTCCAGGAGATCAAGAGCCTCGTTTCCGGTTGCGGCTGAAACGACATCATAGCCACCAGACTTCAGGAGAAGCGCCATCCCCTCCCGGCTGGAATCGTCATCATCGACTACCAGTACCCGTGTTTCGCTGATCATACGCAAACCTCAGTTCAAATCCGATGGAGGGCATTTAATCGCCAAACTCGGGCAAATGCAACAGAAAATACAACTATTCGCAGCCGATTGCCGTCAACAATCGTCCGGCGCGACACAAAAAGCCCCCGTCCTTTCCCGCGACGGGGGCTTGATTCCTGATTACTCCATGGATCCGTGACGGTGGAATGCCGCAGTGTCCGAAAGAGCCGGGGCCCGTACGCCGCCGTGCAGTGACAAGTCGTCCATTTTGCCGGTCCTTCGACGAGTTGTCGGTCATCTCCTGAAACGCAAAGGCAGAGGCCTTCCGGGCTAACGGAGGCATGGAAGCGTCACGGATTCACGTATTCCCACAGGGACAGCGTAGATGGCAATGTGTCACTCAGGGGAGGGGGCGAACCCCAGTTTTTCCAGTATCACGTCCGTTTCCGGGCGCGCCCTGAGCCATTCCGACAATCTTTCCACCACCGCATACAGATCCGGGTCTTTGATGTGCGGCCAGACACCCAGCAACGGCACTCCGCTCAGCGCTCCGATCTGGCGTGGCGATACCTGCTCCGCCAGGCATGGGGTTTCGGGGAAGTTGTTGACCACCACTCCGGCCACGGCAAGCCCCATCTGTGCCGCGCAATAGCAGGTCAGCAGGGTGTGGTTGACGGTTCCCAGGGACGGGCGGGCCACCACCAGTATGGGTAGGTCCAGTGCCCGGACTAGGTCCGTTGTCAGCAGATTCTCCGTCAGCGGTACCAGCAGGCCGCCGGCGCCCTCCACGATCACCGCGTCATGTCTTGCCGCGAGACGGTCGTAGCACTCGCCGATCCGATCCAGGTCGATCCTGACGCCGTCCAGCCTGGCCGCTTCCGACGGCGCCAGTGGCTCCCGGAACAGGTAGGGGGAGGTGTCATCGTCGCAGGAAAGTCCGGCGGCCCGGCTGAGGAGCAGCGCGTCGTCCGAAATCAGACGTCCCCCCTCTTCGCGGCAGCCGCTGGTGACCGGCTTCATCACTCCGACGTTTGCCCCTTTAAGCCGCAGGAGACGGGCCAGGGCGGCCGCCACAACCGTTTTGCCCACTCCGGTGTCCGTGCCGGTTACAAAGATCCCTCTCCTTTCACTCATTTGCATTCTCCCGCGGCAAGTCCCAGATCGGCCAGCATCTGACGGTCCTGTTCCGGTTCCCTTCCCTGGGTTGTGAGGTAGTTCCCGGTCATCATGCCGCTGGCGCCGGCCAGAAAGATCCAGGATTGCAGTTCGCGCAGGTTCTTCTCGCGCCCTCCGCAGACCGTCAGGTTCTTGTCCGGCAGCATGAAGCGGTAGATTGCGATGATTTTCAGACACTCCATGGGAGTCAGGAGGTTCATTCCCGCAAGGGGGGTCCCCTCTACGGGGTTGAGGAAGTTGATCGGCACGGTATCCACGTCCAGTTCCCGAATGGTTTCTGCCAGTTCGATCCGCTGCGCGAAGGTTTCTCCCAGACCGAAAATACCGCCGCAGCAGACTTTCAGGCCCGCGCGCCTGGCCGCGCGGACGGTATCAACATCCCTTTCGTAATCGTGGGTCGTGCAGATGTTGGGGAAAAAGCTGCGGGAGGTTTCCAGGTTGTGGTGATAGGTCGCCATGCCAGCCTCCCTGAGCAGCAGGGCCGTTTCTTCATTCAGGATCCCCAGGGAACAGGAAGGCTCTATTGATGTCTCCCTCCTAATGCGGCGCAGTGCATTGCACAGGAGTTCCAGCTCCTGTCCCGGTTTTACGCCGGTTCCGCTGGTGACGATCCCGTAGCAGCGCGCCCCGTGCCGCTCCGCCTCTTTTGCGTGGCGCAGGATGTCGTCTTCATCCACCAGCGGATAGACCCGGATGTCTGTCCGGTGGGATGCCGACTGGGCGCAGAAGGCGCAGTTTTCCGGGCAACGGCCGGATTTCGCGTTGATGATCGAGCAGAGTGAAACGGAGTTTCCTCTGAGATGCTCCCTGATGCGTGAAGCCTCGGCGAACAGCAGGTAGAGGTCGGCGCCGTGGGTTTCCGCCAGTCTGAGGGCTTCCTCTTTTTCCACGGTAATTCCTGCCAAAACGCGATCCGCCATTTTACGAATGAAATCTTTCATGGTTTGCCGGTTACCTCCGGGAAAAGGGGTAACACAGCATTGTCTGATTGTCAACCGTGCTGGCGGGTTGCGGTTGACGATGCCGGCGCGAAATTCCAGGCGGAGCTACGTTGTCATCGCCCGGATCGATGGTAATATCAAATAAGCCGACTCTAACTCCAGGCCGATCGCAGGGAGAAAGCGCAACTCTATTTCCGGCAACCAGACTCTCCGAAAAAGTGGCAAAGGATCGGGATACCATGAAAATACTCATTGTCGAGGATGAAAAGGCTCATGCGGAGGCAATTTGCCGCGCTTTCAGGACCGCGCTTCCCGATGCCGAGATCAGGATCTGCGCCACACTGGGGGAGTACCGATTGATGATAGATCGGGAACCTCCGGAGATCGTGCTGATAGACCTGAATCTCCCCGATGGCAGCGCGATGGAAGTCCTGACCTGCCCCGCGGAGGACGGGGCCTTTCCGTTGCTCGTCATGACCGCCCATGGCAATGAGGAGTTGGCCGTGGCGGTGATGAAGGCCGGGGCTCTGGATTACATCGTCAAGTCACCGGAGGCCTTTGTCGCTATGCCGCAAGCGGTGAAACACGCCGAGCGTGAATGGAAGCTGCTGCAGAAACAGCGCCAGGCGGAGATATCGCTGCTGGAGAGTGAGAACCGTTTCCGCACCATTCTCCAGGAGATTCCTTCCATCGCTTTCCAGGGGTACGGGATTGACGGCACGGTGCATCACTGGAATCTGGCTTCCGAACTCTTCTATGGATACGGCGCGCAGGAGGCCATCGGCCGCAACCTGCTTGATCTGACCATACCTGTGGAGATGCGTGACATTGTCAGGAACGACATGATCCGCATGGCCGAGACGGGGCTGGCGGCTCCGGCATCGGAACAGTACCTCGTGCGCAAGGACGGCACCACCATTTCGGTGCTTTCCTGTCACGCCGTGGTGCAGAAACCGGAGAGCGCACCCGAACTGTACCGTCTGGACATCGACATCTCCGAACTCAAAATCAACGAGGGGCAGCTGGAATTCCTGGCCACGCATGACGAACTGACGGGACTGGCCAACCGGGCGCTGTTCCATCTCCGGCTTGAACAGTCGCTCCATTACGCCCACCGTTCCGGGCGGATCGTTGCCGTTCTGCTGCTCGATCTGGACCGCTTCAAGGTCATTAACGACAGTCTCGGGCATTGCTTCGGAGATATGCTGCTCTGCGCGGTGGCCCGGCGGCTGGACCGGCGGCTGCGCGAGACGGACACCGTGGCCAGGCTGGGGGGCGACGAATTCGTACTCCTCCTGTCGGATGTTGCCGAGCTGGATGACGTCGGGGTTCTGGCGACCAAGATCCTGCGGGATCTCGCCGAACCGTACCGAATCGAGGGTAGGGATGTCGTCCTGACGGCCAGTCTCGGCATCAGCCTCTACCCGAGAGACAGCGACAACGGCGCGACCCTGATCCGTAATGCCGATATCGCCATGTACCGGGCCAAACAGGAGGGGGGAGGGACGTTCTCGTTCTTCTCGCCGGAGATGAATCAAAGGGCCATTGAAACCATGGAGATCGAGAACGCACTGCGGCAGGCCTTGGAACGGGGCGAGTTCTTCCTCTGCTACCAGCCGAAGGTGGACCTGGAAAGCGGACGGATCACCGGTTGCGAGGCTCTTATCCGCTGGCGGCATCCGGAGCGGGGGATGGTTGCCCCGGCCGATTTTATCCCGCTTGCCGAGGAAACCGGCCTGATCGTGCCGATCGGCGCCTGGGTTCTCCGGGAGGCCTGCCGCCAGGCCCGGGCGTGGCAGCAGGACGGGTTGCCGATGGTGAGCGTGGCGGTCAACCTGTCGGCCCGGCAGTTCCGCAGAGCGGATTTGCCGCAACTGGTCCGGGATGTCCTTGAGGAGACCGGGCTCGAACCCCATTTGCTGGAACTGGAGATGACGGAGAGCATGGTCATGTCCGAACATGCCCGGGTCGTATCCGTCATGGAGGAACTGACGCGCATCGGCGTACGCCTGAGTCTCGATGATTTCGGCACCGGCTACTCCAGTTTTGCGCACCTGAGCCGCTTCCCCATCAACAATCTGAAAATAGACCGCTCCTTCGTGAGCGAGATCGTCACGGACCCCAACTCGGCCACCATCGCCACGTCCATCATAGCCATGGCCCACCGCATGCGCCTCAGGGCAATAGCCGAGGGAGTCGAGAACGAGGCGCAGCTCTCCTACCTGAGGAAACACGGCTGCCATGAGATTCAGGGATTCCTGGTCAGCAGTCCCCTCCCCGCGGAGGAGTACGGTGACCTGCTGCGCCGGAACGTACGGTTTGCCGTTGCGCTCAAGGTTGCCCATGACCGGACACGTACCCTGCTGATCGTTCACGACGAACCGCACACCCTGAACGCACTCCAGCGCACGCTGGGAGACGACGGCTATCGCATACTCACGGCGACCGGGGTATACGAGGGGCTGGAGCTGCTGGCAAAGGAGAACGTTCAGGTGGTGCTTTCCGACCAGGGCCTGCCGCACATGAGCGGGATCGAATTTCTCAGCCGGGTCAAGGTGCTGCACCCCGAAACGATTCACGTCATTCTGTCCGGTTACGCGGATCAGGAGGTTGTCAAACACTCCATTCGCCAGGGTGAGCTGCACTCGTTTCTCCTCAAACCGTGGAACGAGGAACTGCTGCGGGAAGAGATCAATGATTCCTTCCGCTTTTACGAGACGAGAAATCGTCCGAACAGGGAGTTGCCCCAGTAGTCCCCGACCAAAACCGCTTTGGGGATGACAAGTTGCGCAGTGATCGTTATCGGCTTTACCAGATTGGGGACGCCGCTGACTGAGGGGGAACGGAGATAAAACGTTCGCCGTTTCAGATACGAGCCAACAATTCGTATTGACTCCCATGGTGATTGATAGTAGTCAATTATAATGGTTAAATCCCATCGTGGAGGCATGAGATGTTGACTGACAACGGGTTCAAGAAAATTGTCCTGCTGCTGTGCGTGATCCTGATCGTACCGTTCGCGGTGGTTAACCGCGCATCGGCGGAGTCATCGGCGCCGGCCCTCACCTCGATCGCCCCCGCTTCGGGACAGGCGGGGGTAACGAACATCGTCGTTCATGGAACCGGTTTTGCCGGAGGGGTGATTCCTCCCGGAAAATGGTCCGTCCTGCTCACACCCGGCGGCGGGGGGGCTCCGGTCACGGCGCCGGCGTATCCGGTCGGAAGGCTTGCCGACACGGGTG
Organism: uncultured Pelobacter sp.; assembly: GCA_964601865.1. Classification (GTDB taxonomy): domain Bacteria; phylum Desulfobacterota; class Desulfuromonadia; order Geobacterales; family Pseudopelobacteraceae; genus Pseudopelobacter. The sequence continues at coordinate 4,013 of CAZRPI010000081.1, read as the reverse complement.
CAGTTTCCTTCATCGTCCCGTCATCCATTGCCGTCAGTTCACCCGTCGAATACTCGGTCTCCCTCGTCGGAACCACTGCCGACGGTAGCGGTGTCAGCAGTACCAATGCCCTTTCCCTTATCGTCAATCCTCCCCCGTCAATGGCGCTGGGTTTCGTTTCCGGACCGGCCGGGCAGACCATCCGGGTTGAGATAAACGGAACCTTCACGAGCTTTTCACAGGGAATCACCGCCGCCAGTTTCGGCCCCGGCATTTCCGTCGGCAGTGGCGGACCGGGAGGATGGGGATTGGTGACCGTAAACGGCGCCACCAGCGCCACCGCGGTCATCAGGATCGATCCACTGGCCGCCACCGGCCCCAGAACCGTAATGGTGCGGACCGGTCCCCAGGAGGTGTCGGCCGAATTCACCGTGGAGACGGCCACCGCCGATGCCGGTCAGACCGCTGCGAACGACGCGGAAACGGCTGGAGAACCCGCCGCGACCGCATACAGCATAGTTGACCTGGGCGCCTTGGGTGGGGTCAGCAGTGAAGCCTATTCTGTCAACGACTACGGCCATGTTACTGGCTACATGTACTACAATGATGGCACGTACCGGGCCTTCCTCTACGACGGCAAAACCATGCACGATCTGAGTTCCGTCATCGGATCCTCGTACAGCGTGGGGAATCACGTCAATCTCTCCGATCAGGTGACGGGAATTTTTGTGGACAATAGCGTCTTCCACGCATTTCGCTATTACGGGGGAAGCGTTGTCGATCTGAACAACCTGTCCGGAGTAAACTGGAGCAAAGGGTACGGCATCAACGATTCCGGTTGGGTTGCGGGTACGGCAAACATGGGTAGCGGGTCCCACGCCTTTTTCTACAACGGCAGCACCATTACCGATCTTGGTAATTTTTCCGGAATCTCGGGCACCAGCGAAGGCAGGGGGATCAACAGCACCGGCCAAGTTACGGGCTGGGGCACCAGCGACAGCAGCAAGGGGTACTTCCACGCCTTTCGTCACGACGGCGGCAAGATGACCGATCTTGGTACCCTTGGAGGCAACAACAGCTATGGCAACGCCATCAACGATGCCGGTCAGGTGACGGGCAGTGCGGAGGACAGTAATAAAAATGATCGCGCCTTTCTCTACAACGGAGGGATGATCGATCTCGGCACCCTTGGAGGCAAGTATAGTGAAGGTCTGGGAATCAATGGTTCCGGCCAGGTGGTGGGGTGGTCGAGCTCGAGCGGCGGCGACTACCATGCCTTCCTCTACAAGAGCGGCGTCGGCATGAAGGATCTGAACGAGCTCATCCCATCCGGCTCGGGGTGGACTCTGACGTACGCCTGCGGGATCAACAGTTCCGGTAACATCGTAGGGTGGGGGGTCAACCCCTCGGGGTATCACCACGCATTTCTCCTGACCGGAGTTCCGGATCTCGCCATCACCAAGAGTCACAAGGGTAATTTCAAGCAGGGACAGACAGGCGCCACCTACAGCATCAAGGTTTCCAATGTGGGGATGGGGCCGACGAGCGGAAAAGTCACCGTAACGGATACCATGCCGCCCGCCGGACTTACCGCCACATCCATGGTCGGCTCCGGCTGGAGCTGCGATGTGTCGACCTATACCTGCACCCGCAGTGATGTCCTTGCCAGCGGGGAGAGTTATCCGACGATCGCACTCAAGGTGACGGTGGCCTCCGATGCCCCGGCCAGCGTGACCAACACGGCAAAGGTCTCCGGGGGAGGGGATGTCAGCACCGCAAACAACACGGCAAATGACCCTACGACCATTGTTGCCGCCTATCCCGTCCTGGCCATCACCAAGACGCACAAGGGGAGCTTCAAACAGGGGCAGGTGGGCGCCACTTATACCATCAGGGTCAAAAACACGGGCAACGGCCAGACCACCAGCGCGGTAACCGTGACGGACACCCTGCCGGCCGAGTTTACGGCTACCTCCTTCAAGGGGTCCGGATGGATATGCGACCCGCTCCCCGCTCTTTCCTGTCAACCAAAGAAACCTTATCTGCTCGCCGGAAAGAGTTATTCTCCAATTACCCTCAAGGTCAATGTCGACGCCGAGGCCCCGGCCAGCCTGACCAATACTGTGACGGTTTCCGGCGGCGGCGCCGATGACAGCAGTGCAACCGACCCAACGACCATCATCCCGGTCGCGCCCGACATGACCATCAAGAAGAAACACTCGGGCAAATTCAAGAGCGGCAGGATCGGCTCCTATACCATCAAGGTAACCAACAGCGGCAACGGCCCCACAACCGCCGCCGTCACTGTCACGGACACCCTGCCGGCGGGCCTCAGCCTGGCATTCTGTAAGGCCTCCGGCTGGAACTGCACCACGACCTCCAATTCAATTGCCTGCACCCGCAGCAACGTCCTGAAGGCCCGCGCCAGCTATCCTCCCATTACGCTCAAGGTCAATATTACCGCCGCCGCCGGGGCCAGCCTGACCAACACGGCCACCGTGGCCGGCGGAGGGGAGAGGGATCCGGGCAACAACACGGGAAGCGATTCGGTCACCATCTATTAACGGAGATCTTTTCTTAGAAAGACATTGCTCACACAACGGCGCGACGTCAGGCATTTTGGAAACATGTCTGACGTCGCGCTTTTGTATGAAGCATTGCTCATTGGTATCAAAGCCGGACGGAAATCTTCAGATACGCCTTCAATTCCTCACGAAAAAACCGGAAATTTACCCGTCCGCTCCGGCTGGAGCAATTTTTTGACCTCCCAACCATTGAATTTTGTTTAAATAAATTACATTTTTTATTGACTGTAAAATTGTTTGAGTGTAGATAACTACTTGGTTTTTGCATTCAAGGGTAAGTCGAAAACAAACTCATATGCTAGCCATATTGGTCACCACCCCGCCAGTGGGCGGTAATAGGGGATAATCGGTGACTGATTATAGAAATTTTCATTAGCCATTGAGGTCGACGCTGGAGGAAGTGAACCGGGAAATTCGAGAATGACAGCTCTTTCTTCCGTAGTGCAATTGTGACGTTTCACTCGCATGAACTCCCTTCCACCCGTATTTTTCTCATAGATGATCCCAACGCCATCTTCAAGCTGATCCAGGATGCTGTTTATAGACATAGTTGGATTCGCAAATTGTCATTCCCGAAGCGATTCTGATCGGGCATCCAGACTGCAACCCGTTGAAATCATGGATGTCCGATAGAGTCATACGGGCATGACAAATCGAATTTGCGAACGCATCAAGATTAATGGTTATGATGGAGGTTCTCGTGAAGTTCCGCCGCCTGTCCCCCTGCCACGCTCTCGCCGTATTCCTTCTGCTGTTTCTTCTTGCCATTCCTGCCATCTGCATTGCTGCCCTGCCGGTAACCGCTGCGCCTGTCGGCGCCAGCCCGGTCGTCAAAAATGTTGATTCGGCGTCCGCCGCCTCGTCCGGTGCATCTACGCGCCAAGCGCCCCCGGCCGGAGAGAAGATCCCCTGGTCGGAACTGGGCGCGCACGCCGGCAAGAAGTATTCGGGCGAGGCGCTGTCGGTCAGCGCTTCGGAATCGGGGGCGCGTCTGCGCACCGATTTCCAGCGGCTGCGGGGGGAAGTGACCCAAAAGGGGCTCGCGCTGGAATCGACGGCTACCGACAAGGGTGGGGAACGTTTTGTCCTGCGTGCCGACGCTCTCAGGCGCAACGGCAAAGACCCCCTGAAACTGGCCGACACCGGAAAGGTGGAGACGGACAAGAATCTTGCCCGCTGGATTCGTCCGGCCGTGACCGAGGAGTATTCGGTGAGCGTGGACGGCGTGCGGCAGGACTTCGTCATCACCGAGCGCCTTGCGGGCGAGGGGCCGCTCAAGCTGGAACTGGCCCTGTCCGGCGCCAGGGCCGAGACCACCGCCTACGGCGCGCGGATCACACTTGCCTCCAGCGGCCGCAAGCTGGCCTACAGCCGTCTCAAGGCCTGGGACGCCGCCGGCCGCGGTCTTTCCGCCCGCATGTCGGCCACGGCGCCGGACCGCCTCACGGT
>CAZRPI010000080.1:0-17184 GCA_964601865.1 uncultured Pelobacter sp. | reverse complement strand
CCGAATGGCGCTAGTTTAAGGTAACTTGCATAAGAAATCGCCCGAAAATATTGGCCAATCTGGCCTGCTGGTCATGCATAAAACAGCACTCAGATTTTGAGTCATTTGTCTGAAACTTTGCAGCAAAAGCCTTTTTCAGACCCGGTTGTAAAATGGCACTGATGAATTCTACGCTTTCAAGGAATTCGGCAATGAAATCGTGCTACTACCGCTTAAACTAGCGCCATTCGGGACAGGGCCGGCCACGACCTGACCTATCTGGCGGCATCGGGACTCATCTCCCCTCCCGCGATGCCGCGCACCCTCCTCGCCGATCTGATGGGGGCCGAAAGAGCCGTGAGCAGCGCCCTGGCCCTGCTGTACGCCCGCGAGACGGGTCACGGCGCCGGACATGCCGAGGTGCCCCTCGCCGATGGCATGGAGATCCTCGCCGAGCCCCTGCGCCACGGACTGACGGCGCCGGGCGGCATCCTGGGGGGAGCCCTGCCGCGATACAACCTCTACGAGACCGCTGACGGCTGGATCGCCCTCGCCGCGCTGGAGCGGCATTTCTGGGACAGGCTGATCCGTGAACTGGGTATCGGAAACGTTGATGCAACCTGCGACGACCTGAAAAGAATCTTCCTGACTCGTCCAGCCTCCGAATGGGAACAATGGGCGACGGAGCGCGACATCCCCATCGTCGAGGTATGTGAATGAACCTGATCGCCGCATCACCGGGAGTGCGAAGATGACCATAAATGCAAAGATTCGAATGTTCCTTCTCCTGCTCCTCGCCTGCTCCGCAATGCCCGCTTACCGGGCCATGGCGCTTGATGAGGCGCAGACCGAGTGGCAGAAGACATGTGACCGGGTGGCCAACGTCCCCTTCCCCCCCGGAGACCGTCCGACCCCGGCGGATCGGAAGGCCCTGCAAAATTGCGGCTCATACGGGCTTTACTACGGCTTCGACCAGCCGCCGGATCCGCGGAGAGCGAGGCTCTGCGCCTATGACGAGATGGACCGGGATCAGGACGACGGTCCGTTCAACGGCAAGGCCATGCTCATGACCATCTACGCCAACGGCGTCGGCGCGAGACGCAACCTGGACCTGGCCATCAGACTGGCATGTGAAACCGGGGGCGCACCGGCGGAAATCGAGGGGCGGGTCGACCATCTCACGAAACTGAGGGCGGAGAACTGGCAGGGGAATGACTTCTCGCTCTGCGATGACATCACCAGCGGTTACATGGCCGGATTCTGCGCCGATCACGCCAACAGGTTCGCTTCGAGAACGCGAATGGAGCGCCTGGAAAGGCTCCAGTCCCGATGGAGCGGCGCCGACAGGAGAGAATTCGCCCTGCTCAGGAAAACCTCGCTCCAGTACTTCGAAATCCACTCCGGAAATGAAGTGGACCAATCGGGTACCGCCAGGGCCGCCCTCTCCATAGAGGACGCCGCGGCGCGCGAGGATGATTTCATGGAAACACTGGAAAAGCTGGAAAAGGGTACATTTCCCGCATATTCCGGCCAGCAGTTCAGGGACGCGGACGCGAAGCTGAACGCATTCTACCAGCGGGTCCAGAAAAAGAGCGATCCCGAATGGGGGACGATAACGAAAGAGGGGATCAGGGAGACTCAGCGGATGTGGATCAGATACCGGGACGCCTGGGTGAGATTCTGCGGCAGGAAATATCCCCGTTACTCTCCGGACAGCATCAGGACGGAGCTGACCCTGAAGCGGATCAACGAACTGGAGGCGTTTCTCAATTGACGGGAGCCAGGATCACGCGTCCGGAACGTTCCCCCGGCTCCCGGAACCGGTAACCGGGGGTGATGCCGGCGTACCCGGGTTTCCTGCCGTTTGGGGGAGGAATCCGGAAAACGCCACGGAGACGGATGAGAATCAGCGATTCACGAAAGCGGCAAAGTCATTGATGGTTTTAAGCTGCGTAGCATCCCTGTCGGAAACCTTTACGCCGTACTTCCCCTCCAGAGCCACCGCGAAGGCAGGGCAGTCCACCGAATCAACCCCCTGCGCGGCCAGTGGCGTTGCGGCGTCCAGACTCTCGACGAGTTCCTTCTCCATTCCAATCTCAAGCATCAGTCCTTTCAGATCTTCAACCGTTGCAGCCATGGTGATTCCCCTTTCGTCGGGCGATTACGCTCCGAATTTGAACGGAACATTTGAATACGGAAAATATACCAGGAAACCTTGAATCGCAAAGCTAAAAAACAATAGATTCCGAACCGTTTGCATGAGTCACCTCAAAAAGGTCACGGCGTGGGTCAGAACCGCGATACGCCTGCCCTGCGTGACGCCTCTCGGTCCGATTACCGGGAAGAGTCCGTCTCACGCGAAGCCGCCAAGAACGCAAAGGAGAATCAAGGAATTGGCAGACCAAGCTATTCACCCGACCGGTGAGAATTTTCTTGTTCCGCATCTATGTGTATTTCTTTGCGCCTTCACGCCCTTGCGTGATCAAATGCCGTTGCCGGGATTATCCGTTTGACTGAATCCGATGCCGGGTGGTATGGCTGGAACCATGTACGAAACTTCCCCGCTATTTTTCGGCCGTACTCTCTCTCCCGGTGCAACGATCGAACAGATCCTCCGATCCTGCCGTTCGCTGCTGCGCGACCCGGCTTTTCCCACCATCAGGCTGTGGCGCGAGAGGGGAGGCAGGGTTCTCGGCCATTTTCAGGGGTACTTTCCAGCTGAGATCGCCCACGCGGCCGGCGTTCTGCCGCTGAAGCTGGGCTGCTCCGGCGGAGTGGCCGACCGTGAGGACGCCCATTTCGGCTCGTACATCTGCTCCATAGTCAAGGATTCGTTCGCCCACGCAGGCAGCGGCATGGAGTTGGACATGTTCGTCACCCCCTCCATCTGTGACGCCGCGCGCAACCTTGCCGTCGTATGGTCACGCAACTTCGGCTATCCCTGCCGGACCCTCTACCTGCCCCAGAACGGTTCAGGCCCGGAAGCAGCAAACTACCTGCTGGGTGAATACACCGCACTCGCCGCCGCCCTGGCGCAGCTGACCGGCCACGCTCCGGACGACCGGAGCCTGCGGCGATCCATAGCGCTCTACAACCGCAACCGCGCCCTGCTCCGCCGGCTCGATGGGCTGAAAAGCACCACACCGTGGAAGGTGTCAATTGCCGACTGTTACCTGCTGACCGCAGTTGGCAGCCTGTTGCCGCCCGAGGAGCACAACCGGCTCCTGGAAACCGCGCTGCCGCTGCTCGCCGCACGGGAGACGCCGGTCAGCGACCGGATCCGGGTCGTGCTCACCGGCTGTTTCTGCGAGCAACCTCCCATGGCGATGCTGGACGTGATAGCGCGCTCGTGCCATGTGGTGGCCGATGACCTGCTGCTCGGTCTACGCTGGCTTACCGGCGACGTGGCTCCCGGCGGCAATCCCCTCGCCGCCCTTGCCCGCGCATACCTGGAGCAGTCGTCATACAGCCCGGTTCAGCACGACAGCGGTAGATCGGGGCCGGAGCTGCTCGTGGCGACCGTGCGCCGGCATGACGCCCGGGCAGCCATCATCACGGCCCCAAAGATGTGCGAACCCGGCCTCGAGGAACTGGTCCCCCTGGCCGCCGCCCTTGAGGAAGCCCGTATCCCCTGTTGCGTCTGTGAATTCCAGCATGCCATGGCGTCGTTCGACATGCTGGAGCTGCAGCTGGAAACATTCGCCGAAAACATCAGGTACGCCTGCCCGGAGGGAGGGGAGTGACCATGCGGCCATCCGCGGTATTCAACGCCACAGGCGCCAAAATCGCGGCCACGGAACTGCTGGATTCCTGGTCCGCCCGCATGGATGAAATCGCCCGCAACGGCGGCAAGGCCGCGTACGGATTCGTCATGGGCAACTGCGCCGAGCTGCTGGCCGCCTTCGACATACCGCTCTTTCTGCCGGAGATCAGCTGCCTGCGCACGGCCATAGTTGGAACGGCCCGCGACCTTCTGGAGCGGGCGGAGGAGAGCGGCTATTCTACCGACATCTGCAACTACCTGAAGGCGGATGCGGGAATGCGTCTGGGGGGCGGCAAAGGCCCCCCCGCGCCGTGCCTGGCCATCGCCAGCACGGCGTGCAACACCTACGTCAAATGGGCCGAGATCTGGAAGCGGCTCTACGGCATGCCGCTTTTCGTCTTCGACCTCCCGGGAAGGCGGGCGCCGGGAACGCCCCCCACGCCAGGCGACCCGGAGTACCGTCGCGACCTGGAGTACGTGACGGCCCAGACCCGCGCCCTCATCGGGCTCTGTGAAGAGCTCACCGGCCAAAGCCTCGACGAGCGACGCCTCGGCCACGCCCTGGACTGTACGAACCGGATGAACAGGGATTTCCGCCTCATGCTGGAGATGAACATGACTGATCCGGCTTGCTTCGACACCCTGCGCCTGGGCGGGGCCTATCTGGGCGTTTACAATCTCTACCGGGGAACCGAGGCCGGCGCGCGGTTCTTCAGCCACGCCCTGGACGAACTGCGGCGCCTGAGGGAGCGCCGCGTCCGTGAGCCGCTGGACTACGGGCCGTACCGGCTGCTCTTTGTCGGCGTCCCCTGCTACCCCCTCCACAGCGAATTCATCCGGATGTTCTCCGGCCATGGCGGGATTTTCGTCGCCTCCACCTACCTGCGGTTCGCGTCGGGCGGCGTCACGGCCGGCTTTCAATACGACCCGGAACGACCGGTCGGGAGTCTCGCCGAAGGCTTGCTCACCGGGGCGCGGGAGGCCATGGACAGCATGTTCCTGCCGGCGGACCGGCTGCCGGAGGCGGTTGAGGCGTTTCAGGCGGACGGCGTCGTCTTCCACGCCGTCAAGAGCTGCCGCACCGTCTCGACCGGACTGGCCGCCGCCCGCATTGCCCTGATCTCCCGCACCTCCATCCCCACCCTGCTGCTGGAATCCGACATGATGGACCGCCGCCTGGTTTCCCCCGCGCAGATGCGGAACCGGATCGACGCCTTCTTCGAAACCCTCCGGCTGGCCAGGCGCGGAGGCGGCGCATGAGCGGCGGGACTGTTCATGGCGCCCTCGCCTGTGGCGTGGATGTGGGCTCCACGCTGACCAAGGCGATTCTGCTCGACGCGGAGGGCGCCATCGCGGCGTCGGCCATGGTCGATACCGGCGGCGACATCTCCGACGCCGCCGCGAACGCCCATGCCGCCCTCTGCGCCGCTTACGGCTGCCGGCCGGGGGATATCGCTTCCGTCACCGGCACCGGTTACGGCAGGTACCGGATCGAGTTCGGCGACATGCAGGTCACGGAGATAAGCTGCCATGCCCGGGGCGCGGCCTGGCTGTATCCGGACACCGGAACGGTGCTGGACATGGGAGGGCAGGATACGAAGGCGATCCGGATCGGAGCCGATGGCGGGGTGATCGATTTCTGCATGAACGATAAGTGCGCCGCCGGCACGGGCCGGTTCCTGTCGGCCGCCGCCGCCCTGCTGGAGATCCCGCTGGAGGAGCTGGCCACCGTCGCAGGCGCCGGTTCCGATCCGGTGACGATCAGCAACACCTGCGCCGTTTTCGCCGAATCGGAAATCCTGGGCTGGATCGCACGGGGGCGGGATGTGGAGGATATCCTGCTGGGCGCCCATCGGGCGATCGCGGCGCGCTCCGTGGCGCTGCTGCGTCGTGTCGGCCTGGCTGGCGCCCTGACCTTTACCGGCGGGGTATCGCTGAACGCCTGTATGGTCAGGGAGGTTGAGCGGCTCGTGGGCGGCCGCGTGAATGTCGGCCCCCGCTCCCACTTCGCCGGCGCCCTGGGCGCGGCCCTGTTCGCGCGTGACAGGATCGGGGACTGCGGCGGCCTGACGGAGGCCGGGACGCCATGACAGGGTTCGCGGCCGGCCTGGACGCCGGCACCGCCTATACCAAGGCGGTCATCATCGATTCCGCTGGCGCCATCCTGGGCCGCCACATGGAAAAAACGGGGTACCGGCCGAACCGGGCGGCCCGGCTCTGCCTGGAAAAGTGCCTTACCAACGCCTCTCTGGAACGGGGCGATCTGGACGCCGTCGTTGCCACCGGCTTTGCCCGCCATCTGATATCGGACCGCACCGCGGTCGTAACCGAACTGACGGCCGCCGCACGGGGGGCCCGGTTTCTGTTCCCCGGCGTCCGCACGGTTCTGGATCTGGGGGGGCAGACCGTCAAGGCCTGCCGGTTCGACGACGCGGGCCGGATCACGGCCTTCCGCCTGAACGACAAGTGCGCATCCGGAACCGGCGCCTTTCTGGAACGGACGGCTCGCATCATGAAAATCCCGCTGGACGCGGTTGACAAGCTGGCGGAGCAATCAACCAGTGCGGTGCCGATCTCCAGCGTCTGCGCGGTCTTCGCCGAATCCGAGATCATCAGCCAGCTCATGGGGGGAGCGGCGCCGGCGGATATCATGCGCGGCGCCATGAAAGCCTGCGCAGACCGGGCCGCGCAGATCTGGATGCGGGTGGGAGCGGCGGGAGGACCATGTCTGGCCGGAGGGGTGGCCAGGTTTACGTGCGCATCGGATCTGCTGCGGGAAAAGCTGGCCCGCCCCGTCCTGCTTCCGCCGCCCGACATGCTGCAGTACGTGGCGGCCCTGGGGGCGGCGCGGATCGGAATCCTGATCGGCGGGAAGTGAGGCCGCTTTCCATCCCCACCCTAACCCTCCCCTTGAAGGGGAGGGAATTATTGGCGCCACCCACTCTATTGCCGCCCCCTTTTCCGACGGTATTCCCCCATGGCATCCGCCGCCAGGATGGCGTTGAGGACCTTCTCCGGTGTGATGACCCCGGCCTCGTGATGGATGCATTCGCACGGCTCGCACGCCTTCTCCGCGACAAGCATCAGCCGGTCACGGCCGCACTCTTTCAGGCCGAAATCCCCGAGGGTGGTGGGAAGACCGACCTCCTCGCAGAAGGAATAGACGGCCTCAATCTCCTCCGGCGGAGCGCAGGTGAGCTGAAGTCCCGCCAGGAGGCCAAAAGCGACTTTCTCGCCGTGGTAATACGCATGAGTTTCCTCAAGCGCCGTGAGACCGTTGTGGATGGAGTGGGCGCTGGCCAGGCCGCCGCTTTCGAAACCGATGCCGCTCAGGAGGATATTCGCCTCCACGATATGTTCGAAGGCAGGCGTGACGACATGCCGCTCGGCCGCGATCCTGGCCGCCACGCCATGCCTGAGCAGCGTGTCGTAGCAGAGTCTGGCCAGATTGAGACCGCTCAGGGTGGCAAGGCCACCGCAGGCGTTTTCCGACCGGGTATCGCCACACGACCTGGCCTCGAACCAGGTGGCCAGGGCGTCACCCATTCCGGCCACCAGGAAGCGGACCGGGGACCTGGCGATGATCTCCGTATCCACCAGAACAACCGCCGGATTCAATTTCTGGTAGTATACCGACTCGAATATGCCCCCCTCGGAGTAGAGTATGGCGCAACCGCTGCAGGGCGCGTCGGTCGAGGCGATGGTGGGGACGACTATCACCGGGATGCCCGCGCGGTCGGCAGCGATCTTTGCCGTGTCGATGGTCTTTCCCCCACCCATACCCACGAGGACATCCACCCTTTTCTCCCCGATGATTGCGGCCAGCCGGGACAGCTCCCGTTCGCAGCACTCACCGTTGAACCGCTCCACGCCCAGGGAATGTCCGTCCAGGTCGAGACCGCTGTCGGGCAGGATTTTCCCGTGGGTTGTGGGTGAAGCGAGGATCAATCCCCGTGCGCCGAACAACTTCACGAGGGAGGGCAATTCCCTGATTGCACCTGCGCCCTGAATGTACTTTCCCGGAAACAAAGCCTTCTTCAGCATGTATTATTCTCCTTCGTAAAATTCGCGGGCACGGCCATTCGGCTCATTTCCCGCTTCTCTCCCAATCGTGTCTGACCATTTCCAGCACTCTCCGGCCACGTTCCGTGAGAATCCTGAGACCGTCGAATCCGGGAGCACAGAAGTGCTTCTGCATCAGCAGGCCGTCGCTGCCAAACCAGATGGGGAGCAACCCTCCCAGTGAGTAGCCATGCCCGCGCAGGAGTTCCACCGCGCTTCCCGACCACGGCTTTCCCAGATCCACATAAACCTGAACCATGAAAAAGCCATCCTCCCGGACGCCTCTCTCAAGGTCAACCAGGAGGGAACCGAGGTTCTCCCCGGGCGCGGCAAAGGTGCATCTGGCAACCCCCGCGAAATCGAAGCGCTTGACGTCGATCCTGCCTCCATCACCCGCAAGGGGGAGCCACGTGTGGACCAGCTCACGATCAAGATTCAGCCCCTGCAGCAGAAAGTCCAGTTCTTCACGGTAGGCGGGCGGGACGTGCAGCAGCCGACGGTGGTCGGTATCGACCCTGAAGGAGACGATGCACCCCACGCGCCCATCGGCGCTCCCCTCCGCCTCATAGGTGCGGGCTGGCATGAGCGCCGGCTCCAGGGCGGTTTCCTGTAATCCGGCATATTTCACCAGTTTCTGGGTGATGGTATGGTTGCAGACCGCCTCGCCGAAAATCCCGTCGATGCCGCCGGTCCCGACCAGTTCCATTATCAGTCGCGTGGCGCGAAAAAACGCCATGGTGTCGCGATAGGCAGGCAGAGTCAACCCCACTCCATACTCGTAAAGATTCGGGTTGACCGGAGAGCTGCGATAGAGCGCGACATGGGCGACCACATCGCCGGAGGCCGTCCGGGCCACCACACTGCGGATGTTGCCCCGGCGGTTCTCCTCCACCAGGCGTTCCGGTATGTAGAAGGTGTCGATGGGATAGCCGTCGCCGTACACCGCGTAGAACAGGCGAGCCACACCGGGGGCGTCCGCCGGCTCCAGGCAGCGTGCCGTATATTCCTCGCCCTCCGGCACGGCGCGCCGGTCGGCCGCCAGCAGCCTGAGCGCCTCGTTTCTGTCCATGGTCATAGCACAAAGTCCTTTTAACCACCGAGAGCACAGTTTTTCTCTGAAATACAAAGGGTTATCTGAAATCCACTCTTCACCAAAGAAATGAATATGAACAACGGAAACTCGGTAATAATCCGTCTGCATTCTCTGTGATCTCTGTGGTCAGCAGCCGTTTGTTGGCTTAATTGTTCCCTCTTTATTGACGCTCCCGCAGGCGGAAACGCTGGATCTTGCCAGTCGGCGTGCGCGGCAGCTCCCGGACGAAGGTGAAGCGAACCGGGCACATGTAGTCCGGAAGCCGGGCCAGCAGATACTTCCTCAACTCACGTTCCAGCGCCGGAGACTGAACGGTTCCGGCCGCGGCAACCACAAAGGCGCCGGGCTTGACGAGCGCGCCAACGGTCACGGCCGTAATGGCGCATTCAACAACGGCCGGATGGCCCAGCAGCACTTCCTCCACCGGCGCCGGCGCCACCCAGTGGCCGCCGGACTTGATCATGTCGTCGTCGCGTCCGCGATGGTAGTAGAACCCGTCCCTTCTCACGAAGATATCGCCGGTCCGCATGAAACCGTCCGGCAGCATGGTCCCGGCGCTCTTCTCCGGAAGATTCCAGTACCAGGGGGACATGGTGTCGCCGCTCACCAGGAGTTGCCCCTCCACACCGTCGGGGACCTCATTCCCGTCATCATCAACCAGCCTCACGCGGTATCCGGGAACCGGCCGGCCGGTTGAGCCCGGTCTGACTTCGCCGGGACGGTTCGACAGGTACACGTAGGACATCTCGCTGGAGCCGATGCCGTCGATGATCTCCAGCCCGGTAAGCCGCCGCCACTCCTCGAAGATTGCCGCGGACAGCGCCTCTCCCGCGGAGTAGCAGAGGCGCATGGGGAGATCCGCTTCGGGTTCGGTCCAGGAGAGGACGATCTGGAGATAGACCGTCGGAACGGAGAATAACAGCGTTGGCCGCCTTTCTCGGATGATATCCAGGATAACGGCGGGTTCCGGCTTGCAGGGATGGATGATCGCCGTGGCGCCGAAGAAGAGCGGAAAGGCGAGGCTGTTGACGAGTCCGTAGGCAAAGGAGAATTTGCTCGTGGAAAAGATGAGGTCATCCGTGGTGATGGCAAGTATCGACCTGCCGACCGACTCGCAGGGCAAAAGCAGGTCCCGGTGGCGGTGCGGGATTCCCTTCGGCCTGCCGGTCGAGCCGGAAGTGTAGAGCATGTACGCAAAGCCATCCTCTACCGGCCGGAAAGTGGTCAATGGGGCATCGTTGGCGGTATCAGGAGCGAACGAACCGCTGTCGGCGATGAGGATTGGAACCCCGCGACTTTCGGCTGCTTCCACGGGGGTTGTCAGGAAAGCGTCGGTTATCAGCAGGCGGGCGCCGCTGTCCCTCAGGACGTGGGCAACATCCTCTCTGCCCAAGGTGGTTCCGGCTACAACGGCCATGACTCCGGCAAGGAGACAGCCCAGAAAGGCAACCGGGAAGGCGGGAGTGTCGCTCAGGACCAGCAGCGCCCGGTCTCCGGGGACAAGGCCGCGTCGTTGCAGGAGCAGGGCGAAACGGCGGGCCTCCCCGTCCAGCTGGCGGTACGTGATGGAACGTTCACCGCAGCAATAGGCGGTCTTGTCCGGATGACGTTCCAGATTCCGCTGAAGCAGTGCAACCGCCGCATTGACTCCGCCCATTCCAACTCCATGACAACCTGTATTCGTTCCGGCCGTTAAGTTTTTCGCAACCTGCGAGACAAAGGAAAGGCTGTTGTCAATCTCCAGCCATACTCGTCCCCTCCACCCCGTGAGCGGTAATTATTCGACGTTTATACAAAAAATACGGTTATTTCGAATGGTTTAATCGGAAATCCAGGTTTTGGTTTCATGGCTCCCCGATGGAATCATTCGGGAATGTCAGACTTTTTTATCCAGATTCTCGATGGTGCTGAATAGTTACAATTCAATTTGGACAGTGTCAAGCCTTCAACCGCAGATCGATGCCCTTCAGTCCCTCCAGGGCGCCGCAGCGGAGCGACAGGTGGGGCGGATCGATGTCCGGCTCCCGCGGGTTGATCCGGATGACGGTGACGCCGGGGTAACGCCGTCCCATGCGTTCCGATAACGACCTGATGGTCGGTATGGCGGTTCCGGCGCCGATCTCGATCACAACGGCCGGTTCTTCACCCATCATCTCCAGGAAACTGTCGAAGCGTCCCTCCTGGTCCTGGGTCCGGTCCGGCAGCCACGACCAGTCGCCGAACATGAGTATGTTCGGCCTGCTGACATCTCCGCAGAAGGAGCACCTGGGTATGGAGGCGGCCCGCATGGTACCGGTATCGATGGTGAACCGTTCCCGGTTGGGCCAGATCTCCCGGCGGCAGGGGGTGAGGCACTGCAGGTGGTGGATGGAACCGTGAACCTCCAGAAGCCGCGCCTCGTCGAAACCGGCCTTCTGGAACTGGCCGTCCACGTTGGAGGTGACGACGAAGTACTCCGCCCCGTTCCGATCGATCCAGCGCCTGATGATATGAAACCCCTCGTGGGGGATGGTGGAGCGGTACAGATTGCAGCGGTGGCCGTAAAATCCCCACCCGAAGCAGGGATCGTACCGGAAATACTCCGGGTTGGCCGCCTCGCTGAAGGAGAGCCCCAGTCTGGCGTAGGAGGGATAGGCTTTCCAGAAACCGTCCCTCCCCCGGAAGTCGGGCAGGCCGGAATCGACCCCCATGCCGGCGCCGGCAGTGATGACGAACAGGCCGGCCCTGCCGATGGTCTCCGCGGCGCGATCTAACATCCCATCACCTTTCATGGACGCCATTGATAACCTTCCGTCCGGGCTGTGCCACACCGAAACCTGCCGCCCCGGTCTCAGTCGCGCAGAGCGAACTGAACCGACGCCGACAGCGCCATCCGGACGGGGCAGCGCTCCAGGGCGGACAGGAGGCGGCTTCTCTGGTCGCCGGAGAGCGAATCCGGCAATGTGACACTGTACTGGAACAGGGAGACTTCCGGATTTTTGCGGCTGAGGGAAACGGAAACGGAAGCGCCGGACAGGGGGATGGCGTGCTTTTCGGCGCACATGCGCAGCGTCATGTTCATGCAGGTGGCAAGGGCGGCCTCCAGCAGCTCAAAGGGACCGAACCCGAGGCCGCCGCCGCCGAATTTGGCGGAAACATCCGCGGTTGCGGCATGGACGCCATTGGTGAAATCGGTAAGGTATTGCGCTGCTTGACTTTCAGTGCGGATCATGGGGACTCCTTCCTTGTCGTGGATAACGGGGAACGGAACAACCGGGCAATATCTGGATGTTTTTCAGTTGAAAACGGTTTCATCATAACCTCCATGCCGTCCCCAATCAAGGCCCGATTCCGGACCGCATCGGGTAGTTCAAAGTTTTTGCACCGGAAAAAGTTTCTCTCCTTTGCATCGGTCGAAACCCTGTGGTAGCCTTGGTGGAGATTATCGGTTCAATCGCGAAAATCCGTTTTATCCCGTTGTCCAGCACATCGGAATCCAACAACTCTTCAGAGGGAAGGGATAGATCAATGATGAGCTATCGCATGAGATCATTCG
Source organism: uncultured Pelobacter sp. (assembly GCA_964601865.1). GTDB lineage: Bacteria > Desulfobacterota > Desulfuromonadia > Geobacterales > Pseudopelobacteraceae > Pseudopelobacter. The sequence goes on along the minus strand of CAZRPI010000080.1, from coordinate 4,752 downwards.
AATTCCGTCTGACCGCGCCACTGTTCCTGCTCGTTCTGTGCCTCCTGCTCCCGGCGTGCGGACGGAGCAGTTCCGCGGGCACCGATCCCCAGGCCGAATACAACGCCGCCGTGCAGGACGCAAAGAACATGACGGCGGAGAAGATCTGGAAAAATCTCACCGCCATCGTGCCGGAGAACGGGAAGCTGAAATGGGAAAACGACACTCCCGGCACCCGGGTGCTGGTGGCGACTTTCCTGGGGAGCCAGCCCGCCTGTGAAGGCTACCTGAATCCTGGCGGCACGGGATGCAAACCGGGGAGCGAATGCGCCAGTTACAGGTACAACTCCTGGGTGACTCTGGTTCCGGAACTGAAGCACAGGCTGGGCAGTTCCCCCACCCTGCTCAGGGTGGACCAGGCCCTCGGCCTCCCCCCTCCTGCCACGGGGCAGACCCTGGACAACACCTGCGTCATCGAGCTCTACGTTTCCCCGGCCAACCTGTTCCGGCCGTCATCGGACCCGGAAGTCACGGACCAGGAGGCGGAGCTGGGCTTCCCCGCGGACGGTTTCCGCAAGTACGACGACACGAAGCTCGTCTACTCGGAGATGCCGTGCGACACTGCCCGCTGCCCGGCCTGCACCTCTTCGGGCAAATGCGGCATGACCACCTACAAAAACTGGTTCGACAACCGCAGGGCCTACGTCTACTCCCAGACCAGCGTAAGCAGCCCCTACCCCTGGACCGGGCTCGGCTACACCTACGACTGGGGCAACCCCCATTTTCCCCACGTCGGTCTGAGCGAATTCGTGATCAACAGCGGGACGAACGGCGTGCCGGTCTTCATCAGATCGGTGACCTGGACCAGGGTCTATTTTGCGGAGTGAGCAGAACACCGGGCATCCCAACCGTATTTCTTCCTGACAGTTTTTGCCAGTTTTAACAGAGGAGTTCAACATCAGGCTGATATTAACCCGCCACAAGGAGAGGTCTAAATGGAAACATCATTCCGGGATGCCCTGAAAAACAGGCGAACCTACTACAGTATCGGCAAGGATCGGGTGACGAGCGACGAGAGGATCGAAGAGATCGTGAATGAAGCGGTGAAGCACGTGCCTTCATCGTTCAATTCCCAGAGCGCCCGGGCGGTGGTCCTGCTGGGAGAGCAGCACGACCGGCTGTGGGCACTGGTCAAGGACGAACTCAGGAAGATAGTACCCGCTGAAAACTTCAAAACTACCGAGGAGAAGATCAACGGCTCGTTCCAGAGCGGCTACGGCACGATCCTCTATTTCGAGGATATGGCGGTGGTGGAGGGCCTGCAGGCCAGGTTCCCCCTCTACCGGGACAACTTTCCCCTCTGGTCCCTGCAGTCGTCCGGCATGCTGCAGTTTGCGATCTGGACCGCCCTGGAGCTGGAGGGCTGGGGCGCCTCGCTGCAGCACTACAACCCGGTGATCGACGAGGCGGTGAAAAAGGAATGGGGGATTCCGGCCACCTGGAAGCTGATCTCCCAGATGCCCTTCGGCAAGCCCACGGCGCCTCCGGGGGAAAAGGAGTTCAACCCCCTCGCCGAGCGCGTCATCATCCACAGATAGACAAACCCCGCCGCCCCTTATTCCGTGGGTGGACGGCGGGGCCAGGAAGGAAGCTGCCATGGCAACGCCATTGCCGTCACCTTGCGTCGCCCTGGGCGTCGGGGGTAGCGACCGGCTCATCCACCGACGGCTACACCTACGGCATCCTCTCCATGGCGGCGTTTGAGTGGAGGTGAGTGCGGCAGTCTATAACAACCGGGGATCTTTATGACAGTCCGTTGCGGGGATAAAATGCGGGCTGAATACGTGATGCATCCATGACGGCATTGACAAGCGTCTTTACTGGTCAGACAGCCAAAGCGTCCTTCACAAATTGCAGCAGGTCCTGCGGGCTGTTGGTACTCTCAAAAGCCCCCAGGCTTTTTGCCTTCGCCTTGTTCTCGGGCGAGCCTGCTCCGGCTGCGTAAACGATATAAGGTGTATCAATATTCAGCTCCTTCAACTTGCCCAAGAGGGTGTAACCGGCCTGCCGGTCAGGATAACGCCCCATATCCGAGAGAATTACATCATACTTTCCCGATTTTATTTTTCTCAGCGCATCCTCCGTGGACAGGCTCAAATCGAATTCAATCCCCAGCAGATTTTCAAAAGACTGTTTTATTACGGCATTGTTTGAGGGATTATCATCAACCCAGAGTCCTGTTTTTTTCTCCGATGATCTGACGGCAAAATTCCCCATGGTTTGGGAAAAGGTGTAGATAGCCTTCTCTTGCGCTTCTTTACGCTCCCTGTTTCTGATCATTTCGAGCTCTGCATTGGTCAAGGCAGCAGGCAAATACAGCCGTGTCCAGAGATAACCGACGAGAAAACCGCATATGGGGAAGTATGTGATTATCGCAAGCGCAAGCACATGGTTTTGCGGGGGGTTCCCCAGACCGCTTTTAATAATAGTGGCGGCATTGTCCAACCCATCAGAAATCTTTGAAATCTGGGTCAACCCCACCCCGACAAGAATTTTTGTCAACCAGTCAGAAATCTGTTCAAGGTTTGTGTTCGGTCGAAAGTCCGCCCCCATTTCCTTGCTGTCGTGGGAATTATCGACTTTCTTTGCATTCTCGGCATGATCAAAGTCCCGGGTCCTTGGAATTCCGAACAGGAATCCGATGATTCCCCCGGAAACCAGTGATGCGGCAGCCACCAATGAACCCACGCTTGCAATGCCGACAGAATTATCTGGGGACGTGCAGGCAAAAACGACTATGACCAGAAAACCGGCCATAATCAACCCGGTCAAAACCGGAAGGGAGCCGGAGCTATCCCTGACAGCTGTTTCCGGTCGGAGCAGAGATTTAACATTGTCGAGAATCATCGATATCAGTCTCCCGGAAGTTATTGTCCAGCCACGCCCGGACCAATCTCAAAAGTTAGAACTTAATGTGTCGGGCAATGACTCTGTCAATCTCTTCAATCGTCACCTCGTCCGGCAGTTCTTTTAGTTCCGCTGCCACTTCGTGAAACTTGTTCTGGAGAAACTGCTCATCGGCAGCAGCCACGAAAGGGACGCGGAACAGCAGACGTTCCCTGGAAAACGACTCCAATGGAAACGACGTGCTGGCCCAGGCGCCAATACGCACACCCGCATAAAGCAACTTTGCCTGGAGGTATGAGCACCCTCCGGCAAGACATGCCTCGTAAAACATTGCATCAGCATCTTCACGCCTTACGCTTGGATCGTTACACGCAACATCATGTACAATCGATGCCCGACGGTAATCGTCTGTGTAAGGACTGCCTACGGTAGACCAGAGGGGGCGGGGGATGCTTGCTCCGTTAATAATACTCCCCTTCGGAGCCAACCATTTTTTCCCTTTTGGATCGATATACCAGAAGTCCTCAATTAGCGACATGTCTCTATCCGATCCGTTGGGGTCGACAAGCCATTCAGTTTTCGGATTTCCAGAGAACAAACCGTGATTACTCATGGCACGCTCCTTTTATTAACGGGTTGGAAAAATCAAGGGAGGGGTCGTATAGGGGCCGCGTCTCAACTTAAAACAATGTCAAATGTTGAGACGCGCCCCTTGACAATGTTTTATTACATTGAGTTGATTGGCAAGGAACGTCCCTTTTGGCTTCCCAATTTATTAAAAAGGTCTTCCAGTCCCATGAAATACCTTTATGGATGTGATTTGTACAAAATTAAAACCTGGATAAACAGGGACTAAAAACACCATACCTGTCTAAGTTTGCATTAAATATGATGACAGGAGCTCTATCTGCTACTGCATACTTTCCCATATTCTATCTTTTGTTCCTGTGAGGCTTTATGATCCTTCGCATCCAAAACCTCGACGAGATACTTGTCATCAGGTGACTTTGGTAATTTGCATATATCAAACGTCTCAAGGCCCCGTTCTGATCTGACTTCAGCTGGTTTTCCATCAGTTTTAACAATTATACGATACGGTTTCGTGCCACCGGATGCCTGTACAACCAGAGCTGAGCCGACGACCTTGGTTTGCATTTCCAGTTGAACCGTTGGAGTAGTCGCGCTTCCGTAATAAAAACCAACTATAGTGCCGACAATACCGACCACACTCATGAAAATTTCCCTGGCGCGGCGAAACGCAGCATCACTTTTCTGGTCATCTTGAAACGGCCCGAACAAGGCGGCAAGAATCATTAAAACGCCTAGAACGATGAAGGCCAGCACAATCAGATAGCTGATCGTGCCACGCGCATATTCTGGATTGGCCATATCCGGCAGGTTAATTCCTGTTCTAACAAAAATCAGAGCGATAAACAGAAAACCGATTCCTCCCGCAATCCAGACGACCCATTTGTTCGCCGAAGCAGAAATTTTCTTGTCATCTCCCTTATTTTCTACATCTCCACCCCCACCAGTTCCATTGTCATTGGGCTTATCGCTCCGTACTTGAATTTTCTTGTCATCACTCATTTACAACCTCCACATCAGATTCCACATGACTTTTAAGATGACAGGTGAAAGAAACATCCATGGGTAGATTGGGATCAAATGGAGGGAGAAATGTCATAGTGTCATTACCCGACCGAATGTCACTGTCGAGGAGGCCGAGCGAAATCGTAGACGGCAGATTGCAATATTTGCAAAACGCATTGACAATCGCCTGTACAATTTCAATAGCTATCTGGTCAACAACCCCTTGTACGGCAATCACAATCTTGTTGTGCGATTTCATCTGTCCTCCTGCAC
>CAZRPI010000079.1:8464-17284 GCA_964601865.1 uncultured Pelobacter sp. | reverse complement strand
AGGGCGCCGGCATTGAGCGCCTCGGCATGGTGACGGAACCGTCCGGAAAATAATGATCACGAAGAAATGCAAGTGTCAAAGGAATCGAGGGAAGGCATGGTGGATGCGGGACCGGGCTTCAGTACTCCTGCCCGGTCCCGCCTTGTACGGACAAATCGGTAATCAGTGCTTGTGATTGTGCGGTTCCTGCTCATGGGCAGAATGGTCATGGCAATGTTCGCTGTCGGGATGCTCATCATGGGTATGTTCATGACCTCCCTGCCCGGCGTGCCCATGGACATGCTCGTGTTCATGGTGGTGAGGGTGGACGTGATCGTGCTCATGGCCGTGAACGTGTGTCTGGTCACCATGCTTGTGGGAATGCTCATGCTGATGGTGATGCGGATGTTCGTGATCGTGCGAGTGCGGATGTTTCCCTTCCATGACAGTCTCCTTTGTTGTTAGTTCCGGGGGGTGAACGGTTCTCCATATTTCGACGATAAACTTCCGGCAATTTCCTTGTCAATCCTGTGCCACGGATACTTTTTTACGGTGTGGAAAATACATCATAATTTCGAAACCTTGCTATGAAACGTGATAATTTGCGGCTTGGTCTTTCCGCGGGGATATTTGTCACTCAACACAAAGGAGATTGAATCGTATGCGTTTCGGTTCCGTTCCAGCCCATTCCCTCCTGATCCTGCTGTTGCTTACCGGCCTCGCCCGCGCCGAGACGCCCAGGGAGCAGCCCTACACCATGGACGAGGTCCTGGTGACCTCCGAAAAACTCAGGGAATATATCCAAAACCATCCCCTCGACGTGGCTACCGTGGAACGCAGGGAGATTGTCGAACGCAATCTGGGCAGCGTTGAGGAGATTCTGAAGACCATGCCGGGGGTGGAGGTCTATTCCGGCGCGGGGGGCGGGTCGCGCATCTCCATCCGGGGTTCCGGAAGATCCGGCGGCGTGCTGATCCTTCTGAACGGCAGGCCGCTCAACTCCAACCAGTACGGCAGCCAGGATCTCAGCTCCATCCCGGTGGACACCATCCAGTCGGTGTCGGTTTTCAAGCCGCCGATTCCCGTCTGGCTGGGACCCGGGGGAAGCGAAGGCGCCATCAATATCGTGACCCGGACTCCCAAAAGCGGCGAGTCGAAACCGAAACAGCGCACCTCAGTCAAGGGCGGCGGAGGCTCATACGGCCTGGTGGAGGGGAGCGCGAGCCACCAGCTTTCCATGGCCGACAGCTCGGCCCTGCTCTCTCTCACGGGCAACCACCGTGACGGGAAGCGCGTCAACAGTGACCGGAGCGATGGCGCGGCCGGTCTTAACTGGAGCCGTGAAGGGCAGCTGGGGAACCGCTATGAGTTGAACGGCCGTTACTATCAGGCCGAATACGGCTCGCCCGGTCCGGTGGATAATGAGACCCCCGATGCCCGCCAGCGGTACGGCAAGGTCTCGCTCGACGCGCGCTATTCCGGCGTCGCGGGAGAATCCGGCGCGGTTTCGGTTACCGCCTACGGAGATGTGATGCATCAGAAAGATACGGCACAGGCCGGTTCGCGCTACTATCTCGACGACCACAAGGCCGGCCTCAAGATTGACCTGACGTGCACTGAACCGTCCGAGAAGTGGGATCTGAGGGTGGGGGGCATGACGGAGTGGGACGAATTCGAACATACCCTGAGCGGAGATCACGAGCGGTTCAGAAACGGCCTGAATCTACAGTTTGACCGCCGGTTCGGGACGGTGACCGCCACACTGGGCCTGCGGGGCGACGTCACCAACGATTTCGGCGCCAACCCCGGCGGCACGGTGGGGCTCGGGTGGGGGATCTCGGACAAGACCCTGGTTAAGGCGCGCGCCGGTTATACGGTGAACGTGCCGACGTTTGAACAGCTCTACCAGACCAGCCATGGTTCCATCGACCAGAATCGCGGCAACCCGGACCTGAAAAAGGAGCGATTGTGGTCGTATGAAGTCGGCCTGGAACACAGGTTCGGGAAAGACCGCCTGCTGCAGTTGACGCTGTTCAGATCGGACGCCACCGACCTGATCACCTATCGTCGGGGCGCGGACATGATCTACCGGCCGGTCAACACGAGAGCGGCGGTGCGCCAGGGTGGCGAATTGATGACCAGGTACGCCTGGGAATCTGGTCCGGCGCTGGAAATGACTTTAACCCTCCAGGAATCCCATGTCGGCGGGACCGGCAAGAAGCTGCCCTATACTCCGGTGTTCAAGATGAAACAAACCCTTTCCTACACCCTTCCCCGGCTGAAGACCCGCCTCGAAACCACGATCCGTTACGAGGGGAGCCGCTACTCCCAGGTGGAGAACCTGCCGTCGCAGCGCATGTCCGACGCCGTGCTGGTGGACCTGAAGGCTGTTCAGCCGTTCAGCATGGGCGGAGTTTCATCGGAATTGTATCTGAAGATCGATAACCTCTTCGACACCGCCTATGAGGGCCACCTGGGATATCCAGACGACGGCATCCGCGCCGTGGCCGGGTTGCAGATGAGGTTCTGATTACTTCCTCTCGGTCTGCAGGCTTACCTTGTGAAACCCGGTGGCCTTGACCATGTCAAGCACGTCCACGAAATCCTGGAGGGCAATCTCCCGGTCGGCCCTGATGATGAAGGGGGTTGCCCGGTCGAACGGCTTGATCTCCTGGTACAGCTCGGGAAGGGTCCGTTTTGTCCCGCGGAAAAAGAGGGCGCCGCTACGGTCGATTTCTATAATCTGGACCCGAACCGTATCCACCGCGCTCGCGGAAGCCTTCGGAAGCTGCACCGCGATACCGCCGGTGGCGATGAAAGTTGACGTGGTCAGCACGATGGTGAACAGGACCAGCATGATGTCCACGAACGGTATGACGTTGATGCAGCTAATCTCTTGTTCTTCCATTCATCATCTCCCAACTCACGAGCAGTTCTTTTATTCTCCTCAGCAGCAGGTTGTACGCGGTGACGCAGGGAATGGCCACGAAGAGCCCGATGGCCGTCGCCTTCAGCGCCAGAGCCAGGCCGCTCATGATCTTGTTCGTGTCCATGAACCCGCCCTTGCCCATGGTGTAGAAAGTGAGCATGATGCCGAGTACGGTGCCCAGCAGCCCGAGAAAGGGGGCGTTGCTGCCGATGGTGGCGATGATGTGCAGCTTGCGGGTGAGTTCCAGTTCCAGTTCCTTTTTTTCCCGGAAGTCCTGGATGCGGATTTTTCTGAACACGTACACCCTCTCGATGGCGCAGGCCAGGGCGATAACGCTCAGGAGCAGCAAAAGCCAGATGATTCCGTAATCGACCAGCATTTTCAGTGATTCCATGATCCTTTTTTACTCCTTGTGATTGAATGCGGCGGCAGGGAAAACGCCATATATTTGTGCAAAACGGAATGAATTTTTCAACTTAGGGGAGGGGGCTGCGGCTCATCATCACCGGGTTCCGAAGCGGCTGGGGTTGCTGGACCGGAGGCAGCGCGGGTTTTTCTGGCGGCTATCAGCGACCATACGCCGAAAGCCGCCAGCAGGATGCTGCCACCCACAAAGGCTTTGGGAAATTTCGCCACCAGCGGTTTTTGGAAGGAATCCATGGAAAGCTCCCTGTTCACATCCACCTCGATTGTGGCGCTGTGCATGCCGTGTTCGGATTCTCCCATCACCTTGATCACCCATTTCCCCTGGCGGTCGGGAGCGAACGCGACGAAACCGTTTTTGTCCGTTCTTCCTTTCTGGTGCGGGATGGTGTCTCCGGGGCCGAAGATTTCATAGGCCGAGTAGTTGACCGGATCGTCCCTGTCATAGAACACCCTCAGGCTGATGCCCCGGTTTTCCACCTGGTAGTTGATCGTGTGGGCCGAGGCCGAGGGCGCGTTCAGAGTAAGCAGGCTGAAGACAAACAGGCAACATATTGGTATGCGTAACATTTTTCTCTCCGACGTCTGCGAAAAATCACGGCAAGCAGAAATAATCACTCATATCCTGCTTGCCGAGTTTGTTGGAATTTCAATCTGTTTTTCCTGATGGAAACTATCTGACGTTGAACGTCAGGGCGGCGGAATAGGACCTGGCGTCGCAGACCGTTCTGTCGGGATAGTCTGATTTCTGTTTGACCAGCAACAGCCAGGGGCCGCTGTGGATCAGTTTGATCTTCGCTATTCCTTCCTTGTTGGTATTAGTGCTATAGGCAAAGGTACCCGGATCGTCGGAGAAACCGGCATATACGCCGGATACGTTCGTGGAGGGAAGCGGTTTGCCCTGGAACAACACTTTGATCGTCATGACATCACCGGCATTCATCGCGGAAGGATCCTGTTGCGGAACGATCTCAAGGGCATGACCCAGGGTTCTGGAAAATTCGTTTCCCCCCGCGTTCCCCACCGTGAACAGCGCCTTGGAGAATTTTTCCGAGTAGCTGCAGGTCAGAACGTTATTCACATCCTTCTTTGATTTGCCCTGTTTGTAGCCATCGGTCGTCTTCGTGGAAAAACCGGCCGGAGCTACGGCTACGGCCATGGAGGTTCCCGGCGATTTAATAACATGCGCTGCCTGGAAAGTGCCCTTGCCGGTTGGAACCGCCTTTACCTCAGACCCGTCCGGTAACAGAAAGAGGATCTTGCCGGCTTTTTCCGTTGTCACCAGATCCTTGACGGCGGGAAAAGAAAACAGATGGCTGGAAACGACGTTCAACTCGGGGGTCGCCGGTTTCCCCAGGGTGTAGTCCTTCATGACGGCCCAGGTGTCGTGGGCCGACGCTACGGCCGCTCCTCCGAGAAGACATCCGGCTATTGCGGCAACTGTAAGTACTTGTTTCAGCGTTCTTTGTTTCATGACAATTCTCCTTTCGTAAAATATACACATACATCCGTAAACAAAATGGGGATGTGCCTCCTAGAAGGTGTATTTCATGTTGGCATATACTGTTCTGCGGGCATATGGATGCGACTCGTGGTAAAGGACGTCGGTTATGTTGTCTACACCGACTGAGGCGGTCAGATTTTCGTTGAACTTGTAGGATGCCTTGGTATCGAAGACCAGATATTCGTCATAACCGCCATAGCCTCCCAGATAGTCGCTGTTATCCAGTTTGTTGTACATCTTGCTCGCGTAGTTCCCTGAAAATGAGATGAACCAGCGCTCGGTCGGAGCGTAGTCTACGGTGAATTTGGCCCGCCATTTTGCTACGCCAGGGAGTATTCTCCCCACGCTGGTGGGCACGGCAGCATTTTTCAGAATTACCGCTTCGGCCCAAGTTGCGTTGGCAGACAGTCCGAGACCTTCCAGTGGTAGTCTGCGGATATCAACGGAATACTCGATACCCCTGGTGCGCACCCTGTCAACGTTCTGGTAATTTTTAACATTTGTGTATGAGTTGGTCTGGCTGTAGATGGTGTCCCTGACATCGTTCTGAAAAAAACTTAGGCGCGTATCGCCGTACCCCCACAGACCGCGCGTGATGGTGAAGTCGTGGGCAAGTATGTGCTCCGGTTTTAGATTCGGGTTTGGTGTAGTGATGCCGCCGGAAGAGTTGATTCCGCCGTAAAAGAGTTCGTTTGCTGTTGGATAGCGGTAAGCGATGCCGAGTGAATACCGGAAACTCCAGTCCTGTGTCGGTTTGTAGGTGAAGGAGAATTTGGGCGAAAAATCATTGTAACTCTTGTCCGGAAGCCCTGTGGTTACGCGTCCACTGCTGGTGTCGGTCGCTTTTGAACCGTCAAACCCCTGCCACCATTCGTAACGTCCCCCCAGATATATAGTCCACTGCGGATTGATGTTCCATGTGTCTTCCAGAAAAATGGCATGGGTGCTGGTTTTGCCCTTATCTCTTTTAATCAGGGTTGTACGGGTGTCATTGCTCCAGTTGGATGCGTTCCAACTCTCCGAATTAACCATATATTGATCATAATGATATCCGGAGGCAATGGTGTGGGTTCCCAACCGTTGAATATCGTATGACGCCTTAATATCGGCGGTGTACCAACCGCTGCCACCGTTGTCGGTAACTGTTCCAGTGCCTCCGTATTGCGAGATGGGGGGGGCTGTCGTGGATTTCTGGGTAAGGTCCTTTATTATGTTGTAGTAGCTCAGATTTGCAGACAGTTTGAGCCCGTTGGCCGGGTTGCGGGTGTAGGAGAGTGCGGACAGTATGTCCTGTTTATAGACGTTCTGATAGTAGAAGGTCGATGGTGAAATAGTATAGCGTTTGCCATTTATTATTACGTTTCCTGTATATATTTTATTGCCGTTCGCATCGCGCAGGTAGGAGTCGGGAGAGTCCGTGTCCTGGCTCATGTCCCAGAATACAAAATTGAAACGGAGCTGTGAGTCTTCCGGCAGGTCATAGGCTAGTTTCAGTTTGGTCGTGTTGTTGACCACATAGGTGCTTCCGGTGGAGCCGAAGATGTAACGCGTTTTCCCCTGTGGATCCTTATCAGTAACTTGACCGCTCGCGCCGGTTCCCGTTCCGGGCGTGCCGGAGGAGGCGAGTTGAGTCATGTAGGAAATCGGTTGTACACTGGTTGCGAGCCGATCATACCAAAGCATTAGAGAAAGGGGACCAAACTTGTTGCCATAGCTGACGTGGGGGTTATAGCCATGCTCATCATCGTTGGTTTTGTACTCTTTCGCGTGCTGATAGGTGTAGCCGGACTCTAAGCTAATTTCTCGTTTCTGGGGGTAACGGGTGGTGATCAGCGCCGCGCCTCCTAGGGCATTGCCGCTGAGAGCGGCTGAGAAGGGGCCGTATATCACATCAACCCGTTCGATCTCGTCCGGAGCAACCATTTGCCATTTGGGACCGCTGGTGTTTACCGATGACGTAAAATCGCTGATACTGATTCCATCCACAAACACCAAGGTGTGCGCTGACATGGCATCAGGGTTGGCTCGGATTGACAAAGGCCTGTTGGTGGAGCCGGGATAGATTTTTCTGACAAAGACATCCGGCATGTTCCTGAAGACATCGGACGAATCCACCTTGTTGATCCGCTTGAGCTCCTCCGCGGTCCGGGTCTCAACCACCGCCGGGGCCCTGGTTACCTCGTCGGCGATTTTTCCCTTTGGCGTGACTACGATTTCGTCCATCTTTGCGTCTTCCGACTTTTCCCCGGAAGCCGTTTCTGCCGCTCCGGCGCTGGAGAAGAGAACGGCGCTCCCCAGAAGCGAAAGGGCGCAGACCTTCGCGAGATTCCGCATGAATACCCTCCTGAAATGAATTCAACGTCATCAAAACAGCAATAAATGTCCGGCGGTGATGTCACAAAGTTAAACGAAGAAAGATGGGTGGAACGCTTAACCTTCCTGCAGGGTAAAACGGATGGGCAGACGGGCGCGGCAGGCCACAGGTTTGTCATTGCTGCGCCCGGGAGAAAAATGGGACTTTTTTATGGCTTCTACCGCAGCGTCGGCAAAGCCGTAGCCGGGGTTTTCCAGGACATCCACCTTGAGGAGTTTTCCCCTGTCATCCAGGGTCAGACGGAGCACGACCTTGCCTTCTCTTCCCATTCTTCGTGCCGCCAGGGGGTAGTGCACTGGCGCTCTGCTGACAAACGAGGGGCCGTTGCCGCTGCCGAAGCTCAGATCCTGAATCTTGCCGTTTCCGCCGCCGGAAGAAGATCCTCCTCCCGACCCGGATGCGGTGCCCGTTCCGCCGTAACCGGGGACGGCCGGGCCTGAAACCTGGGTTGCAGCCGGCGCGGAGGGAGCGTACACCGGCGCCGCGTCGGCGCTGGCCGAGGCCGGTTGCACAACTTGCGGAGTTGGCGTCTGCGTCTGCCTGGTCTCAATCCGGGACGTCGCAGGCTGCGGCGGGACGAAGCGAGCGACCTGAGGTTTCGCCGGCGCGGGCATGGACCTCTTTATCGGTCCGGCCGGTGGCGGTTCGCTCTTTTTCATCTCCATGTCATGAATTTCGATATCCATCGGCATCGTGTAGGATGGAGTGACGCTCATATGCCTCTCCACGACCATGAAACTGGAGACCAGGAACAGGTGGAAGAGGAAGGAAGAACCGAAAAACCTGCTGAATCCCGGTTTGATAATATTTTCGTAACCATTTGTTTCCAGCGGATAACATTGGCTGTTTGCGCCTGTTTCCATGTTGTCTTCCTTTGTTGCGGATTAAAGGCTGATCCGGCTTCGGGTCGGCAAAGTATCACGAACAAAAAAAATGTGCAACAGCATAGTTGCACGAATAAAATAAACGTGCAACTATTCTGTTGCTCCCCGCATCCGGTGGGGACGATAAAGGCGAAAGAAAGGGGGTACTATTGCATGCACATGGCTGATGCTTTGTTGTCGCCGGCCGTTGGGGTGACGATGTGGGGGGTGAGCGCGGGGACAATCGCCTACTGCTCCGCGAAGGTTAAATCTGAGGAGGACAACGCCAGGACGCCGCTGATGGGGGTTCTGGGCGCATTCGTCTTTGCGGCGCAGATGTTCACGTTCGCGGTTCCGGGGACCGGGTCAAGCGGGCATCTGTGCGGCGGGTTACTGCTGGCGATCCTGTTGGGGCCTTACGCCGCGTTTCTCACGCTGGCGTCGGTGCTGGTGGTGCAGGCCCTGTTTTTCGGCGACGGCGGCCTGCTGGCCCTGGGATGCAACATCTTCAACATGGCGTTCATCACCATGTTCGCGGCCTATCCCCTGTTTCGGACGATGCTCGGCAAAAAGCCAGACAAGTGGCGGCTGGCGGCCGCCATCATGCTTCCGGCCATTATCGGCCTGCAACTGGGGGCGTTGTGCGTTGCCGTGGAAACGTACCTGTCCGGGATCATCGAGATGCCGCTGTCCGCATTCCTGCTTCTGCTGCAGCCGATCCATCTGGCGACGGGGATCGTGGAAGGCT
>CAZRPI010000079.1:0-8364 GCA_964601865.1 uncultured Pelobacter sp. | reverse complement strand
TGAGCGCGCGGTATGGAGTTGATTGAAAACATTAAAATGTTTGATGGCGCCAAATTAGTCTGGTATCAATAATGACCGTTTCAGAAATATACGGGTCACTAATATTGATCCAGGGGGTACGGATCCGATGAAAATAGCGGTTGTTCTGACGGACGGTACATTTGACGTGGTGGGAGCGGATGAATTGAATGTGCTGCTGAAAAATCAGGGAATCCGGTCTTTCCTGCGCTCCGATGGCTGGGTCCGGGTAGGATATGATCGGTTGCGGTGCGCGGGTAACGGCAACAAATATGATGGCGAAGATCGCAGGAACAGGACGGGCCTTGGTAAATTGATCTGTGACTATTGTGGTAAAGAGTTTTGTGCCGCGGGCGCGGATTCAGGTTATTCAGTCATAGTCAGGGACAATGGTTTTTCCATCCAGATAGTCGAGGATGAGTTGGTCTATGGAGCATATCACTACTGTTCGGGCTCCTGTCTCTGCCGTCGTGAACACGGAACCTTTTCAATCGAACAGTTGAATGTCCTGGAAGGACTGATGTAGGACGCATTGAACGTTCTTTTTTTGGTATGACAGAGCCGGCGCGATGCAAATTCAAATATCAGCTTGACAGAGCCGGCCGGTTTGGATAGCCTGCCATTGACATATCCGCCGCACTTGGCGGAACCATTGAATACGGATCACGGTGCCCGGAAGGGCTTGATAGGGAAGAGGGGTGTATTTCCGTCTGGAAAGAGTCCCCCGCGGACCCGCCGCTGTAAGCGATGACGAAGGGCATTACGCCACTGGTGGCAACACCGGGAAGGCGCCCGGAGGATGACTCGCGAGCCAGAAGACCTGCCATGATCCCTGCCACTGACAAACTTCCCGGGGGACTGGGAGAGTGGAACGCTGACAATCATGGACTCTTGAATACGGAAAGTCCGCATGCCATCCGGCACGCGGACTTTTTTCATTGAAGACCACAACCAGCGGTCCCCGGATTTCCTCCTTCCCCGGCAGTATTCCACGAGGAAAAGGAATCCGTCATGCCCGACCCCGCGCTTGCTAGCTATCCCTTGGCTGTTCCCCCTATTCCGGCGAACGTGCTGAAACGCGACGGCGTCGCCGTACCCTTCAACCCCGACAGGATCGAATCGGCCATCCTCAGGGCCGGACAGGCCACGGGCGAATTCGACCGTGACGAGGCCGCCCTCCTCACCCGCCAGGCCATCAAGGTGCTCCGCCACCGCTTCTCCGGCCGCACTCCACAGGTGGAACAGATCCAGGACGTGGTGGAGCAGACTCTCATCTCCGCCAACCATTTTGCCACCATGCGTGCCTACGCGGTGTACCGCGAGCAGCACAGCAGGCTGCGCGGCGACGCGGCAACGGTGGTGGACGTGGCTGCATCCATGAACGAATACCTGGACCGGACCGACTGGAGAGTAAATGCCAACGCCAACCAGGGGTATTCCCTGGGCGGCCTGATCCTGAACGTTTCCGGCAAGGTGACCGCCAACTACTGGCTGAATCATGTCTACCCCCCGGAGTTGGGCGAAGCCCACCGGAGCGGCGATATTCACATCCACGACCTGGACATGCTCTCCGGCTACTGCGCCGGTTGGTCCCTGAGGATGCTGCTCAGCGAAGGCTTCAACGGTGTTCCGGGCAAGGTCGAGGCATCGCCGCCGAAACATATGTCCAGCGCCGTGGGACAGATCGTCAATTTCCTCGGCACGCTCCAGAACGAGTGGGCCGGTGCCCAGGCCTTCAGCTCCTTCGACACCTACATGGCCCCCTTCGTGCGCAGGGACCGGCTCTCCTACGATGAGGTCAGGCAGAATATCCAGGAGCTGATCTTCAATCTCAACGTCCCCTCCCGCTGGGGAACCCAGACCCCCTTCACCAACCTGACCTTCGACTGGACCTGCCCGGAAGACCTGCGGGACCAGGTCCCGGTCATCGCCGGCGAGGAAATGTCCTTTACCTACGGCGACCTGCAGCAAGAGATGGACCTGATCAACCGGGCCTATATCGAAGTGATGACCACCGGCGACGCCAGGAGCCGGGTTTTCACCTTTCCCATCCCCACCTACAACATTACCTCCGACTTCCCCTGGGAGAGCGGAAATGCCGAGCGCCTCTTCGAAATGACCGCCAAGTACGGTCTTCCCTATTTCCAGAATTTCATCAATTCAGAGCTTAAACCCAACATGGTCCGCTCCATGTGCTGCCGCCTCCAGCTTGATCTGCGTGAACTGCTGAAGCGCGGGAACGGCCTGTTCGGCTCCGCCGAGCAGACCGGTTCCATCGGCGTGGTGACCATCAACTGCGCCCGGCTCGGCTATCTGAGCCGTGGCAACGAAGAGGCGCTGTTCCGGCGCCTCGACTCGCTGCTGTCCCAGGCGCGCAACAGCCTGGAGATCAAGCGCAAGGTGATCCGGCGGCACATGGACAACGGACTCTTCCCCTATACCCGGCGCTATCTGGGTACCCTGCGCAACCATTTCTCAACCATCGGCATTAACGGTGTCAATGAGATGATCCGCAACTTTACCAACGACGGAGAGGATATCACCACTCCCCGCGGTCACGGGCTGGCCGTGAAACTGCTGGATCACCTGCGGGAACGGATGGTCGGCTTTCAGGAGGAGACCGGCCATATGTACAACCTGGAGGCGACCCCGGCGGAAGGAACTACCTACCGCTTCGCCAGGGAGGACAGGAAGCGCTTTCCCGGCATCATCCAGGCCGGCGCCGCCGATGCTCCCTACTACACCAACTCAACCCAGTTGCCGGTCGGGTTCACCGACGACCCCTTCGAGGCGCTCCAGTGTCAGGAGGAATTACAGAGCAAGTATACCGGCGGTACGGTGCTGCACCTCTACCTGGGAGAACGGGTCTCTTCCGCCGAAGCTTGCAAAATCCTGGTGCGCCGCTCCCTGGAGCGGTTCCGGCTTCCCTACATCACCGTCACCCCCACCTTTTCCATCTGCCCGCGCCACGGCTATCTCAGTGGGGAACACCAGTTCTGCCCGCTGTGCGACCGTGAGCTTGAGCGGAAATTACACCACGAAAGGAGCAACGCATGAACGACGAGCATAAAACAACCGCTGACATTCCCCAGGAGATGCGCCAGCCGTGCGAGGTCTGGACCAGAGTCATGGGATACCACCGGCCGGTAACCTCCTTCAATACCGGCAAGCGGGCCGAGCATGCCGAACGCCGCTTTTTCCGGGAACCGCCGGAAGCTGATTGCCGCAATGCTTGAAATCGGAGGGTTCGTCCCCTTCACCACCATCGACTATCCCGGCAAGCTGGCGGCGGTGTTTTTCTGCCAGGGGTGTCCCTGGCGATGCGGCTATTGTCACAACCCACACCTCATTCCCGCCATGAGCAGTGAGGTTGTGCCCTGGCAGGAGATCGAGGCGCTGCTGCGCGGACGCTTCGGCCTGCTGGACGCCGTGGTCTTCAGCGGCGGGGAGCCGACGATGCAGGCAAGGCTCCCCGATGCCATCAAATCAATACGTGATATGGGCTTCAAGGTGGGACTGCACACTTCCGGGCCATACCCGGAGCGGCTCCGGGAGTGTCTGCCGCTCCTCGACTGGGTCGGCATGGACCTCAAAGCGCCATTTGACGAGTACGAACGGATCACCGGGGTAGCGGGAAGCGGCGAAGCGGCCAGACAAAGCGCCGAGTTGCTGCGGCAAAGCGGTGTTCCCCACCAGTTCCGGACCACACTCGACCCGTTTCTGCTGGAAAACGGACGCCTTGAGAAGCTGCGAAGCCAAGTGGTCCGGGCACTATGCGCGGAGCTCGAAACCCAGCGGGTGACGCCATGCGAGCATTGATCTTCTGCCTCATCTTTCTCTGCGGCTGGAGCGGGCCGGTCTTCTGCGTCTCCGGCCATCCGCCTGGCCGGATCGTTTCCCTCGCCCCCGCCATGACTGAGATCCTGTTCTCCATCGGCCTGGGCAACCGGGTGGTGGGGGTAACGAACGTCTGTGACCGGCCGGCCGAAGCTCGCGCCAGGGTGAAAATCGGCGGCATGTCCAATCCCTCCATCGAGGCGATCGTCGCCCTGAAACCGGACATCGTGGTCATGAACACCGACGGCAACCCGAAAGCCGTGGCCGACCGCCTCAGTGGTCTGGGGATCAGAACGTACGTGTTCAGGGCGAAACGCCTGAACGAGCTTCCCGCCGGCATCCGGGAGATGGGGCGGGTTCTTGGCGCGGCGATTGCCGCCGACTCCCTCGCGCAGAAGATTGAAACGGCGGTCAGGCATGCCGGAGCGCAGGAGCGTAGGAAATCGCGTATGTTCACCGACAGGCGCCGGAAAGCGCTTTTCGTCATCTGGCCCAGCCCTCTCGTGGTTGCGGGTCCCGGAAGCCTCCTGGACGACGCCATGAAACTGAAGGGGTGGACCAACATCGTTTCCGACGCCAGGGCCGCCTACCCGCAACTCTCCCTGGAGACGGTGCTGGGGCGGGCGCCGGACCTGATTCTCATCGGCAACGGACACGCCGGCATGAAAAGAATTGCCGGTGAACTGCTGAAGAAACTGAACAATCTTGAGGCGGTTCGGAAGGGGCGGGTCTGTTATCTGGACGATGCTCTCTACCGCCCCGGCCCCAGGATACCGGAGGGTATGGCGGAACTGGATCGTTGCGGGGAGATGCGGTGATGCGCGGGAAGATCCTCATGATCCGAGGGGTGGCGGCAGGCAGGGCGACAGCAGCTTCGTTGCCGGCGCCGGTCCGGCAAAAAGCTGTTGCAGTCCGGACCATCGCGGCGCGTCTGGGGGGCGAGGGAAGCCTGTGGCCGCTGCTGCTCTCGGCGGTGTTCCATCTGGCGCTGCTCGGCGTCTGCTGCGTTCCGTCGACTCCCGGTTTGAGCGACCTCATCATGGTGGATCTGATCGGTTCCGGTCCGGCCTTACCAGGAACCGGAGGGAGAGACGGAAATGCCGGGCCGGGAGACGGAGTCCGGGGCAAACAGGCGCCGCAACTCCATGCCCGGCCGGCAGCGCCCCGCCGGGAAAAACGCAAACCGGAACGCCATCCCGCCAGCGCGGCATCCGCCGGACCGGAACGCAGGGCGGCAACGACCGCCCATCCTTCGCCGGAACCGGCAAAGCGCCAGGCAAACGGCATTGGAAGCCTGTCCGGGGGAGTAACGACGGCGGCGCGGGAAGGTGGCGGTTCGGGCGTTTCTTCCCACGGCCCGGCCGGGCTGGATGCCGGCGGCAACGGCGCGGGCAGCGGACATGGCGCGGGATACGGAGGAGACGGTGCCGGGAAAGGAGGAAGCGGCAACGGAAAAGGACACGGTGACGGATCGAGCGGGCCGGTGGATGGTGTGCTGGGAGCTCCCGGAGGCCCCTCGTTCGCGACCAGGGTTTCTCCCGTTTACCCGCCGTTTGCCCGGCGCATCGGAAAGGAGGGCACGGTCCTGCTGCGACTGCACCTGGACGGAAGCGGGCATCTCACGGGAACGGAGGTCGTGAAAAATGCCGGGTACGGCTTCGACGAGGCCGCGCTGGCAGCCGTCCGGGCGTCCACATACAGGCCAGCCGTGCGCCACGGCCGGTCGATACCCTGCAGGGCGCTGCTTCCGGTCAGGTTTGAGCTGGAGGAGTGATCCGCGCGGATGAGGGTGTACTGGCAACTCTCTACTGCCGGACCAGAAATTTTCCCGAGAAACGGCATTTGATCACGCGAAGACGCAAAGACGCAAAGACGCAAAGAAATTCCAATAGACGCGGAACAGTGTTGATCACCAGCCGGATGAATGGCTTGATTTGACTACTTCTTGTTTTTCCTTCGCGTTCTTCGCGGCTTCGCGTGAGGCTGCCTTTTTCAGGTTTACATCATATGTAATGCCAATACCGCCCGGAACAAGGGAAGCGGGTGAAAGACCCGCGCTGCCCCGCAGCCGTAAAGGGAACGAAAGCCGAATCCCGTTTTTGCATTGGAGGGAACTCTGATGTGGAAGCGGGGGAACAGTCACTGTCATGGACCATACCATGACGGGAAGACCGGCGAGTAGGCAGCCCTGAGCCGGAAGAGCTGTTCCGGAGCATCATCATTCCCGAGGGAGGAAAACATGAAACATCCGCTTGTTGTTCTGTCACTCTGCAATGCGCTCATACTGGGCCACATCACCGCTTCGCCCCTTTATGCGGAGCAGAACGGAGGCGTTACTGACCCCGGCGATACCGCTCTGGAGCCCATGGTAGTTACCTCAAACCGCTATGAAACGCCCATCGACGAGGTGGGCAGCTCGATCACGGTCATCACGTCAAAGGAAATCGAGAGGAGTAAGAAAGCGAGCGTGCTGGAGCTGCTGCGCTCAGTGCCGGGGCTGGATGTGGTGCGGACAGGGGGGCCGGGACAGTTGACAAACGTATACCTGCGTGGCTCCAATCCCTGGCAAACTCTGGTGCTGCTGGATGGGGTGGAATTGAATGATCCATCCACAATTGGAGGTGAACTTGATTTTGCCAATCTGAGCACGGACAACGTGGAGCGGATCGAAATCTTGCGTGGTCCCCAGAGTACCCTGTACGGCTCCAGCGCCATGGGAGGCGTCATCAATATCATCACCAAACGGGGCAAGGGCAATCCTAAAGGATTTGTCTCCGCCGAGGGAGGCACCTACTACACGTCCCGGGAAAAGGCCGGTATCAGCGGTGGGACCGATGCCGTCAATTATTCGCTCGGCGTATCCAGGCTGGATACGGGCGGTTTCTCGGTCGCGGACAGCGATTACGGCAACAGGGAAAAGGACGGTTATGGGAGGACATCCCTCAATGCCCGCGTCGGTCTCACTCCTCTTAAAAACCTGAATGTCGATCTGATGCTGAACTATCTGCAGAGCAGAGCTGAACTGGATAATGGGGGCGGGTCAGGCCAGGACGATCCGAATCACCATGTGACAAGTGAGCAGGTCTCGTTCAGGGCCCAGGCGGATCTATCACTGTTCAATGATTTTTGGATTCAGAAGCTGGGAGTATCGTTCAACAATCTTGACCGGAACGGCGACAATCCCTTCGACGCGAGCCATCCCTCCGATCTGGAGAAATACAACTACCACGGACAGACGGTCAAGGTGGACTGGCAGCACATCCTCAATCTGCACAAAACCAATACCCTGACCTTCGGACTGGAGCGGAAGGAAGAATACGCCAATTCCGACTACCATTCCGAGAGCGCCTGGGGACCTTATGACAGCATATGGAGGGAGCAACACGCCAGCCTTACCGGCGGATACATCCAGGACCGGATCAGCCTGTGGGATCGCTGGTTCACCACCATGGGAGTCAGGGTCGATTCCCACAGCCAGTTCGGGGAAAAGGCCACTTACCGTTTCACCTCCGCGTATACCGTCAAAGAAACCGGCACGACCTTCAAGGGAAGCTATGGAACGGGCTTCAAGGCGCCGTCCCTCTATCAACTGTACTCCAACTATGGCGAAAGGAATCTGAAACCGGAAAAGAGCACCGGTTGGGACGCGGGGTTCGAGCAGAACGTACCGGCGCTCAACGCCACCTTCGGCGCCACATATTTCGACAATGATTTCGATAACCTGATTTCGTTCAACAGTCCCCTGAACAAGTACGAGAACATTTCCAGGGCAAGGACCAAGGGGGTCGAGGTTAGCGTAACGGTCAAGCCGCTGTCCGCTCTTACGCTGCAGGGGTCGTACACCTGGATGAAAACCAGGGACGGCTCGACCGGCCTTGAACTTTTACGCCGGCCCAAGAACAAATTCGGATTCGATGTCAACTACAACTTCCTGAAAAACGCGAATCTGAATGTGAATATCATCTATGTGGGAACCAGGGCGGACAATTACTATGTCGGCTGGACGGGAACGCGGGTAAAAATGCCGAACTATGTGGTGGTCAACCTGGCGGCCTCGTACGATATCTGCAAAAACTTCCAGATCTTCGGCAGAGTTGACAATCTGCTGGACAGGAATTACGAGGAAGTCAAGGGCTATGGCGCTTCCAGGATCGCGGCATACGGCGGGGTGAAACTGTCGTTCTGATGCAATAAACTTGCCGTAACCGCGTGTGGCGTCAAGACACGAAACGGAGCGCGCCTCTTCGCCGGGGAGGCGCGTCTGGCTACACTCAGTAATGAGGTTTTCTTATGGAATCCATTATCATGCCATCAATATCGGGAGCCACAACCGTCGAAGTGCCTGAGGGGCTCGCGGCGGAAGCGTTTGTCATCAAAGGGGAGCGCGCCTCCCTGTGGGAAAAGACCCTGGTAGTGGCCTTTCCTGCGCGGCGCAAAATCCTCTCGACTTCAGATGGTCTCATGTATGTCCTGGCGGCTATCAATCATTCCGCGCAGCCGCAGTTGTGG